>JAFNIQ010000041.1 GCA_017601395.1 Candidatus Brockarchaeota archaeon
AGCTTGTGGAGAAGAACTGAAACCTAGATCTCTATATTTTTCTAAGAATGCGCATCATAGGATGGTTAAAAACACTAGGGTGAACCCGTAGCTTGTTCTGTCATATGCATTTGGCGAGGTGGTTAAAAAATTTAAATGTAGGTTTTATTGTAGCATATTTAAATTATGCAATACGAACCTACTGTCGAATCTTTACGTAAGCATTCAGTTCCAGATTGGTTTCAAGATGCCAAGTTTGGAATCATTGTTCATTGGGGATTGTACTCTGTCCCCGGATGGGCTCCACTTACAGGCAATCCTTCCGAAGTCATTTCAAAGGAGGGTTGGAGGGGATGGTTTGCCAAAAACCCTTATTCTGAATGGTATTTTAATTCCATTAGGATCAAAAACAGCCCATCCCACCAGTATCACGTTGATACATATGGAGAAAACTTTTCGTACGACAATTTCGTTTCTATCTTTAATGAAGCATCTAGGAATTGGAACCCTAAAGATTGGGCGGACCTATTTAAGAAGGCCGGAGCCCGTTATGTGATTTTCGTAGCTAAGCATCACGATGGGTTTCTTCTATGGCCCAGCGAACACCCTAATCCGAAAAAAGAGAAATATTTTGCCGAACGGGACATCATAGGTGAATTAGCAGAAGCCGTACGAGCCAACGGACTGAAAATGGGTTTATACTACTCAGGCGGGTTAGACTGGACATTCAACAATACCGTGATACAAGATCTTGCTGATTTGCTTTCTGCAATTCCACAAGACAGAGAATATGCAGAGTATGTCGATAATCATTGGCATGAACTAATAGATCGCTATAAGCCGTCGGTCGTATGGGGTGATATTGGATATCCTGTTGCATCTAATCTTTTAGATCTTTTCTCATACTATTATAATAATGTGCCCGATGGCGTAATAAACGATCGTTTCTATCAATTTAATATGAACAGCCGTATATCCCGTTTCCTAGTTAGGCTGATGTCGAATAGGATTGTCTCGCGTCTGATGTCAGGAAGGTTTTCCTCTCTTGGGGGGCTCCATCATGATTTTAGGACGCTGGAATACGCCACTTTTGATAAAATATCAAAAGGCAAGTGGGAATGCGTGCAGGCGCTCGGTTACTCGTTCGGGTATAACCGCAATGAAGGCCAGGAGCATATTCTTTCACTAAAGAGACTTGTCTTTTTATTAGTGGATGTTGTTAGCAAAAATGGAAACCTTTTATTGGGCGTTGGCCCCATGGCCGATGGGACGATCCCTGAACACCAGCGGAGACGTTTATTGGAGTTAGGGCAATGGCTTAGCGTAAATGGGGAAGCCATCTATGGTACAAGGCCGTGGGTAAGGGCTGAAGGAGTAACTGAAGATCGCATACCAGTGCGTTTCACGCAGAGGGCGAGTTCGCTCTTTACCATCATACTGGATAAACCTAAAAGTGATAAAATCACGTTAAAGTCTCTACACGCGGAGAAAGATACTATCGCATATCTTTTGAGTATTAATGAACAATTGAAATGGGAGCAAAGAGGCACGGATTTGACGATTGTTCTTCCAAAGGACCTGCCAGAATCTCCTGCATATGCGATTAAAATAACGCCTAAACCAAAGAGCATTTGAGCATTATAACATGGACCGGTTTAACCGGGATCATCACAAGCGTGTGCAGAGATTATCGCTGAGCGTATAATTCTGCCTTTTTATCTTGCTAAGTTCACGTTACGGAAACTGCAATATTTTGCACTGCGCATCATAACGTTTTCTCAGCGCTGTCGAGTTGAGAGTTTAAGGCATCTTGGCAAAGATAAACTCGTCTAGGCTATTGGCTTGCAGCCACTCTCACACACAACCCTCTCCCTCAAGCGTTTACATTCATTATTGTTTTAAAAACATCTCATCGAAGAAGCTTCAGAATAGCTGGCGAGTATGAGCTGGAGGATGCTGATGGCTTTGGGCCCGCGACAGCGAGGAGCAGCAAATGAACACCGGGAGAAACCTCCTCACCAGGCTTCAACCTAACGTACGCTATTCAACCGGAGGCGGAGGCAATGGTCTTCTTGCCTTAAGCACGCGCGCTATGATGAATACTGTGAGAAATAGTATGGTGACCAGTATCGCTACGTATATTAACGGCATTGTATAGTCTGCCCGGAACATGGCTTTGACCGTTTTGTCACTGTCCATCGTGACTGCGACTCGCGTCTCCTTTGACACAAGGTCTCCACCCCAGCCTGTGAACTCGTAGTAGCCTCCCAGCAGCCCTAGAAGCCCATCCATAGTCTTCTTTGTGAAGAGCACGTTGAAGGTTGCTTCCTCACCCTTCAGATACCACCCGGACCCGTTGACTCCCCCGATCTCCGATAACACTTTAAGCTCAACATAGGGGCCTATGCTGAACGGCTTCGATAAAACCTCCATGGTGTGGAAGCCGTCGGACACTTTAACGTTGACCAGGTACTTGTCTCCGGGCTCGAAACACCATGCGCCGAACCCGAGGCTCGTGCCCATGTAGTCAACCTCCAGGGGAAGCCATGTGATACCGTTGTCCGGGCTGATAGCCACATAGTAGTACAGAGTGTCCCCGTCTGGATCGCTTGCCTCCCAGCTTATCCAAGTCTTACTGCTCCGCAGGTTCGTCAGCCTCTCTCCGCCCAGGGGGAACTTTAGACGCAGGGTCGGAGGGTTCTCAGATACTTCTCTGCGGGCCAGTGTTCTCCCACTAGAGTCTGTTAACTCGATTGCTCGGATGCCGTCGACAGCCTCCAGATAGTAGTTGAAATAAGACTCGTCCTCCTGATTCTCCAAGGGACTGTCGAAAACCAGGAAGCTGGCGTTGAAGCCGAACCGTTTCAACACCCTGCCCTCCTTATCAAGGAAAACTATATGGTGGTCTCCGGCTGAACCCGGCAGCAGGTCTATCTCAGCCTCCTGAACCAGAAACGGCTCGAAGAAGGCTGAACCATTCTTGAAAACCGCCCCGCCCACCAGGATGGCAAGCGGATCCCTAGAGTTTTCAGGGTTGAACCATCCCTCCATCAGTCTTTTATACATCTGTAACGTAATCCAGTGGCTGCTCTCCCAAGCCCATTCGAAGTAGGGAGGCCATGAACGTTCAGCATCATTAGTTCCCCCTAGAAGAGTGCCGGGAGCCGTAAGCTCGAACCCCGCCATGAAGTAGCTTTCCCCCTGCCCCCTTACCTGACCCTTGTTAACCCAGTACCCAGCGTCCGCAGGATGCTGATCATAATCATCGTAATTCATTGGGCCTAAAAGATGGTACAGCTCATGCGCAAGCGTAGTCACTGGCGCGAAAACATCTGTGAAAACTGCCCATTTGACTCCCCGCGACTGGCCTCCTGAGCCGCATATCCTCATCGCCACGCCGGCATCGTAGCCATATATCCTAGCCAGTCTAGCGACCTCCCTCAGAACCCGCCCGTGATCCCTGTTTTTCAATATCATTATGGGCAGGCCTGGCGCCTCCAAGTCAATCCAGACGGGTCTCACGGAATATGTTAGCTCCAACTCCGCTATAGGGTAAGTGGCCTGCACGTATTCCGCTAGAGCCCTGGCTTTAATCCTGTAGGTCTCAGTGATGTTTGTGAAATCTGACGTGCTGACGGGGAACTTCACGCAGACATCCGGCGTCCATTCTCCCCAGAGGCCGCTCCCATTGTAGAAATAGTCACCCAATCGATACGGTGCATACGGGGGGACATTTGGGAAAAGCCCTAATGCTGCGTAAAGCTCCTCGTCATCGTTAACCCATGGTACGAAAAGCAGGTGGAGCCGGCGGGTCCGAACAACCGGCCATGTTCCTTCATACAGATTGTTATCCTCGTGCCACTCAGATATGTCTGCCCCCGCATCCACGTAAAGCTTATACCTGACGGTGCGGCTTGGCGTGAGCCTGGGCCGCGGCATGGACAATGGGAATGAAACGTAGAAGTATTCGAACACTGCTTGAGAGTGTACGGTGGGAATATAGATGGTGCGGGAAACCAGGGTTGTCCAGGAGGCGCCTGAAGGCAGAACGATCTCGGTCCTAGGAATGCTTACTGTAACATAGGAAAGCCCATTAGTTCCTGAACTCCAGTCCGGAATGTCCCAATCCCAGTCTTCAAAAGGCAGTTCCAGCGCCACCTTGAAGCTGACGTCCACTCGCGGGGTCCTGCTGCACACTACCCACACCTGGGTCTTGAAAACAGTGGATTTACCCTCAACAAGGCTTTCTTTCTCGCCGTAGCTCTCAACCACCTGGATTGGCTCAGCCTGCCAGGACTTCGGGTACCCGAAGTAAACATCTATCTTAAGGCCTTTAATGGTCACTGTGAGTGGGTGAGTCTCGTTCCTCACCCCTGTGACTTTAACAACAAGGTTTCTCGGCACATCCTTTGTGGTGAAACTCTCGTGAAGCGACAGGTATCTCTTGTCAACCTTGACGGATATTCTTCTCACAAGATCCGTGTTGCCGAACTCTCCCCTCCAGGGGGACTCCATCTCCACGGTTACTCCAGGCGGAGTTGTTTCCGGAATGGAGAGGAAAAGCTCAACATGCTTGTCTCCTCTTCCCGAGGTACGGTGGAGCCTGACTTCGAAAACATCTTCAGCCAAGTAGGGCTTTCCGGTGGAGAAGTCTACAGGCAGGGTTCCCGGCGCTATTATCAGCTCATCTATATACACTGTGGCGCGGGAAGACTCTCCTTCAGAGGTTAGACGAGTTATCGTGACGCTGTAGTCCCAGGGGGGCTCCTTAACCGTTAGAACGTATGTTCTTGAAATTACATTGCCCTTATTGTCGCGGACAGTCACAGTGACCGAGTAGTTTCCAGCGGAGCCGGCTTCCGGGGAACCGTGTATCGCCACCACCTCTTTGTCTCTTAAGTCAAGATAACCCCATCGTAAGCCTGGAGGCAACCCGGTTATGCCCCAGTCATATGGGGGTGTTCCGCCGACCACGTTGATTTTAGCATCGTAACCTGTCTCCTCAGTGGCTTCGGGGAGAGACTCGGGGTGAATCCCTAGGCCAGCTATCGAAACAGCGTAATCCTTCTCCTCCTTGATTATCGCTATCAAGCCGAACGGCTGTTGAGCCCTGACTCTGAACTCGTATGTCCCTCCTTGAGTCGGCGTCCCATATATGTAGCCGGAACCGTCTGCAAGCGTTTCCAGGCGGAGCCCAGGCGGAAGACTGCCGGAAACTAGGAACCAGGTGATCGGGGGAGGCTGCTGGTGTCCCTCCCAGCTTAGAATAACCTGGTAGAACGCGCCAACCCGCCCGGCTGGAAGAGCATCAGGCTTGATCCCTGGAGAGGCGAAGACAGGCGTGGCGGAGACGAGCATTAACGAGAATAGTGTTAGAAGCAACAATGCCCTAACCATTACAGTCAAGACTCTATGGGAAGCATGTGGAAACTTATAAGTGTTGTGTAAGAGGGTTGCATGCTATGTGTATTTATGTGAAAACAAGATGGCGCACGCTGGAAGAGATGGTTGAGGCCGGAGTTGACGTGAGGGTTCGGAGCTATTCTTACTATGAAGATTTACCCTCTTAATCCAACTGTAGAGTACCCATAAAGCGCGGCTGAGAAATCTGGATCAAGAGCATCAACTTAATAGAAAACGATAAAATGCTGCATAAGATACTCGAAGAATTTCATGCTAACCCTGTTTTCAACGACTAATGCCCTTTCATGCCCGACATCAAACCCTTTCCCCCAAAAGTTCCAGTCTGAAAGTATAGAAAATATCTCATCCTTTCTATAAGGACTATATGTGACCCAAATTCACTATTTCTTAATTTTAATCCCCAACTGCATCATTTCTAGCCTAAAAAGGCGATGTAGGAGGTGGATTTGAGCTAGCATGCGCTAGGGAGGATTCGGCCTTCCTGTTTTTCATTTAATCCTCTCTTCTAGGGCTTCTAAGAAAAGCTTTGTAAACGACGGTAAGGCTTTAGGATCCACTCCTGTTATTATCAAACCAGCCCTGACGGACGGGTCGTTAACAACTATTCCGCCAGCCTCTTTCAAATCGTTTAAAATGGCGGAGTAACCCGTTACCCTGACGTCCTTAATGACGTCCGCTTTGGCTAGGACCAAGGGGCCGTGACATATAGCCGCTATTACGAGCCCCTTAGTTCTAGCTCCCCGGACGATGTTTAACACGAGCTCGCTTTTGGCTAAATCCTCAGGGGCATAGCCTCCGGGGATATAGATGGCGTGAAACTCCTCCACTTCCACATCTTCGAATGTCACCTGAGAATTTACAGTGCCTCCGTCATAGGAAGTGACGGTTTTGACTTCGAACGAGGCTACTGTAACCTCGGCCCCTTGTCTTATAAGAGCATCCACCACGTAGCTGTATTCCACATGGTTATAACGGTCGGCAACCAAGACTAAGACCTTCGCGCCCCTAACGATGGGTAAAGGCCCAGGTCTCATCGCAAACCAGTAATAAACTCCACCACCCGTAATAACTATAACTAAAAGCAAAGCCATTAATAGAAGAAAGGTCTTCTTGAACATTGACAATGGTTATCAACAAAAAACATATTTAAGCTTTGCCGGTATGTCTTATAAGAGCATGCAAGTCTGTAAAACACAACAGCGTATCACGGGTAAAAATGGAACTTTAACCTTAGAGCGTCAACTCTTTATCCTTATATTCATCAATGAGAAAGAACCCTGGTGTTCCCTGATCCCTAAAAAGTAAGCCAGTGGCAGACGGGAAGGCACTCCACCTGTAACACCCCTGACAGTTTTATGATAAATGTATCCAAAGCATTTATCAAGCTGAAGTCGCTTGCTACTGAACTATTTTTATTCAGAGATAGTGGTGCGCGACGCTAATATTCTCGTCTCAGCTTGGCTCTGGGAGGGGAATGAGTCTAAAATCGTTGAACTAGTTGAAAATGGTATTGTTACCGGATGTATCTCACTCCAATTGATACAGGAATTTGAAAAGTTTATGAACTATCCTAAGTTCAAGCTTTCTGAAGACGAGATAGCAAGCGCCATTGGATTTTAATGGATAATATTGAGAACTATTGAACCTAAGACTCAGACAACATCATTCGCAACAACCCAGCAGACAATAGAGTCCTAGATTGCACCCTTTCTGCGAAGGCCAATGCGACTATCACAGGAGATAAACGTCTCCTAGCACTGGGCAGATTCAAAGTATTAAAATTCTCTCACCAACAAATTTCTAAAGCTGATTAAACCAGATTAGCTTCATCGGATCATAATCCTTTCTGTATTAACTCGTTCATCAGTTCTCCGCAGCCTCGTAAACCATCTTCTTGTTAACCGCATTGGTAAACACCAATTGCCACCGGTGAAAAGTAGGATAACAACGTCTGGATCATGCATATGGTATATAAGCCGGAATCCTCTTTTGCAAACGCCTTTAGAAGAGAGTAAGCAGATCTCAAGATTAAGGCGATTCAGCCTTGTTAAAATTCTGGAAAACCGGCGAGTTGGAGATTAGAAAGCATATGTATCCATAAAGGTTAAATAGGGATACTTTTAAGAGTATAAGTATGGTGAAAAAGACTTGAGTTATACTATAACCGAGAAAGGTACGGTAACAATTCCAGCGGAGATCAGAAAAAAGTATAAGCTGAAAAAGGGCTCACGGGTTAAGTTCATAGAGACCGATGAGGGAATCTTGCTTGTCCCGGTTATCCCATTAGAGGAACTTTTCGGCGCGGATAAGAACTTTAAGAAGATAACGTATCAAATGATAAAAGAGCTGCAAGAAGAGAGGAGGAGAGAAGCATCTGAGAAAGGATAAGCTTATCTTTGATACAGGTCCGCTTCTTCTCTATTTCGCTGAGGATAATCGTGTTAAAGGTTTTTTCGACGAAGTTATAGTAGATAAGGCAGAGGGTTATACATGTGAGGTCAACATCGCGGAACTTTACTATAAAACCTGCGAGAAGCTTGGTCGAGAGGCTGCCGAAGTTAGGAGCGCGTCCATCAGACACTCCAAAATCTCAATATTGCCTTTAGATGAACGGCTTACACGTGTCGCAGGAAGCTTAAAGTGCATTCATAGGGACAAGTTTTCTCTAGTAGATGCCTATATCCTAGCGGCTACAAAGATGCTGGGAGGAATCCTAATCACGACAGATTCCCGACTCGTAGAGCCTAAAATAGTGCAAGCCAAATTAATTCAGATTCCTTAGTAACGCATGTTCACTCAAGTGTCGTACATCCTACTATCTTATTAGGCTGATGGCGAACAGCCTAATAACAGAACTCTCAAATCCATTTCGTCTTTATCTCGTCCATCTGCGTCAAATGCTTATCGTCAGTTATACACGTTAAATTTAAAATCTTAGCCGTCGCCGCTATAATGCTGTCCGCCATTGGCACCCTGTACTTGTGTCTGAGCTCGGCGGAAGCTTTGGCTATTTGCACATCCACGTCCACCACTTTGAAATCCTTTTCGAGAAGCCTTGTCCTCAGCTCGGCCTGCACCCTTCCCTCTTTTTCAAGCGTCAACCTGAAGACCTCGTGGACAACTATTGTGGAAATAATCCTGTTCCTATCTGACCTTAGCATGCTGGTTGTCCTTTTCAGGATTTCATCATCGCCGGAATAGTAGTGCTCAATGAAGAACCTTGTGTCGTAAACGCTCAAAGATCCTCCTTCCTAAGCCTGTCAAGCAACCTTTTCATCTCCTTCGGCGTCGCACGTTTGGAGCCTGAGCCTGCAAGACCCAAGGTGTTGCGAGCGGGTTTAAAGAGGATTCCTTGCTCCGTATCCATTACCACCATCCTTGTGCCTTCAACGATATTGTATTTCCTCCTTAGCTCAGCTGGAATGGTCGTCTGCCCCTTCCTGGTAACCACGACCTCGTGCTCCATTCTTAGTACTACTGATACTTGGTACTACATAATAAAGGTTACTACCATCGTCAGAAAGAGCCTTAGACCAGGAGAAGAAGGCAGTGCCTGTTAAGCGCGCACCGCTCTAATGCGTGTGCTGACGGAACCAGCTTGTTCTCGTTGAAAAAACTTTTAAATAGCGTGAGGATTATGAAAAGTGTAAAGGGTGAAGACGAGCATAAAACCATAATAACAGCTACGATCGTCTCGTTTTTCACCTTCCTGTTTCTTCTACTCGCTCTATACCTAGCCATACTCTATGACATGCCACCCTTGCAATTCCTGATAATCGGTTTCGTTACCATCGCTTTCTTCATTATTATACTATTGTTGTTGACAAGCCCTAAAAAGCCCTCTTAGAAATCTAGCGCGCCCTTCTTAACCAACTCTATTGAAAAAACTCCCCAAAGCTAGATGAGAGAAGAACCAATATGGATTAGGTATCATTCGCCATCTAATTAAATTGACAATCCCTTTCTGAATAAACTCTTGCATAAGCTTCTCGGCAGCGTCGTAAACCATCTTCTCGTTCACAGCACCAGTGCAGACGAGTTTTCCAGAAGCAAACAATAATATAACTACATCTGGATCATGCATTCTTAAAAGTCTGGAAAGTTTCAAATTAACTCAATAATCGCACTAATAGGTAATTCACATTAACAGTAGCTCAAGCGGTTTCAGTTCACCTCTTATCGGGTCCACTTCTAAACCCAGCTCTTCGAGTGTTACAACCCCTAAGAGATATACGTTTTCATCACCGAAGACCGCTATCGTATGCGTCTTTACACCGTTGACCTCCATGCCAACGATGCCTATGTCTTTTTCAAGAACCTGATTATTGGCCAGCCTGAATCTTCTCCTCCCAATACTTTTAACGCCTATCGATTTGAGGAGGCTTTCCGGCAAGACGGTATAGATGGCGCCGCTGTCAGCTAGAAGCGTGACCTCCGTAGCATTCTCTGGGCTTTCAATGTTCCAGACCCTTGCTTTAACCCTGACAAATCCCAAAGACTATCCTCCATATAAGTGTGGGGAAAGCAACTTAAAAACCTTCTCTATCAAAAACCTAAATTAAACACTAGGCCCCATTATTCCAGTCAGGATGCAATTGTTTAAGAAGCCTAATGCTCTAGTTTATTTAAGCGAGTTTCTAGCGCGCACTAATTTTTCAGGTTTCTGCCAAGCTCTCGGATGCCTCCACTACAGCCTTGGCCAATCTCTTTTCGGCACTTACTACTTCATCTGAGTCGAACCTAGGGTTCCAGATCCCTGTGTAGAGCTCATCGGTAGTGACAACAACTCCAGCTAGTGAGGTTCCTCTCCTCATGGCAACAGCCATTAGGGCAGTCATCTCCATATCCACAACTAAGCATCCCATGCTACTGTACTTACGGACCTTTCGTATGGTTTCCATAAATGGTGCATCAGTGCTCCAGATGCCGCCGGTCTTGAATTCTAAACCATGCCTTCTAAGCTTCTCTTGCAAAACCCTCAGTACTTTACAATCTGGTTTTACTTTGACACTACCCTTCAGGTAGTGGTAGCTGACACCTTCCTCCCTGATGCCCCACAGGGGGACCACTACATCCCCCGCTCTAACGCGAGGATTGATGGAACCTGCCTCGCCGAAGACGATGAACCTCTTGATGTCGGCTGCTATCATCTGCTCTAGCGCCAAGCATGAAGGTGCGGAACCATAATTGGTGAGGAAGACGGCTATGCGACCTAAACGAATGGCCTTTGGTCCGAACTTGAGGCTCTTGCCTTTTAGCAACCTTCTAAGGTGCAGAAATGACCTGTTAGTGAAGACGATTACGCCGACTTTCAATCCGAATCTTTTCAGCATCACGGTCGAATTGAAATGTCTCGGTCTAACTATCGGAGTATCTTTCGGGGAGGGGGTCTGAATGAATTCGAACATTTGATCAATATTCCCGGCAGACGCAAAATATAAGTTAATCGCTCCAAAAAATACTATGTTTCATGTTGGACGAGTTTATGCTTTTTCATCTTCTCTTACCCCCTAGCGCGCACTAATGAGAGGCATAACGCCATATGCCTAGACTTAGAATTCAAAACACTAGCATTAAGGGGGGAAGAAGGTTGGGGAGCAGTAGGCTGTGCAAAGGCTTGTGCGTCTTAAATGGGGGTGAAAAAGAACGCTTGAGCAGAAAATTAAGAACTAATTGCTTTACTGAGCCCTAAAACCTTTAAGGACAACATTTAAACCCATCATGCCAAAAGAATGATTATTATGAGAATTAAGGCGGTGTTGTTTGATCTTTACGAACGCTTGCCTACGTTGAAAATCCAGTGTCAGATGAGGAGGCATCAGATTTCCTTTTTAGCAGGGGTTATGAGGTTTCTCCGCAACAGTTTAAGGCGCATGGGCGTTCGCGGCTTTCGTGGATTATCCAAGATACGGCTATAGTTGTTGGCATTCTTTTTTAAAACGGGTCTTGTGGAGATTAAAAATGCAACCCGATGATGGGACGCTAAACGAGCTTGTAAAGTTATTCAACCGAAGTGAATACAAACTGTATTCGGATGCTGCCCAAGCCGTTGCAGAAATAGAGGATTATGGATTACGAACAGCCATAGTCACAACGATCGCACGTTTCAGATTTGAAAAAGCAATAAAGCCGATAGAAGGCTTTTTCGATTTCATATGCACAGGATATGAGGCGAAATGCGACAAATCAAATCCAAAAATGTGGAGAAAAATCCTAGAAACACTTGATGCCAAGCCGGAAGAAGCCATCGTCATCGGAGACGACCTTCAATATGACGTTTTGCTTCCCAAGAAACTTGGCATCCGCACATTACTATTGGATAGGGAAAGGAAAAATGAAGGCAATGCGATTCCGGATGCTGTGGCTGCGGACTTAAAAGAGGCTTTAGAAATTATAAAAAGGTATGTGAAACTAACACCTTTTGATCAATAATCGTCTGATTAGCTACGCCCACGAGCACGCGCCCAAGATGTCTGCTTCAAATCCTTTTACTGGAAATGTGGCAATGATAGAAATCCAGTATAACAATAAATGCAATTTTCACCCGCAACTCTGCCTTTTTAAGAATACTAAAAATCTTAATACCCATAATTTCATCTAATTAATAACCCTTTCTGTATTAGCTCAGCCATAAGCTTCTCAGCAGCATCATAAACCATCTTCTTGTTAACCGCGCCTGTGCAAACAAGTTTTCCAGAAGCAAATAACAATATAACTACATCTGGATCATGTATCCTGTAAATAAGACTATTATATAATGGTCATGTAACGTCCTTCATATAGAATCACGGGTCTGATTTCCGGGCGGTTATCGATCAGTTGCCCAGGCTTCCCTGCTCGGACTTACGAAGCAAGAATCTTGATCCTCACCCATCTTTTTAGGCAATAAACTGGTTATGTTGTATAGTGTGTTCGCTTATAGCGAACATTTATATATCCCAGCGAACGTTCATTTTGCGTGAGAAAAGCAGTTAACATTTTCGAGGCAAAAGCTACTCGTGTTTTAAGGGCTTTGCTCACTGATTTACAGCGTAACTGGACAATCAGAGGGTTGGCTGAGGAAACGGGGATTTCTGCGGGATATGCTCATGCAGTTATCTCCACGCTTATTGATCTTGGGTATGTGACTCGCACTGAAGCCTATAAGATTAAGGTGGTTAACCCTACTCTCCTGCTTAGAAGATGGGCGGCATACCACCAGTATGATAGAGTAAACACTTTCCTCGAATATTATACTTTCGAGCAAGAGGTCGAACGCTTCATCTATAGGCTCTCAACCATCACCAACATTCCTTATGCATTAACAGGGTTAGCAGGTGCCTCTCTCGTGGCTCCCCATGTTAGACCAGTTGATGTTCACATGTATGTTCACAGAGAAGATATAGGAACGCTAGCCGAAGTCCTTAGGCTTCAGCCAATTCCAAAGGGAGGCAATGTTAAGTTCGTTATTCCATACGATGAAGGGGTTTACTATGGTCAGCAAAGAGTCAACATCCAAGTTCCAAACCAAGCGGCAAGCGAAGTTCCTGTAGTCTCCAACATCCAGCTTTTCGTAGACCTATACAATTATCCTGCAAGAGGTTTAGAGGCTGCGGAGCACCTATACAAGCAGATGATTGGCAAGTGGGGAAAAGCCTTGGTTGGTGAATGATATGTACGATAGAAATCTCACAGAGGCTTCTAAGTCTGTGCTTGTTGAACTATGTTCAGCCCTTAACACTTATAGAGAGGATTTTATTTTAGCCGGAGGATGAACACCATATTTCCTTACCAAGGATTATTTTAACCATTGTGGATCAAAGGATATTGACCTCGTGCTCAGACCTTCAATAATGACGAGGTATGAAAGTATTAGAAAAATCGTGGAGAGGCTAGGCTATTGGGAAACGTCTAATCCCTTCCGATTTGAGAAAAAAGTTGTCTCGCCTCTTGATCAGAGAGAGTATCGCATAGACGTTGATTTTTTAACGGAGCCCGAGGCTGCAAGAAGCGTCTTTCCATTCATAAGTGTCCAAGAAGACCTAGCGGCATGCTTAATCAAAGGATCCAGCATCGTTTTCAAGTTTTATTATGAGACGGAAATAGAAGGAATATTGCCAAATAACGGAAAAATCATAACGACAATCAACATAGCTGACATCGTTGGAGCTCTAACCATGAAAGGTTTAGCTTTGCCCCGCCTAATCGATAAAGACAGCTATGATATCTATGCCCTTTGCGGGTTTTATGGCGGTAATCCTGATAAAGCTTCAGAAAGCTATATAGATAGGTTTAAGAAAGCGGAGCTAGTAAGCAGAGAAAGGAGCATTATACAACTTAGCATGAGAAGAATAAATCAAGCTTTTGGATCAATGGATTCCCATGGTGTTTTTGCTGTTTCTCGATTCGTTGGGACAAACATTAATTCCGATGTCTACTTGAGGGTAAGTACCTTTCTAAAAAATATAAGAGCTGTTGTTCGCTGATTTATATTAATGTTTGCTGACAACGAACAACCCGTAGAAATATAGAATCAGTGATCGAATAGAATCTTGATGCTATGTTACGAGAGTATTGCCGTGCTCGGTATTGCCGTGCTCATTCTTGGGAGTAATGCTACTGCTTCTCCCTGTTTGAGCTCCTGCAGCTTTAATGCTTGCTCTTGGTTTAGGTGCATGGTGTCAGCAACCTTCCCCACGTCGCTCGCATACTGTAGTCTCAGGCAGATTATTGTGGCGCAGAGCCCCAGTATGTCCCTGGATACTGCGAGGGGCCTCTGGTCCATCAGCCATATGGATTCTCCGAACTTCCTCATCTCCCTCAGCATCTTCTCAACGATCGTCTCCTGTCCCTCGAACCTCGCTGGCGCAATATTATGGGCCTCCTCGCAGACTATCACGTGAGGGAGGCCTGTGTTAGGCATTTTTCTCCTGTGGTCGTAAACCTGCGGGAGAGAAGCTTCTCAATCCTAGTCTCTTTTCCTCGGACGCGTCGAATATTCTGCCAATCTTACCCTGAGTCAGCTCGCTAAGCCTTCCGACGAGCGAGAAAAGCTTGTCCCTCGCCTTCCCGGAGTGGAGCAACATTAGGTCGTCTGAGCCTAGGCTTCTCTCAAGGAATGTTATGAAGCCCGTTAAACTAACCAACTTACTGCTTGCAAAAAGAAGAATCATTACATCTGGATGGTATATCCTATTGGTGTCTAAGCCGAGGATTATCCCCTTAGAAAGCAGCTTTTAATGCGAAAGCCGATTTTTAAATAGGAAGCTTTAAATTCCCTGTAACCGTGTTTTGAACAGTATGGAGTATAGGGTTAGATATGATCCATTGGCTGACGCTTTGTACGTGAGGGTGAGAGATGGTGATATAGTTGATAGTATCGAGATCAGAGAGAATGTAGTTGCCGACTTCGACCAGAATGGTGAAGTAGTTGGTATCGAAGTAATTAACTTCTCTAAATCGAAAATAGACATCGGAGAAATCCTTATGAAAGGCGTAGAGATTGTGGCTAAACCTTGAAAATCATTTACACGATGCACGCATTAGAAAGAATTAGACAAAGGAAAATACCGTTCGAGGATATTTTGAAATGCATAGAATCTCCTGGCAGGGTTATCGTTGAACATGGTATGTCTAAAAACATTATGAAGACAAATAATAATGTGCTTATCGTTGTGCTCAGAAGAGAAGACGACAATATCATCGTAATCACAGCGTACCGTTCCTCTAGAGTTGAAAAATACCTATCTTGAAACTAATTGCTTTCCTTACTCTAAATCCTATGGCTCTTATTCAACCATGTCTCTACGCCTGCTTCTCCTTATCTCCAAGAATAGTTCTACAATTGTTCTGATAGCTGCTCCTGTAAGCATTGTTAGGAAAACGCCTAGCAGACCGAGGTTGCGGAACGGGACTGCCGGGAAGAAAACGATATGCGTAGTAACGAAAAAGATGGCTTTTAGGAGAGTCTCCTCGATAGATATTAGATCCCAGACCTCGGGGGTTAGTTGGCAATGCTCCTCAAAGTATTTTATAGTTGCAATGAGATCGTACTGAAGTAAAATGACGCAGGAGCTGACGAAGCCCCAAACTGCACCTAGGATAATTGCCCTCCTAATTCTCTTCCAAGAAATTTTTTCCATACGACTCACCTAAAGCTAATCTGCATACTATTGGCTGATTAATAATCCTTTCTGTATTAATTCGTTCATGAGCTTCTCCGCAACGTCGTAAACTCTTCTCATTTACCGCATGAGTACACATAAGCTTACCACTCATGAAAAGCAATACAACGACATCTGGATCACGCATTCTATATATTAGCCCTATTAAAACATTATTGGAGTAGTTATCGAAGCTTAATCTAAGAAGAGGCTTGATCTAGATTTTGATAGGTTTGTTTTTATGTGGTAGGTTTAAACTCTACGATCTTCTCTTTCTGCCTGAAGCAGATTTCAAACTTGTCGAATACTCCTTCTCTTCCGAGAATGTATGGAACGTCTTCTATGAGAGCTATGGCGATCTTCGAATTGAAAGTCAGTTCTCCAATCTTCATCCTTACATCTTTCATTATTACTGGAACCTTAGCTCCCCCGATACCTCTTATTTCCCTGATTTCTTCCTCCTCGACCGTGACTCCGAAAGCTTTGAGAAAGGATGCGGGGAGAATGCTGATGTCTGCCCCGGAGTCTATATAGGCTAAGAGCGTTATCCATCCGGCTCTGGTTTCCACCTCGAGCTCCACAATAGGCCTGTAGATTTCCCCGAATAAGCTCGATTTCTCCTTCTGGCAGGGAAACTTCATTTCTTCGTCAAAACCAGCGTTTCTTCCCTTGGAACGTATGCGAGCACAGGTTTTTTATCCGGAAACCTTTCCTTAGCTTTCCAGTAGACCTCTATAGCGTTATCTCCGCTGGCGACAACCTTCTTCCCTATTAAAGCGACATGCTTCCCCCTGAGACTTCTGAGCTCTTCAGGGAAAGACGCGAAGTAATCCAGCTCCTCGCTCATCACATTCCTTATATTAGTTGGATGGCGTCTTATAAACACTTCGAAAGCCTGTAACTTGGTTGTTAGAATAATTGAAGGCAACAGCATACACTGGAAGCAACAAAAATGTGAGAGAAGCCATATAAAACGATGAACTATTAAGTGATTAAAATCCTAGTTGAATATTGGATATGTTCAAACCCTCCTGATTGCTGAGCAGGGATACAGCAGTGGCGCACGCGCTATTGGTATTGCTCCGGATTCTAAGCCACCTATTGCTTCAACCCCAGTATCCTTAATCATCTGGAGGATAGATCCTGAAGGCTACGTGTGTGAGGAAGATGATGCTGCTGAGCTTGATGTTAAGACGACATGCGCTGTCAGGCTGGATTTCCGAGACCCTGGAAGCCCGGAGGTCGTTAAACTCGTTCCATCATGGCTGTCCCAATGCCTCACAGTGTATAAGGACGTTAAAAGAATCATGCTTGGAGAGCACGAATAAGACTGAGCACCCTTAT
>JAFNIQ010000121.1 GCA_017601395.1 Candidatus Brockarchaeota archaeon
CACACTATTTTCACGCAGGTTGAGCTTGCTAGGAGGGCTGGCTGCTCCTCCTCCAGCGTGGACAGGGCTCTGAGGAATCTTCTTAGGCTCGGCTTAATCAGGATTGAGAGGCTTTCAGCCAATAAGATTGTCGCGTTAAATCTAAATAGTAGGGTTGTGTCCCTCCTCATTCAGTTTAACAGGGATGTGAAGAAGGCTGATAGAGATACTGCTTAGGGAGAGGATAAGCGGCCGGGGGTTGACGTTTCTCGGCTTAGAGGGCTCCAGCGGGATGGGTGTTATTCAGGCGGGGAACCTTGTTAGGCTTTTCAACATGAGGCCTATTGGAGAGATTGTTTTCTACGGTTTCCCCGACAACCTGATTGTGGACTCTATGGGTGTCGGGAAGATTCCAACGGTGGATGTTTACCATGCTAGGACTGGGGACTTCAACATAAGTGTTTTCACAACGATGGTTAGGCAACAGTATATTGATTCTCTCGGCAACAGGGAGCGCAACATGTTTTTCTCCTCGCTTCTCTACGCTATGAGACTAGTCGGGTCCAGTTTCCTCTTAACCATTGACTGCGTTAACGCTTCAAGCAAGAATAGGAAGGCGTATCTCATAGTTAACTCTTCAAAGCTTGCTGAGAGGTTTAAAGACAGGGAGGAATACATTCTTGTAAAAGGGAGGCGTTTAAGGAGCTCGCTGACGCTTGCAATCGCCATGGCGAGGTTTCAAAAGATCCCTGCCCTACAAATAGTTCTCCCGATTAGAGAGCTTACTGAAAGCAGGGTTCAGCATGGTTTTCAAAGCCTAGTCAGCATTATTAACGATGTGCTGGCTTTCATAGGTGAGTCTGGAAACAGTTGAACTGTTCCTACGGATAGTGCCAAGGGCTTATGAAACCGTAGGTCTCATTAAGCCTGTTCTTCTCAAGACCATATCTTTTCAACGGCTTGGTTAAATGCCTATGGGATCTTTCAGGCGGTAGATAGGGACGGTTCACCGTTAAACGCCGTTCCATTACGATTGTCTGAGGCTCCTCAACCATCTCGCCGCATTTCTCGCAGGCGAAACCTTGGCGTAGCCCAAGGCTCTTGCATTTTCTCCCGCATTTTGGACATGCTGGCGGTGTCCTCCTAATTTTTTCAGACAGCTTTAAAACCTCCATTTTCTCAGCGTTAATAACCAGTTTTCCCAAATGCTCTTTAACCCCGCCGTACACCCTCACGCGGTCGCCGGGCTCAAGCATGGACGCTGCTTTCTTCAAGCCTCCTGTTGGAGAGTAGAACGCGCATGAAATCTTTCCCCCGGCTTCAATAGTCACTATAACGTGCCCGCCTCGAATAATCTTCCTGTCGACCACGCGTCCCTCAACCCATGTCGAATCATATTTCCTAACCTGGCTGATCGGAACAGGCTCTTCTGGAAAATGCGCGTCAGTACCCTGGTTGGTTTTGAAAATACACCAGCCTTCAATCTCCTCCTGAGCCTTCACAAGCCTGAACGCGTTGTAGACTGCCTCAGGCGTCTCCCCCCTTATTCCGAAGAGCACTGGGTCCCTGCCGTGGGGAGTTATCAGGATGCGTTTCGTCTCCGGGTCAATATTGTTAAAAGTATGCTTTGAAGTCAGCTCATCCATAAGGATAACGCTGTCCCGGTCTATTCTACGGGGCTTCCCATAGTTCTCCCTTACCCTGTATGAGAGAAGCTCGAAAGTATAATCGTCGAAGACAGCTCCAACCGCTGCGAGCGCCCCCACTACTCCAACCCTAGAGGTTTTCAGGAACCTGCAGGATGCGCCTGCTTCCTCAGCGATCTTCAACGCCTCAACCGGCGAGACCATGCTCCTTAACACCCTCAGGTAGAACTGGTGGAGCACATCTCCCTTCTGGGGGAGACTGTTGCTGAAGACGATCGCGGGCTCAGACCTGGGGCTGCTTAAATCTGAAAGCTTTTCCACAATTCTTACGACAGCCCTCGTAACCTCCTCGTAAACCTTCCGGCTTTCAACTCTTATCCTTATGCTTACCGCCCCGTTGCCCCTTGTCTTCCAAGGGATGTTCGGGTTGAGCCTGACGAGAAAAGGATAATCTATAAACTGGACTCCCCTCATACCGTCTAGCTGGGACACTATTTTCGCAGCAACATGCGTAGTGCACCCGAATACCTCTGAGTCCGTGTCGTCTATACCTATGTTAAGCAGCATTCCGACTCAACGCTGAACAAGCCTTAAACAAGGGACCTGGCTTTTAAGCATAGCCTTCAATGCTCAACCGATAAACTGGGAGGCTGTTTTCAAGAAACCCTTTCTTCCCGGCATACAGGTCTTCAATCGCCTACTTAGCGGGTGGATAGTCTAACCATAAGAAAACCTCCCGTTCTCCTATATCCAAGTCTAGGATTGTTAATTCCTCAGCGTTGTCCTCCATATCATATCCCAAGATGCGGGTGGCAATTTTAAATTCAATGAGCTTATTGGTAAGGAAATGAATGTACTCTAAAAGAGACACCAGATCGCAATTTCTCGCCCTCATAAGTATCTTGTTAAAGCGCTCCGATTCTAGTTCACAGAATATTACAGTTATTGGAATCACCACTAAACTTTTTCCCCCTTCCAATAGGGGTTTGACTTTGGGATGATTCTTGAACTTCTGAATGAGGTTTTGCTCGCGTCTTTCATAGGCTTCTTCAACAAAAGATAGAGTATTTCTATATGCTTTCTCATTTGAAGCGAAGCGATCGTATAGGTTAACGGTAACGAAGTATATCTTATCCGCCTTGGCCAGCGCAGCGTCAAATAGGCTATTGACCAAGCCCTCTAAATCCTCAGGTTTGCTCGCATACACCGTGATTTCGAAAAGTATGTTCTCGTATCTACCATCCACCGTAATGGAAAATTCCTCCGTTGTAGCTTTCCACCTCTTGTTTAAGTATGCCTGTACATTCCTCTCAGCCAATTCCGGGTCGTCGCCCCATCCCCAAACCCTAGCCCCTCTCATCCTTCTCACCCTTTAATCTTCTATACTCTCTAAATGCCTCTATATGCCCAGGCTTAAAACTTCCTATCTCATCCATAAACTTTTCACACTCCCTAGCTGGAATTGAAAAATAATAGCGTATATAACCCGACCTTTCATCTTTTTCAATTTCATAAGGATGAAAGCCCAAGTCTATAAGTATTTGACGTAAGCCATCTAAGCCTTCTTTACATCTCGAGTAAAATCGTACTTGAAACCGCTTACCGCGAACTATACATGCACTCCCATCTCCAGAGAAGAAGCCTTTTAAATATGCTCTCTTTCCTTCATGATCTAGATGTTCTTGAGGAACTTTAAATTCATAAGCTCCTATCTTAACATCGTAATCGCTTAAATCATAGAATACGCCTTTAGAATATATTGCCGCAGTAATTAAACCATCCTTTCTTTCGTAATGATATGGTGCCAAATCATATATTTTCTCAGATAACTTATCAAATAACTCTATAAGTGCTCTATCTTTAGAGTAAAATCTCGCCGAATAATCCGTATGACGTCTTCCTTTTGAGTTTATTTTTTGATGATAAGCGTTACTTCCATCAGAAGATATTAGTCCAAAGAGTACTGCTTTATCAGGTGCGGCTATTTCCCTAACGCCTTCATTTGAGACTTCAAGCAACATTCCATGGCTCAATGGGAAGAGAATTCTTCCTTCTTCAATACGTGCCTCTGAAAACACGCCGATGACAGCAGTTCCTTTGATCAATTCACATTCGCCACTTTCTGTTTCACGCACCTCATATTCTCCAAGCGATCTTTCCTTCTGAGGGGCTTCTTCACATTCATCTTTTCTACCGGTATCCTCCGGCTCTCCCTGAAGGAATCTCCTCTCATACTGCCTTACGGCTGAGCCCCCGCCCATTCTCTACCTTCTCCGCCTCCATCGGCTCAGATCCAGAATGTTATGTACCGCTAGGGTTCTCAGAGCACGCTCCTTATCCTCGAACCAGAGGTCGATGATGTCCTGCGGCATCATTCCCTTGCATGCTTCGCAATAGCATTCCTCAAATCTTATCGACGAGTCTCTAAGGTCGTAGAACAATCCGTCCCAATAGTATTCTCCGCGCTTAGCCCTCAGGAACCAGGAGAGGTTGCTATAGCTGACGTATTTATACTCCCGGAGCCTAACACCAACACCATAGAGTAGGAATTCAAAATCGTTTTTCAAACT
>JAFNIQ010000119.1 GCA_017601395.1 Candidatus Brockarchaeota archaeon
TTTGCAAAACCCATTTTTAAACCAGCCTCCTTTCAGGGTTTAAACAGCATGGAGAACCCTGGATTGAACTAGGGTTTTCCCTTTTCCGCAGCGCGTCTCGCCCAGGGTTCTGAACGCCTCCATCGTCTTGATCAGTTGTTTTAAAAGCGTCAAGCGTCTCAAGATAAAGTTTTTCTTCCAGCAGTGGTCTTACCCTTCAGCCTATGAGGATAAGGTGTTTGCAGGAAAACAATGACTTCTCAGAGTTACTCTGAGGCTAAACCTTTTTAAACCGGCCTTGGGCGGGGGAAATAAGCGGTAATATAAATGCTTTATTTGAAAAGCCTAGTCGTGGAGCTCGGGGGCAAAACCGTGATTAAGGGGGTGGACCTTCAAGTTAACCGTGGGGAATTAGCCCTCCTCATGGGGCCCAACGGCTCAGGAAAATCAACGCTGCTACACGCGATAGTGGGGGATAAAAGGTGTAGAGTGGTTTCAGGATCCATTTTCTTCGAAGAAAGGGAGATAACGGGCTTAACCATGGAGGAGAGGGTTAGGCTCGGCCTAGGCCTAGGCTTCCAGTTCCCGCCGAGGCTGAAAGGCGTCAGGCTCAGGAGCCTAGCGTTGAGAATCCTTGAGAAAAGAGGCCTTCCGGTGGACGAGGCTGAAAAGGTTCTTGAAGATTATTCGAGGCTCCTGAGGATGGAGAGTCTTCTAGACAAGGATTTCAACGTGGGCTTCAGCGGTGGAGAGGCTAAGAGGGCTGAGCTCATGCTAACCCTTATTCAAAACCCCCGCCTCCTGCTTCTAGACGAGCCTGACTCCGGCGTAGACGTGGAGAACCTTGCGCTCATAGGTTCAGCAATATCCCGATACCTTTCTTCAAACGGGAAGGCGGCGATACTGATAACGCACACAGGCTATATCGCTAAACACGTCAAGGCTTCTGAGGCGCATGTTCTTCTCGACGGACGCATAGTTTGCAGCGGAGACCCCGGGGAAATGGTTTCAAACATTATGGAGCACGGGTTCGAAGCATGCGTCGACTGTAGGAGGGCTAGGCGTTGAACCTGGAGGAGGCCAGGAGGATTCTTAAGCCTAAGGCTGAGGACGCGTTGGCGAAACCGGCTCCCCACGGGTTAGACCTGGATCTTTCAGTCTTCAAGCTTGGAACAGGCTTTGCAATAGGGGTTGAAGGCTCCGAGAGGATTCTGGAAACAGTGGGAATAGACTTGAGGGAGAGAAACAGGTCTGGAAGCTACTACCAGGTGGATAACAGGGCAGTCTATGCTTCAGCCAGGCGGAGCGGGCTGACGGTTAAGCCGTTGAGCGAGGCTCTTAAAGAATCTGAAAACCTGAACTATTACTGGAGGGCTGTTCCAGTCAACACTGACAAGTATACTGCCGCAGCATTCCTAGGGGAGAGAGAAGGATACTTCATAAGGGTTGAAGACGGGGTTAATGTTGAAACGCCTGTTCAAGCATGCCTCCTCTTAAGGACACCGGGCCTGATTCAGGCTCCACACAACATAGTGGTGGTCGGCGAGAACTCTAAGCTTCACGTTATAACCGGGTGCGCAGCCATGAGGGAGGAGGCTGGCCTCCACATCGGAATATCCGAGTTCTACGTGAAGAAAGGCGGCACCCTGACGTTCACAATGATCCACAGCTGGGGTAAAGCCGTTCACGTCAGGCCCAGGACAGTGGCCCACGTCGAGGAGGACGGCGTCTTCATAAGCCACTACGTAAACACTTCACCAGTAGCGTCTCTCCAAACGCAGCCGGCGGCTCATCTAAACGGAAACAGGAGCAGAGCCCACCTTTCATCAATCATAGTAAGCAGAGGAACATCTCAGATAGACGTGGGCGGCACCCTGGAACTCGGCGCCCCAGCGTGCTCAGGCGAAATACTTTCTAGAACAATAGGCTTCGACAAGAGCGTAACCGTCGCCAGAGCCAGAGTCGCCGGCAAGGCTCCAAGCGTTAAGGGACACGTAGAATGCAGAGGACTATTACTGTCAAACGAGTCCAGGATAGACACCGTGCCCGAGCTGGAGGCGAGAGTACAGGATGTCCAGTTGACGCATGAAGCCGCCATAGGCAGAATAGCCGAAGAAGAACTCCTATACCTTATGGCGAGAGGATTCACCGAGGAAGAAGCCAGATCAATAATAGTGAGAGGATTCCTAAGCGTTGAGCTCACAGGCCTCCCCGAAAACCTAGCCAAGTATCTTGAAAGCGTCTTAGACAGCATAGCGGCCTCGCTCTAATTAGTTTCCAGGCTCGCCTCAACACGTTAGCACACCAAAAATTCAGCTATACTTAATTCTGTTTAAACTGTAACGCGATTAGCTATAGAACTATAATGTTCTAAATATTTAGAAAATAACGCCCTGGCCGGGGATCTCGGCACTTTCGCGCTTATCGCGCACCAGTACCCTCGAACCCGGGTCTGGAGGGGTCTGCCAGCACATGCTGCTGACAGCCTCCAATGCTAACCTTTTGGTGTTGCGAGGGTTTTTTTATTTTTATTTATTTATATTTATTACCCCCCGCAAATACACCACCAGGGCGTCGCTTATGAAAGGATTTTGGGGGGTAATAAATCTTTTGCTAGAGTTACGCTTAAAGCTCAGCCCCATGAATATTGTTAGCGATGATAAACCCCGAGCTTAAGAAGCGTTTCGTGGATTCGATAGAATATCTTCGCAAGATGGACTTCTTCAAGGACTATTCCGATTTATCTTCGGAGGAGATCTTGGAGAGAATCTTTGAGGGGGAAATAGATTATGCGTATTGGTTCCAGGAGTGGGAAAGGAAACAGCCCCCTGAGCCGAACGGATCGCGCTTGAAGAGGTATTTAAGGGAGAATACGAGCTCCTGGATGAGGGCGAGCAACGCCGAAATAGACTACCGCATAATCCCCTTCGACACCAAGAGGGTTGTGATAGAGGACCCTGAAACTTGGGGGTTCAGCGATGAGATGGGCATAGCTATTCTAACGAGGTTAGCGAGGATATCCAGGGGCGTTTTCCAACCGACGAATATAACCAGTAGGTGGTCGACCGAGCCGGAGTACAAGTGGTCTATACAAGAAGTTAACTTCGACTTCAAGGGCGAGAGGCACACAATCCAAATCGCTTTAAAATATGACTACTTTGAGGACATCGGCCTCGAGGAATTGAATGATATAATTAGAGGCACTGGATACTGGTACCATCAGATAGCCACCGAATACATAATGGTGGTCGTCCTAACGAAGGAAGAGGCTGAAAAGCTTAGGAAAGAAAGGGGCTGGAGATTCGAATACACGGGTTTCATTTATCCCTAGGTAACACTCTATAGATAACCTTCGCAACCTCATTCTCCAAGTCGAAGTAGACCGAGAAACCTATGTAGGCCTCAACGTCTCCAGGCCTTTCTTCGCGCCGCCCACGATAAGGCCATATCTCTCAATTAGTTCTTTGTAATCTCCCAATTGGGTTAGAGCTTGATCTAAATAATCTGAAGTAGAATTGGGGTCCTTAGTCGTTTTAACTTCAGCAATTATTAAGCGGCCATCCTCAGTCTCAAACACCAGGTCTAGCCTCCTCACCTTTTCACCGTTTTCATCTATAATCCAGACCTCCCTTTGTACTGATTTCGCGTTCTTTATCTCAGCGAATTTTCCACCCAGCGCGAGGGCGGCGACCTTGTCCCTTCCGGTGTGCCCCAGATTTGTCTTGTCGGCACTTCTAATGTTCTCAACTTCCTCGTCGCTCAGCTCCTCTGAGCCCGAGTATTGGGGATAAGGCCGAATTACAATGTATTCCAGCACCTTGGAGCCCTCCGGTATTAGAATCCTAAGCTCCTCAGTACTGGAGAAAGCCTGTTTTCCGTCATCGAAGTACGCCACTAATACTAATTTGCCTTCACCAATTTTCTCTCTCAACTCTTCAGTATTGCTGTATCCGAATATTTCTCTCAACCTATCAACTAGTTTAACCTTCTTCACCTCTTCGACCGGGATGTTAAGGTAATACTTCTCCCCTGCCTTCCACTCCTTGACGACGATCGGGACGATTGATTTTTGGTCTCTATACTTTATCATCAGCAGGTTCTCTTTAACTTCAAATGCAGCTTTTTGATAAGATTTTTCGTCAAAAGTTCTACCAGCGATAAAGGAAAACTCCCCGTCCTCGTAGAGCACGAGGTATATTTCAGCCCCATCTATGCTCCTTTGCACTAGCTTCGCCACCATGGATGCTTGAGGGAGAGGGTTGGGTGAAAGTGGCTAGTGTCCAAAGGCTTGTTAAAAGCTTAT
>JAFNIQ010000120.1 GCA_017601395.1 Candidatus Brockarchaeota archaeon
GCTCATTTCCTCGTAGTTTTCTGTAATTATTACTCTCATTCCATCCTTGAGTTTTTGAAAGGACTTTATAAGGCTAACTCTCTATAGGCTTCTATTTCGCAGGTATAAACTCTTTTAAGCTAATTATCCATATAGAACTCAGAGGGTGTTTGAGGATAGTTGCAACAGGAATCAGTGGCAGCGGCCGAGAGATTCATCTCAGAAGGTTCGTCGAGTTCGCGAAGGCAAGGAATACTGAGGTTAAGCTTTTCTCTGTTGGCAGCATGATGTTTGAAGCAGCTAGGAAACTCGGCGTCGAGATAAAGGAGGATAAGATACTTGACCTGTCTCCCTCCTCCTTGAACTTTCTGAGGGCCACGGTTTTCGAGCAAATCATTAGGGAGGCGGAAAACTACGAGAACATCGTAATAAGTACACATGCCTGCTTCAGATGGAAAAAACATGTTTTCCAAGCATTCGACTTCCACTATCTTAACGAGCTCTCCCCCGACGCTTTCATAACAATCTCAGACTCCGCGTTACCCATAAAAATAAGACTTGAATCCTCGACGCAATGGAGGGGGCGTCTTACTCTTAAAGAAATACTCGTTTGGAGAGATGAGGAAACCCTCCTAACTAAGAGCATTGCAGACTATCGTAGAAAGCCCTTCTACATTGTTCCATTCTCCTCCCCGCCAGAAACCCTTTTCAACCTCATGTTTAAACAGCATTCGAAGAAAGCATACCTTAGCTATCCTATAACACACATAGAGGACCGGGAGGCTAAGCTTGCTGATAAAGACCGGTTTAAAAACAGGCTTAGAACACTTGGTTTAACTGTGTTCGACCCGGGTGAAATAGAAGACTCCCTCCTGCTCTACAAGCTTAAGGAGCTAAAAGATACTGGAGGGGAAAAGCTGGTAGTTGAGGAGAATGGAGTTAAAATAGAGATCCGCATAAGCGAAATCGAAGATGTTGTCGAAGACCTGCTCGACCAGATCGTTGCAAGAGACTACCAGCTCATAGACCAGAGTGATTTCCTCGTAGTCTACTATTTCTCGCAAGTAATGTCGCCCGGCGTGCTCTCCGAAATGACGTATGGTTTCAGCAATAATAAAAGGGTGTTCGTAGTTTACAAGGGACCCGAAAGCCCATTTTTCAACTACTATTCGACAAGAATATTCGAATCCGAAGAAGCCCTGGTAGACTTTATGAGTAGGGAAGACATGATAACGGAAAAACCTTAAACGACAAAATTTATTAGGAGACCGAGAACAAAATACGCTTGAAAACCCTGCCAAAAACAGGGTGACTGCGGAGGTCGCCAAGCCTGGTCAAAGGCGCGAGGCTCAGGACCTCGACGTGTTGAAAGGGGGAATCCCGAAGGGGTTCGTGGGTTCAAATCCCACCCTCCGCACTTCTCAGATAAGCCATACCAGAACCTCGTCTCCCCACACATCTATATCTCCGATCTTAAGGTCGTTAACGTCCTTCCGCCAGTCATAACCCAAAACTCGTTCCGCAAACCCTCTTTCGATCACGTCGCTACTTAAATAATGCATGAAATCCTTCATGGGTGAGAAATCCTCATGAATCATCTCTATCACTATCTTATTCGCGATCTTAGAGCTCAGCTCGCAGAGGAGGTCCGTCTGAGGGATGAACTTGATCTTTCGCCCTCGTGCTACAGATTTCACCCTCGGCTCTCTGCTGAATTTTTCAACGATAGCCCTTTCTCGTTCCTTGAGCTCTTTTTCCACTTCCTCCATGGATTTTCGATATACCTCTCCGCTAGAAAGGATCTCGTCGAATAACTCGATGGAAACAGAAGTGACTTTAACATCATCCTCATCAAGCGCCACATAGAATAGGCCCTCAGCCAGTTCTCCAACGCTTTTGGGGTCACTCGTATAGGCGACGATGTAATAACAAATGCCCTCGTCCCTTCTTCTGGCGGAGATCTCTATGCAGCATTCCTTTATATTCTCCTTCCATCTCTTACTGATATACTTCTCACAATTCTTCCTAACATCGTCAAAATCCTCGCCCCACGCCCAAAGAGTAGCGACCATAGGTGTCATTCTAACTAATCCTCCTCCTTTTTCTTTCTTCCATTTATTAGCTTTATTGGTTCAAACTTTCTTTTATGCTCCAACTTTTCCGATCCTATCTCCTCTATGAACCTTAGGTGATCTTCTTCTGGAATACTGAAATAGTAGCTATATTCTTTCCTATGTCGTCCAGGAGCGGGCTTCTCATATTTTTCATGGATTTCGCTCGGATGAAATCCTAAATCTTCAAACATTTCTTTTAATTCGTTTAGCCCTTCCTTATAAGACGAATAGATTCGAATGACATGCTCTCCTTCTTTAGTCATAGAGACGTTACCGTCCCCGGAAAAGAAACCCCTTAGATAAGCCCTCTTACCTTCGTCGTCAAGGTACTGTATAGGTGGGTGGAACTCGTAGGGCTCAGGTCCCTTAATCCCGAGATCCCATAGGTCATAGGCTACTTTCTTACTATAAATTGCTACATGGTAATGCTCCTCTTCTCCCTTCTTCGTTTTATGATGTTTAATATGCTCATGGGGAGTCATATTATAAGTATCTCCGGCCAGTTCCTTAAAAACTCCGATAAGCTCAGGACTTACACTTGTCAGAGAGACCTCGTATCCAACACTACTACCTCCCTTTCCTTTATATTTACAAATAGTGCCGTCTGCGGCTGTTAAGCCACATAACTCTGCCTTTTCCGAACTAAGTATTTCTCTAATTCCCTTTTCTGAAACCTCTAAGTTCATCCCATGGCTTAGCCTGAAGACGATTCTGTCCCCTTCGACTCTGGCTTCGGAAAAGATCCCTACGACCTCGCCGCTTTTAAGCAGCTCATAACCACCGCCCTCGGCTTCGCGGACCTCGTAGTTCCTAAAGGTTTTTGCAATGTGAAATATCTCATCTTCTCTTTCTCCTCGAATCTGCTCTCCCTCGAAAAATCTCCTTTCGTACTGCTTTATCCTCGAGCCGCCGCCCATCTATTTCGTCCTCGACAAAGCTTTTTTCATATCGAGCAGGTTGTGAAGGACGAGCTTACGAAAACCCGCTTCCCTGTCGCTGAGCATCAGGTCGATTATCTCCTGAGGCATTAATCCTTCACATACCTCGCAATCGCATTCCTCGAACCGGATTTCAGGATCTCTAAGGTCATACGACCAGCCTTCTTTAAAATAGCATCCGTGCTTAGCCTCCAGAAACCAAGAGAGGTTACTATAGCTTAACCCCTTATGCTTGAGCCTTCTGCCTACGCCGTAAATTAGTAGCTCAAAATCAGTCTTAATCTTCTTTGAGATCCATTTAAGGCTCATGAAGGCTCCGGGTAAAAGATCCTCGAGCAGATCGTCCTCTAAGAGTTCTCTGGCGGGCATCGCGAAGGAAACGTATCCCATTTCAGCCTGCTTCCTAATAGCCCAGTCAACTTGGAGGAGGTTGGCGCCCTTAACCAGACCGATTAGCGGGATATCTAGCTTGAGGAAGTCATTGGCGAGGGAAACAAGCCTTATAGTTTGAGACCATGAAAGGAATAGCGGATCGTCAACATAGGTGTAGTTATCCGGGATCATCGTAGCATCCGGCCTAAGGTCCTTGATCAGCCTTAAGTAATCCTCGGTTCTAAGCTTATCGATGAGCTCATCCGGCATAACCATAGATAGGAAAATCCTGCCATCGAATCCTAAAAAGTCGTGTAGGCCTTTCGAAGAAACCTTCCTCAGAATTTCCTCATTGGTCAATACCTGCCAGAGGGGAATGAAGATCTCAGGCAACTCAATGCCATGCTTCCAGAACCACGGCCTATCGTCACTAACGTCTATCTCGGGCACGAACCTTTGAAAACCGATCTTAGCCAAGGGCTTCCTGCTTAAAGATGGGATAGGAACGAGCGGTCGCCCTTTGCTTTTAATCGGACAATACGGTCTGAGCCTGCAGAAGGATCTAGGGAAGGTTATCCCAGTGTACTGAAAACCCCTCTGGCACTGGGCTACGAGACACATTTTAAACGAACAACCGCGGCAAAGCCTCGAAGCAAAATAGTAACAATCCTTACAGCCGTCAAACCCGCACCATCCCCTCCTCATAGGTATAACTACCATTATTTTGCCTTATTCGGATTTAAAAGTTTCTACAAAAACTACTTTTTTCCAAACCAGGTCAAACAGGTGTAAGGCTAAAGGCGCTGGCCTGAGGCTCCACTCCCGAAGGGGTTCGTGGGTTCAAATCCCACCCTCCGCACTTCTCAGA
>JAFNIQ010000008.1 GCA_017601395.1 Candidatus Brockarchaeota archaeon
AATCTTCCCCTCGAACCACACCAGCTTCAAACATGCTCAACCCAGCCTGCCCGCCTTCTAAAGGGTTTTCGGCGAAAACGTTTTAAGCCCCTTTTCCGAAGAAAACTTTGAGCCTCGGTAACTCAGCCTGGTAGAGTGGCAGCCTTGTAAGCGGAAAAGGCTGAGAAAGCTGTTAGACGAGGGTTCAAATCCCTCCCGAGGCTTTTCTTCAAAAATATGGATCATTAAGGTTGTTGTTGAGCCCAGCTGGACGTGTCTGCTTAAATCTTGGAAGTGTTGCGCGCAGGAGGCGTGAGGAGGGTGAAAGGGGCTAGAGTTTGGTGGTGGGGCGACGACTTGGAATTAGCTGGGAAGAATGCTGAAACCTATTTGAAAAGAAGACGGAGAAGCATGATGGAAGAGTGTTCTATCGCAACAGACGGTAGGAATGAAAACATATTGTTCGGAATTGTTGTATTAGCTAAGGCGGACAAGACATACTTCGTTACTGTTAATCTGTATGACCGTTTAGATTCAGCCGAGAGAACATATAGACATAGCCTGTCATTTGTGAAAGAGGCTACGAAAAAAGGAGCAAATTCTCATTCAGAAATTTAAGAATCATCCGAGGTAAAGCCTCTACTCGAAGGAGAGAAAACTTTAGTAATAACCTCGGCCACCTCAGTATTCTGTGAGCTAGAATAAACGCTCTTTAATAAGGTAATTATGTGGGCAGGCAATTGCGACCTCCAATCTCTCGGACTACATTCACTTCCTTGCCAATGGATTAGTTGAACATAAGATTGCCACCCGCATAATAGGATACGATTTGGAAAACAACGCTGAGAAATTAGCGATCGAAGATTTGTATACAAGAGGAAAAGAGGTTTTCCAATGGCTGGCTGAATGCGGATGCTTGACCCATTACGACGTTCAGCTTAAACGAGCCCCAGGTGGGCTTCGAACCCACGCCCTCCTCCATTGACGCTTTTCAGCATTACCAAGGAGGCGCTCTAACCAGGCTGAGCTACTGGGGCTGCAGTACTCCTGCTTTCAGGCTGTTTTAAGCTTTTTGACGAGGGTTTTAATTCCACGTTTAAGCTTTGGCTGAGCCGGTTGCTGAAGGAATGTGTTTAGAAATTGATGCTGCATCGCTTTTTCAGGAATTTTTCTGAATAAACTAGTAAAGAAGATTGTATTGAAACCATTATAAAAAGCCATATAAGTCAGTCCCTGCAGTGGAAATGATGCTAAAGATGCTTGTACAAGATGTCAAGGGCGAGGAGTCCTCGGAGTCCGAGACCCTTGTTTCCGAGGTTCTTGAAATAATGAGTATGATGAAAACCGTTAAGAGAAGAATTGACGAGTTGAAAAACGGCGGGAATAGTGATCATGATACGAGTGTTGAGAAGCTGGAGAATCTTCTTCAAACTCTTAGGCTTGAAATGGTTAAAAGGGGCATTCTCCTTGCCCAGAAACACGGCATAGGGTTTAAGCCTCCAGCGGCCCCAGCTCTTTTAAACGGTGGCGGCAAGCATGTTTCCAAGGAGCCTGACTTCATTCTGGGCGACTTGTCTAGGCTTGAAGAAGAGTTGAACAGGGCTTACCGTGTCGCCAGGGAAACCCTGAGCAACCTGAGCCGGCTGGTTTGAAGAGATGACCGGAAGCCTCGCTGACCTGAGGAGACTGGCAGCAGAGAAGGCTCTAACCCATGTTGAATCCGGGATGATCATTGGCCTTGGCTCCGGAACCACGATGGCAGATGTTTTCCTGCCTCTGCTGGCTGAGAGGATCAGGACGGGCGTTATTAGAGATGTTCGCCTCGTCCCGTCTTCTCGCCAAATAGAGTTTAAGATTTTCGAGGAGGGTTTGGAAGCCGCTAGCTTCAACCAGATAGACCATGTGGATGTTACTATAGATAGTGCAGACCTTGTTGAAAGAGAATCTTTGACCGCGATAAAAGGCGGGGGAGGCGCCCTGCTTCTTGAGAAGGTTCTGAGCTCGGTTTCCAGCAAGATGGTTCTGATTCTGGATGAGAGGAAGATTGCTGAAAGGGTTCCCCCGGGGTTCCCAATACCGGTGGAGGTTCTTCAAAACCTGGTTCTCTTGGTTAAAAAGAGGGTTGAAAAGGAGCTTGGAGTAAGCGTAAGAATTAGGATGGGAAGCGGTAAGGTTGGGCCTGTAATAACCGACTCTGGAAACGCTATTATCGACGTCCCCCTGCCTGAAAACCGTAGTCTAGAGTGGCTGGACGATTTCTTCAACAATACGCCTGGGATCCTGGAGAACGGTATTTTCAAAGGCGTCGTAAGCTATGCTTATGTAGGTACGAGCAGCGGAGTATTAGAATTAAAGGGGAGAAGAGGATGAAGATAGAGCCCGCAGGCAGCATGGAGAGGGTGAAGCTTCTGCTCAGGGAGTCTTTGACCGACATAGAGCTAGTATCCTACGACCTTGAGAAGATCGTTAGGAACCTGAGGAGGAAGGACAGCGAGTACCTTGAGAAGATAAGTATTCTTCTCGAAAAGAATGATCATGACAGGGCTAAGGCCTATGCTGAGGAAATAGCTATGCTGAGAAGGGTTGCTAAACTTATCTACCAGTCCAGTCTGCTCGTGTTAACCATTAAGCTTAGGCTTGAAACAATGGTGGAGTCCGAGGAGCTGTACGGCATGCTTCCGCAGCTGGCGAGACTTCTCTCCAGGATAAGTGAGACAAGCCCGCTGCCGGATCTTGAAAAGGAGTTCACCGGGGTTAAGGCTAAGCTTGAGGAAGCAGCCTCAATAATAACCAGGTCGACAGACATCAGAGCTGAAGCCGTTGACGTTGAGGCTGAGAAAGTCATCAAGGAGGCGGAGAGACTTGCCTCGCTGAAGCTTGAGACAACTTTTCCAAAGGTGCCTAGCTATGATTTAAGGGAGGAGGCTAAGCAAAGGGTTTTAGAATACCTTAAGACAAACGCGGATTCCTTCAACATAGAGAGATGCGCGAAAGAGCTTTCGATGGAGAAGAGCGAGGTTGAAAGCCTTTTGAACGAGCTCATTAAGGAGAGGAGGGTTGTTGTAAAACGCGAGGAGGAGCTTGTTTAAGCAGAACCCCTTTCCCTCCTCCACTCCTCCATTTTAGCCAGACTCTCCCTGCTTATGCTGCTGCCCCTGTTTCTAATCGCCTTGACAAGATCCTCCATGCTGACGGGCCTAGGGTCGCCTTTCATCGGGTCACCCTGCTCGAAGAATTCTTCAATAGTCATCTTGAAAGCATCTTTACATATGTTTTCAATATCGTGAGCAGAATACCCTTCTGTTAAACGCGCCAGCTCATCGTAGTGTATTGGTGGCTTAAGGCTGAGCTTGGATGTGAAATACATGAAGAGTTTTTTCCTAGCCGTAATGTCTGGAGGAGGCACGTAAAGGCGTTCCTCAAACCTTCTTAGGAATGAGTCCGGCAGGAGCCACGGGTTGTTCGTCGCCGCTATCACATACACGTGTTCCACACGACCCTTGCTTGCAAGACCATCCATCTCCTGCTGGAGCTGCAATCTGGCTCGCGACTCACCACCTGTTTCATAAATATGGGTTCCGACGATGCTTTCAACTTCATCTATGAAAAGTATAGCAGGCTCGCTGGAGCTGCTGTTCCTCCTAGCGTGTTCGAAAAGCTTGGCAATGTTCTTCTCCGACTCTCCGAGCCATTTAGAAAGCACTGAAGAAGCTTTAACCAAGTAGAAGGTAGCCCTGATGCTGTTGGCTAGGGCTGCTGCCAAGAGTGTTTTTCCACATCCCGGGGGACCGTAGAAAAGGATTCCTGTGGACCAGGGCAGCTTGTAGACATCAGGGCGGATAGTTGGAAAGATCACGTTGACGTACAGCTTCTTCTTAGCCTCCTCCAGGTCTATTATATCCTCCCACCTGACAGAGGGCTTCTCTATCAGGACAACGTCTTGGAGCCACTTGTCCTCCCCCTCTTTTGACTCTGTTTTATTAATGTAAACAACCTCCTCCTTCCTCTTCATAAATCCTTCAAGCTTCTCAACTCTTTTCTGATACTCCCTTATCCTATCCAGATAGACCCTTTTCATACTGTCATTGTCAGTCAGCGTGTAAAGCTGCATGAGTATTTCGATTGTCTCCCTATAGAGTTTCAGGGCAGACTTGTAGTCTCCTTGGCTGTCCATTGTAACTGCCTCATGCGCCTTTCTTATCGCAGTTTTCTCAAGCTCGCTCCGCCAGCCCAAGCTGGATACTTCCACTCCTGCTTGACACCAATAAAGGATTCCTATTAAGTTTTATCTACCTTAAAGTAAAGATTTATTGTATCACTAAAAATATTTAAGCCACGGTTTAAAGCGGATAGTGATAAAGATGAGCCCGTTATTCGGCAGGAAGCCTCAACCGCCCCCGCAACCAGCGGACCAGCATGCATTTCAAGACGCCTTGAGGGAAGCAGTTGCAATGCTTAAGATTCAGGAGCAGAATCTCGACAGGATATATCACAGGATCAAGATGAGAGACGAGCAGCTTTTCAAAGAGGTCGAGAAGGCTCTTGTTGAACGAGATAATTCCCGCGCCCAAGTTTATGCGAACGAGGTTGCTCAGGTAAGGAAGATGGGTAAGATAATTCTTAGCAACAGGCTTGCACTTGAAAGAGTAATACTCAGGCTTGAAGATACTATAGACTTTAAGGAGACTCTGAAGATCCTTGGACCGGTTGTTAACGTAGTAAACAGGGTTGGAAACGAGATAAGGAATGTTGCACCACAAGTTGCAGACAGCCTCAGACAAGTGGAGGACATGATGAACAGGGTGCTTATACAGGCTGGCGAGGTCACAGGCTACGAGACATATATTGCGCCCGACAGCGAGGCAGACCAGATTTTGAAGGAAGCATCCATCCTAGCTTCTCAGAAAATGAAATCAAGCTTCCCAGAGATACCTGAGGCTGTTAGACAACACGTGGAAGAAACCGGTTCCCAGACTCAGTAAGCTTAATGATTTCACACCAGCTCTTTGAAAACTAGTCGACCATCAGGGGGCTTGCACAGTTTTTTTAAAAACAATTGGAATTGGCCGCCTTAGAGGTTTAAATACTGGAATGCTCGCCATCCTAATTTCTAAAGGGCGGGAGCTCTTTAGGAAACTGATAAATAGACACCCTCGAGAGAAACAGGGTTGTTCAGATGAGTGGAAAAGTGGTTGTTTCAAAAGAGGAGGTTCTGCATTACGCTAAGCTCTGCAGGATCTCTCTGACCGAGGCTGACGTGGAAAGGCTCCAGAAAGATGTTAACGAGATACTAGAGTATTTCAACACTGTGAGAAGCCTGCAGCTGGATGTTGAGCCAATGGTGTATGTGACCGGTTTCAGCGAAGCCCTGAGGGAAGACGAGCCGGCTGAAACCCTTTCAGAGGATGATGTTTTTAAGAATGCTGGAGAGAAGGATGAGAAATGGTTTGTGTCGGGCCAAGTGTTAGGTTAAACAGCTTATCAGAACAGTTTTTGGATTCGGATGACCCAGTTGAGAAAGTCTATAAGGCTCTTGAAAGAATTGAGAAAACAAGAGGACTGAATGCTTTCATAACGGTCGACAAGGAGGGTGCCCTTAGAAGCGCGGAGGAGCTTAAGCGTAGAATCAGGACGGGTGGGAAAAAAGGTAGGCTAGCCGGTCTCCTAGTTGCTGTTAAAGACAACATTTCCACCAGGGGGCTTAGGACGACGTGTGCCTCAAGAATGCTTGAAAACTATGTTCCGGTTTATGATGCTACTGTTGTTGAGAAGATAAAGATGGAAGATGGCATCGTAATTGGAAAGACAAACATGGATGAGTTCGCAATGGGCTCAAGCACCGAAACCTCCTTCTTCGGTCCGACGAGAAACTTTTTTGACCATTCTAGGGTTTCCGGGGGAAGCAGTGGTGGAAGCGCGGTCTCCCTCGCAACCGGGGCTGTGGAGCTTGCTCTCGGAAGCGATACTGGAGGATCGATAAGGAATCCTGCAGCCTTCAACTCGGTGGTTGGGTTAAAGCCGACTTACGGCAGGGTTTCACGCTACGGTTTAATAGCCTATGCTAGCAGTCTCGACCAGATAGGGCCGATGGCCAGAGACACGTTGTCAACAGCCCTGCTGCTTCAAGTAATAGCCGGCAGTGACCCAAGGGATTTAACCACTTCAAGCCGAGAGCCCTCGAATTACGTTGAAGAAGCCACGCGCGAGGCCAGGGGTCTGAGGATCGGCATTGTTAAAGAGGGTTTCATGAATATTGATGAGAAAATTTCGGCAAAGGTTTACGATGCCATAGGTGTTCTTGAGAAAAACGGGTGCTCAGTTGAGGAAGTATCGTTTCCCTTTATGAAGTATGCTCTCCCAGCATACTACATCATAGCCATGGCGGAATGCTCAAGCAACCTTGCAAGGTTCGACGGGATCCGTTACGGAGGGAGGCGTGCCGAAGGCAGGTGGGAGGAGAGGATTGTTAAGATTAGGACTGAAGGCTTCGGGGAGGAGGTTAAGAGAAGAATATTCCTAGGAACCTTTGTGCTCTCCGCAGGCTATAAGGAGGATTTCTACATGAAGGCCTGCAGGGTCAGGAGGAAGATACATGATGATTTTAAGCTCCTGTTTAGAGACTTCGATGCTCTGGCGATGCCAACCATGCCCGTCCTCCCTTGGAGAACAGGAGAAATAGTGTCGCCGCTTGAAATGTACATGATGGATTTTGAAACAGTCGCCGTCAATCTGGCTGGGCTTCCCGCTATAAGTATTCCGGCAGGCTTTGTCAACTCGCTTCCAGTAGGTCTTCAACTCGTAGGAGACCATTTTGAGGAGGCTACGCTGCTCAGGCTATCCTACGGCTACGAGGCTGAAACCGGTTTCACCAAGTGGCTCAGGACCCCGGGCTAGCCTGGGAAAGGGTTAAAAACTTTTTCAACATTGCTCCGGGGATGAACCGGAAAACCCAGATGCTGCTAATACCTGGTCCAATAACACTGCCGGAAAGGGTTTTGAAAGCGATGGCTAAACCCATCGTAAACCATAGGGGGGATGAGTTCCACGCTCTCTACGAGAGAATTGAAGAAGGCTTGAGAAATGTTTTCAAGACTGAGAACAACGTCTACATCATAAGTGGCTCTGGAACCGCGGGAGTAGACATGGTTTTCCAGAACTTCGTGTACGAGGGTGAGAAGGTGCTTATACCGGATTTCGGAGAATTCACGGAGAGGGTTGTGGAGAATGCTTTGAAGGTTGGCGCTGAGCCTGTTGTCGTGAAATCAGAGTGGGGAAGCCTGCCGAGCCTCAGGAGCATTGCGGAGGCGGTTGAGAACAATAATGTTGAAAGCATCTTCATAGTGCATAACGAGACCTCTACGGGAGTGACTTTCAGAATGATGGAAGAGGTTGCTAACATTGCTAGGAAAGAGGGGATACTGGTTTTCGCAGACACTGTTTCAGACCTGGGTGTTGAACCCTTCTACACGGATAAGCTGGGTGTTGACGTCTGCGTGACTGCAAGCCAGAAGGGCCTCGGAGGACCTCCGGGCTTATCCTTCGTCTCAGTGAGCGGAAAAGCGTTAGATAAGGGTTTGAACAATCCCAGGAGGAGAAGCTTCTATCTGGATGTTGAGAAGATTCACAGGTTCCATCTCAGGAGGGAGACTCCTTTCACGCCCGCGGTGCCACTGCTATACGGCATGGCTGAAGCACTTGAAATTTTGAAAGAAGAGGGCTATGAGGAACGGATAAGGAGGCACTCTGAGAATGCTAGAATGATATATGAATTCTTAGAGTCTGAGAACATCGAGATTTTCCCACGCAATAGAGAATACTGGTCTACAGCGGTAATAGTCTTCAAAAACAGGGGGCTTAATGCAGACATAATAATCAGGAGGCTGTATGAAGAGTATGGGATACTGATAGCGAGAGGAATGAGTAAGCTGAGGAATGAAACAACCAGAATAGGTAACGTAGGCTACGAGGGAAGAGCCGAGATAGAGTATTTCCTAGACTCGTTTAGAAAAGTGTTGAAGGATGCCGGTAGGCAACCTTGATTAAGCATATGTAGCAAGCATAATTCTTATTTTTAGCATGCGTGTCAAAGAACCAGGGGTAATGCTTAACTACTGTTCTCATCAGTCCTTTGAAGCGTGATTGGCATGGGAACCATGTTTTCATCTGGACTATTCAAGGTTGAAACGGAAGAATCTGTTTGGAATCTTTCCTCCTCGCAGTGGCCCGGGTTTAAAATAGGATCGTTAACATGCCACGTATGCCTAAGTGGGCAGAAGCATTACCCCGAGGAGCTTAGAGTAGAGAGGCTGGATAACGGGGAAGGCTTAAGAATGACTTGGATGTTTAAAACGGCTGGTGCGAAAATAGTTCAGAACATCACTAGCCATCCGAACCATCTTGAAATAAGCAGCCTCCTCCAAAACCTTTCGACCAGGGCCGCCTGTCTCAGCGAGCTAGCTCTACTCGAATCCGCGGAGCCGGGTGAAACCTCGTTTGGAACAAGACAGGAGGAAGCCCGGGTTTACGAGGATGGTGGCTACTGGGGGCGTGTCAGAAAGCTAAGCCGGAGCCCGAAGCCGAGTGGTGAAACACCGGAGCAGGCTTTAAGCAGCGAGATCCAAGGGTCTTCTCAGGTCTGTTGGGAAGTCTACAACCCGTTTGACAGAATGGCTTTCTTAGCGGGTTTCCTAACGTTTGAAAGATGGCTAGGCATGGTTGAAGCAAAGTTCAAAGCACCACTAGGAGTAACCGGGTGGAAGATGGGTTTTGACGCTGGCGACGTAATAGTAGACCCCGGGGAGAACGTTAAGCTGGAAGACGTTGTGCTGATGCTTGGGCGGGACCCTTGGCTTCTTCTAGAAGAGTTTGGAAACCTGGTTAAAGAAAGATACTGCATTAGGCCTTTGGAAAGACCTCCGGTAAGCTGGTGCAGCTGGTACCCCTTCCGCTTAGGCGTCAGCGAGGAACGCGTCTTGGAGAACGCCAGGATCGGGGCTGAGCGTTTAAAGAGCCTTGGGCTTAAGAATATTCAAGTCGACCTAGGCTGGGAGAAGAACTATCTGCCAAGCTCATACGATGAGAACGAGCAGTTCCCCCACGGGTTGAAATGGCTGTCGCAGCAGCTTGAGAAAATGGGTTTCAACCTTGGAGTCTGGAAGGCTCCTTTCACAATAAGCGAGTTCGACACGGTTGCTGTCAAACACCCGGAATGGCTTCTCGGAGACGAGAAGGAGAAGCCAGCCCCATACTGGACATGGTTCTGGAAGCCGTATGGAAAGGTTTACGCCCTGGATCTTACGCACCCTGGGGCGCAGAACTATCTCCGTGAAAAAATAGCTTCACTAGCAAAGAGGGGAGTCAAATACTTCAAGCTCGACTTTATGGGCGGCCCGTGTAACCCGGGTCTACGCAACCGGTACAACCGGAGAATCGCAGCCGGAGGAGGTGTTGAGGCTGCTCGCCTAGGATGCAGAATAATCTCTGAAGCCCTGAGGAGCATTGACCCGGAGTGCCTAGTGTTGAACTGCAACCCGTATGAGCCTTGCGGCGTAGGGTTTTTCCAGCTGCTCTACACCTGCAACGACACGGGTAACACCGGATACGTTACTTGGCAGTTTATGAAGGAAAACTATAGGTCTGTCGCGTCCCACCTGTGGAAAAACCATAGGTGGGGGATAATCCAGCCCTCCTGTCTCTCCGTCGGCCCACCTGGCACACTTGAGGAGGCGAGGATCCGCGCCACGGTAGCATACTTGTCGGGCGGCGAGATCAGTATTGGCGACGACCTTGCTACTCTGCCTGAAGACAGGTGGCAAGTCTTACTCTCAGTGCTGCCGCCAGCCGGAGCCTCAGCCAAGCCCGTGGACCTTTTCGAACCAATTACCGTTGAACAATTGTCGTATGAAGATATGGGCCGCAGCGGTGGCGAGGCCACGGTAGTAAGCATCGAGGAAGACGGGGGGAACATCTGGGTGCAACAGGTGGAAACCGAATGGGACAGCTGGATCATCGCCAGCCTGTTCGCTTGGGAGCCTCCTAAAACTAGAGAGGGGAGGGAGCACCTGATAACCAGGTTCAACATCCCGTGGAGCCTACTGGGCTTAAACCCCCGCGGGAAATACTGGGTCTACGAGTTCTGGTCAGGCCAGTTCCTAGGGGAAACCCCCTCGACACGTAGGCGGGACGGCTACACGCATCCCGGTGACGCTGGGAAACTCCTATGGGATTCCACGGAAGAGTCTCTGAAAGTCACGTTCTTCGGCCCTGCGGTCAGAGTGTTAGCAATACGGGAAGCACGCCCACACCCTTGGATCGTTGGGACGAGTTTCCATTTAACAAGCGGCGGAGAATTGCGGAACGTAGCCTGGGACGAGTCGAAAAAAGTTTTGAAGGGCGAGCTGCAACGGCCACCGGGCCAGCTGGGCTTCATAGTTGCAGCCGGCATCCCTGCGAGGCAGGTTAGAACCATTGTTGACAACCGCCCGGCGATCGCGCTGCCCGGGGCTAACGGCTCCCTAGTAATCCCGATGATTTCCAGCGAGAACCCTTTACGCTGGGAAATACGCTTCGAAGAACAGTAAGCCAATCCTCTCAGATACTTTAAACGTCGGATGAGTAAGACGGGCTTGAACAACATTGCATAATGGTGATCTTTCGAATCACAGTAAGTTTTTAAAAAATCTTAACCAGTGTTTAGAGAAGCAATGACACTCCAATTCCGAGGAAGGCTAGAACCACTATTATAACTATAAAGATTATCGCCGCGAGAATAGCTATTACAAGAGCCTTCAGCCATCCACAGTCAAAGAAGTGTTTAATAAGCGCTAGCCAAATTATAAGTGTGACTAAAGCCGCAACCCAGCCTCTTAGAAAGGCGCTGATAACCGAACCTAAGACCACCCCTAAAACAACTATCCAAATGGCATCAGTGAACTTGCCTTAACTTTACCCGCAAGCATTCTACCCGCGATCCATAGTGCTGAAGCAACTATAGTGATACTAGCGATTATCTGAACCAAGGTTTTAACCACAACACATTCCGTCTCACCTTAGCGCACACTAGAAGTTTAACAAATTGACAGCATGCCTCGAACATATTTTATATGCATTAAAAAAAATAAAAGGTGCCCTATACTGTTCTGTAGGGGTGAGGAGAAGATGGAGGAGAAAACTTCCCAACCCGGCTGTATGTATCAGAAAATAAGAGGATGGATAACTCCCGGTGACCAGTGTCAAGCAAAAAAGGAAATAAAGGTAGCTCTAGAAGAAGCCTTAAGTCTTTATGCAGATAGAATAATAAGCATGGTGCACAGTTTCAAATGAATGCAATAGAAGCTTATGATCTTACAAAAGTGTATCCTAACGGAACTATTGGAAATAATAAAGTGAGCGTTGAAGTAAAAGATGGAGAAATTTTTGTATTTCTAGGACCTAATGGTGCAGGAAAAACCACTTTCGTGAGAATGGTTACAACAGAGCTTAAACCAACCTCTGGCAGGCTTTTCGTCATGGGATACGATGTTTTGAAGAACCCGATTAAAATTAAGGAAATTATAGGAGTGGTACCACAAGGTGCCCATCCTTTTTTTGACTTGACGGTCGAAGAGCACGTTTTTTATTTAGTGAGGCTCAGAGGGTTCTCGAAGGAACAAGCATTAAAAATTACAAAAAAAGCAATCCAAATTCAGGAATTAGAAGAATATCGGAGGAAACTTGTTCACACGCTTTCCAGTGGCCTTCAGAAACGCGTTCTCATAGCCTCTGCCTTGGCTCATGAACCTAAAATTCTTATACTTGATGAGCCTACTGCTGGGCTGGATCCAGTAGCGCGTAAAAATATGCTTGAATACCTCAAACAATTAAAGAAAAAGGGGACTACGATACTCTTTACTACACATTATGTTGATGAGGCTGAAAAAATAGCGGACAGAATTGGAATAATAAGAAACGGTCGTCTCATTCTATGCAAGTCGCCTAAAGAAATAATTACAGACGTCGGGTACAGGCATAAGCTCATCATATTTAAGAGCAACGTTGATTTTTCGAAGATAGAAAACATGTTCGTAGCAAAAAGAGAAGATGTTAAGATTACAAGGGATGCTGATGCTGTTGAGTTAAGATTTTCCGAGATTTCTGAAAAAAGCATGCTTGAGTTGTTCCGTTTTCTAAAACAAAACGATCTAAAATTTATCTTTTCGCATGTTTCTTTAGAAGATATCTATATAGAAACGATGGGGGGGAAAGATGAAATATAGTAAGATATTTCAAGACGGTTTAATAATAGCCGTGATGAAGAGCAAATGGATTTTAAGAAGTTTTGGGGGTTTCTTAACTCTTATAGTTTTTCCTATTCTTGTGAGCTTAGTCGCCATATTTGTTCTTCGTATTGCGAACGTAACTTATACTTTTTCAGCAGTTGTGATATTTTTTACGGCAATTTCTGCCATAACCGTAATAAGTCAAGGAATGGCTTCAGACGAGCGATCTAGAACATTGGCGATTTTTATAACTTTGCCGATTCACCCGTTTTCCTATGCTTTGGGAATTGCGTTAAACAGTTTAATTCTTAACAGTAGTGGATTACTCATTCTAATTCCGTTTTACTACCTGCTATCTTTATTTACTGGAGAAATCCTGATTACCAGCCTCATTTTCCTCTTCATAGCATCTTTGCCCGGCTGGCTAACCTGCCTATCCGTAGGTTTCTTAATCGGAGTTTACACATTAGAAAAAGAATGGATTTATAATTTTACCTCAATACTCTCCATGATACTCACTTTTGCTAATCCTCTTTTCATCCCCATGGAAAACCTTCCAACGGTTTTACAGTATCTTATTTATTTAATACCTACGACCCCACTTGCTTTATCACTAAAGGCCGTGATTACAGGCTCCCCTCTTGCCAATATTCTAACAAATTTGCTAATTAGCATTATCTACGCAATGATTGCATTTATTTTAGCTGTCAGACGGATAAGATGGGGGTTGGGTTAAAAAACCTTTCCTACGATACATCGGTAAACCAAGCATAAACTCCTCCTCGATGAGTGGCATCCAGTGCATAATCCGAGCCTAAGGTAATCGCATTTGCGACAAGACTTTCCGCACTTTAGAGGGCCGTGCGTGACTTGCATCTTCACTGAACTTGTCATCTTTTCTTTAAAAAGTTTTAAAAAGCATGGGAAAATACACTATGTATCGTCGGAAAGGGATTCGCCTCATCTAGGGTCCTTATAGAGTCGCCCAGCCTTCGTGGTTTCAGGTCGTCATTCTTACCACTAAGAGGTCTCGTCGTACCTCAGGTATTTTTTATAAATAAGGAGTAAAGCTTTATTTGGCCCCCTGCGTTAACTTACTTTAGACGTCGGGGTAGCCAAACCTGGTTAAGGCGCGAGCCTGCTAAGCTCGTGGCGCATGGCGCCGTGCGGGTTCAAATCCCGCCCCCGACGTTTCCCATTACAGTTATTGTTTCAGAAAAACCTGGTTGTTATCTCTCCCGGTGATCTGTTTTACAGGTTTTGGAACTCGCTGTTCTTCATCGCGGATAGTCAATAGTTTCAGGATTTCAAGTTTCCTGCGCATCTTCCATTTTTAGAGTGTTGAATCGAGGGCCCAGCTTAATCTTCTGGATGGTTTAACCTTTTTTGTTAGTATTCTCCGTTGATTAAGCTGGAAAAAAGTCGTTTAATGTTTTAATACCTGTGACTCTGGTTTAAGCTCCGCATGGAGAAAAGGAAGGTTGTCAAGAGGGACGGTAGGGTCGTAGATTTTGACCCTGACAGGATTAGGAACGCTATTGCAAAGGCAATGGCGAGTGTGAAACAGTATGATGAGAAGACTTTGGAGAAGGTTGTAAACTACGTGTTAAACGTTTTAAACGGGAAGTATGAGGCCGGGGAGACTCCGCATGTCGAGGATATTCAGGATGTGGTTGAGCTTGCCCTTATGAAGTTTGATCTTTACGATGTTGCTAAAGCCTATATTCTTTACAGGAAGGAGAGGGAGAGGGTGAGGGAGGAGAAGAAGGCTCTTCTTCAGAAAAGCTTTGTGGACGAGGTTGATAAGGAGTTTTCTGTTAACGCGATCAGGCTGCTTGTGAGTCGCTACCTTCTTAAAGATGAGAACGGCAAGCTCGTCGAGTCGCCTAAACAGTTGTTTCAAAGAGTAGCCTTAACCGTTGTGATACCGGATATTCTTCACGACCCGAGGGTGTTCTCTAAGGATGGAGGATTAACAGTGTTTCCGAAAGAGGATTTCAACGCCAGCCACTATGCGAATAAGCTTGGCCTAGGAAAGAGCGGCAACGAGCATGCTGTCACCTGGAACGAGTATCATTTGGAACGCATGAAGGCTCTTTACGACGAGCTTAATTCTCAAGGCAGGATGAAGGTTTCTTGGAGCGGTTTTCTCAGAATGCTTCTTTCAGGCGAGTTTGAAAACTACTATGAGAATTTCAGGGCCTATTATGATATTATGGTTTCTAAGAAGTTCATGCCAAATTCACCGACGCTGTTTAACGCTGGGACTAGGCTTGGCCAGCTTTCAGCCTGCTTCGTGTTGGATGTTGAGGACAATATCGAGTCTATTATGAATGCTGCAACCCAGGCGGCCATCATCTTCAAATCCGGTGGAGGCATCGGGATAAACTATTCTAAGCTGAGGCCCGCAGGCGACATTGTCTCAAGCACCTCAGGAGTGGCGAGCGGCCCTGTTTCATTCATGAGGATAATAGACACCGTCACAGACGTGGTTAAACAGGGAGGTAGGAGAAGGGGGGCGAACATGGGGATTCTCGAGGTTAACCATCCGGATATAGAGATGTTTATAACGGCCAAGTCTGAACGGGGGAGGCTTGAAAACTTCAACATATCTGTCCTCATAAATGATGATTTCTTGGACTACTTGGAGAAGGATGTACCGTATCCGCTTGTAAACCCGAGGGATGGGAGGGTTTGGAAGACTATTCGTGCCAGAGATGTTTTCTGGAAGATTGCGGAGATGGCTTGGAGAACAGGCGACCCGGGTGTTCTCTTCTTGGAAAACATCAACAGGAGAAACATAATGGTGAAAAAAAAGGGTCCAATAAAGTCCACCAACCCCTGCGGAGAGGAACCCTTGTATCCCTATGAATCCTGCAACCTGGGTTCGATAAACCTGTATGCGTTCGTGAAAAGAAGTAGAGAAGGAGCTGTCTTCGACTGGGAGGAGTTTAGGCGAGTAGTTGGGATCGCCCTCAGGTTTCTAGACAACGTGATAGATGTGAACAAGCTTCCTTTAAACGAGATAGAGCGTGCGACTAAGCTTACGAGGAAGGTTGGCCTAGGTGTAATGGGCTTGGCTGACTTACTTTTCGCCCTGAGAATACCTTACAACAGCGAGGAGGGCTTCAGGCTGATGGGCAGAATAGCGGAACACTTGACTTTCTACGCTATGAAGGAGTCTTGCAGGCTTTCTAAGGAGCGCGGCGCTTTCCCGCTGTATGCTGAATCATCCTACCCTGACGGCGAGATGCCGATTGAAGGCTACTATCATAAGGACTGGCAGACTCTTCCCTGGAGCGACCTGCAGCAGGAGATAACAAGGTTTGGAATAAGGAATGCGGAGGTAACCACCATCGCTCCAACCGGCTCTATTTCCATGCTGGTTGACGTTTCCTCCGGGATAGAGCCTCAGTTTGCCCTAATATACGAGAAGAGGGTTAGCGTGGGAACATTCTATTACGTGGATGTTGAGTTTGAGAAAGCACTTAGGGAAAATGGTCTTTACGACGAGAAGACGCTTAAGCTGATTTCAGACAACGGCGGCTCGCTCGTGGGCCTCGACTTACCCGAGGAGCTGCGCCGCGTGTTCCTAACCGCATACGATATACCCTGGTGGGATCATGTGAGGGCTCAGGCAGAGTTCACGAAATGGATTTGCGCCGCGGTAAGTAAAACCATAAACATGCCGAACTGGGTTACTGTAGAGGATGTTCAGAAAGCTTTCACTCTGGCACGTGCAATGAGAGTTAAAGGGGTCACCATTTACCGTGACGGCTCCCTCCCGTATCAGGTCTTGGTCACACCTTCCTCGAAACTAGGAAAGTATGCGAAGATCGTGGACAACTCGACTATTGAAATCGCAAGGACCCTGGGAGTCGAAATAAAAGATTTCGGAGAAGAATCGGAAGGCAAGACATCAAAAACGGCAGCCGCCTCAGAGAAACCTGTTCTAATTCTTAACGAGAATGATAAGTCTGACGAATGTCCGAGCTGTGGTAGTAAAAGGCTCATCATGGAGGGCGGGTGTCTAACCTGCATCGACTGCGGCTGGAGCGTATGCCCCATTTCCTAGAGGAGGCGTGACCCTTGGGTAAAGTATTCCTCTATACTGGAACGGGAGCGGGTAAGACAACTAACGCGATAGGTTTAGCCGTCAGGGCAGTCGGCCACGGTTTGAAAGCCGTGATAATACAGTTTATGAAGGGATGGAGGAACACCGGAGAATACTTGATAGCTGAACGCTTGCAGCCCGAGTATGAGATTCATCTGGCTGGAAGAGAGGAGTGGGTGGACCTTAAAAACCCCTCTGAGGAGGACAAGAAGATGGCTGGAAAAGGCATTAGCCTGGCTAGGGAGAAACTAAAGGAGAAGCCGGCTCTCCTAGTTTTAGACGAGATAGGCCTAGCCGCCTTTATAGGCTTAGTTTCTGTCGAAGACGTTTTAAAGCTGTTAGACGAGGTGCCTGAGGAAACAGACGTGGTTTTAACAGGCAGGTACGTGCCCCCTGAGCTCGTCAACAGGGCTGACTTCGTGAATCTGGTGGTGGAGGTTAAGAGCCCGAGGGAACTCTACACTAAAATAGGCATAACACATTAAACACTGTTCTCCAGACCCGATGAATTAAAGCTACTTGCATACTCCAGAGCCCCCTTTAAGGCTTTTGAAAACTAGGTGTAATACAGAAGGTTAAATAGCGTAGGCGGTTAAATGAGAGTGGTTGACTCGCAACAACCGTGTTTCCCAAGAAATTCTCCATCCATAATGGATCTTTTAATCGTTTCAACTTATGGTTTTTGAAAAAGGTCTGATTTCAAGCTACTAACCTGAAAAATCCTGTTAAATCTAATGATCTCTCGGATTTAACGTTGCCTGTAAAAAGGGTGCAGCGTTGCTTTAAAAATAAATATTCTGATGTTGAGCATTTTACAAATTAACTGTTCCATGGTAAAAACGTTTTCTGAAAACAGCTCATCCCGGTGTAGCCATCGTCAATTAAGCTCAATTCACAGCCTGTTTCACAAACAACTTTTATTCTTTAAAGAAACTCGTAGCCGCATGATTTTCTCCGAGCGTAGCCAGAAGCATCGTCGTTAATAAAGAGGAGAAGAGGGGAATATCGTTTTTACAGGAGAATGATAGCCGTAAGAATCCGTATTTCCTTTAAAAAAGGAAAAGCTTTTTGAATCGTCGAACATAGGAAAGAAGTGTCTCTTTTTAAACAGCAAAATAGATTTAATTATAGGATAAAATTTATATTTTGCCATTTCCCAATCCTGTTGGAAACGAAGAGCACCTACTACGTGTTAGTTGAGGAGGAAGAGCCCATTACGATAGGTGTTGAAATAGAATTCTATACTATTTTAGGTAGCGAGGGAAAAATATCGAGACGCGTTATCATCCCGGATGCAAAGCCTTCAAAGACAGGAGAAAGGTTTACCGTTGACAAGAGCATAGGCACAGAATATGTTTCCAAGCCCTTTGAAAACGTGAGAGAAGCCTTGCAAACCATAAGCGCTGGACTCATGAAGTATGCTGATTCACCAATAGCTGGCAACGTTCTTCCACTGCCAGTAGGAGGATGGAACGACAGGTTTGCAGGCACCCATTTCCACTTGGGTTTTAAGGATAGGGGCTTAAGCAGAGAAGAAGCTGGAAGCCTGGCAAGTTACATTCACGATCATATTCCTTTTATCATAGCGGTTTCCGCCAACTCGCCTGTCTGGAGGAGAAGAATAACACCATACTCGTCTAACAGGCTGCTGCGCGGCGGCGGTAAATACTGTATCCCTGTTGCCAAAGGAGAGTTAAACCAGAATCATTACAGGGAGATGAATTTCAACCCTGAGAATAAGCATAAACCTTCAACGCTTGAACTCAGGGTTTGCGACAGCAATATTCCACCTTATGTTTGCACCGTCATGACTATACTCAGGATCCTGGCTTTAGCGTGGAGAAATGGTAGATATCCTTGCAACGAGTTGACGCATGAAGCATACCTTGAAACAAGGGCTGAGGCTGCGCGAAGAGGCGCCGCTGCGAGGCTCTATTGGAAGGAAAACCATGTTACTGTAGGCGAATATTTAACACTTCTACTCGACAGTTACTGTGAAGAAGCCGGCACGCTGGACATTCCCAAGGATGTCGTCGAAGTCTTTAACCTTCTTGAAGCAAAGTTGAATAACGCGGAGGCTCTCAGGCATACCGCGGTAAAACTACAGAGGAGATTCGGGGAAAACTGGGAGGGAAAAATGGCTTTTAAACTGGCTTCCGCTTTGAAAACCCTGTTGAAAGGAGGGTCGCTTAGAGACTATCACGAGGCGCTTGGGCTTGGGGTCTCAAGCCGGTTTAAAAACGCATAGATTTATCAGCCCGAGGAGCATTTTTAAAATGGAATCCGAGGAGGAAATGAAGGAAAGCGGGGAGACATTATTCGTCGAACTCGCCAAGCTTTGCGAGAAGCTTTCCGAGACAACGAGGAGGCTTGAGAAGACTAGGATGATAGGAGAGTTTCTGAAGGGTTTGAGAAGGGAGGAGATAGGCCCGGCTGTTCTGCTGATAGTCGGAGAAATATTTCCGGAAGCGTCTTCCAAGACCCTTGAAATAGGATACGCTACGATAAGCAGGATCATCGAATCCCCCTCTCAGACTCCACTCTTTAAGAAGCCTCTGACAATCCTGAACGTTGCAGAATATTTTGAAAAGATTGCGAAAGCCACCGGTTCAGGGTCTAGGGAGAACAAGGAGCTAGTCTTAAGATCCATGCTTGAGAGAGCCTCTGAGCTTGAAGCCAAATATATTGTTAAGAATATTTTTGGAGAAATGCAGCATGGGGTTGGAGAGGGAGTTATGCTTGAGGCTATTGCAAGAGCCTCAGGAACTAGTCTGGACCTCGTAAGGAGAGCTCTCATGTTCTCGGGCAACCTGGGAAAGGTCGCCGAGGCAGCTTTAACCTCTGGTGAAGAAGGCTTGAGAAGAATAGGCCTAACCCTCTTTAATCCGGTGAAGCCCATGCTTGCACAGATGGTCTACAGCGTGGAAGAGGTCTTCAAGTATCACGAGAAAGTTGCTTTCGAATACAAGTTCGACGGGGCTCGCGTACAGATTCATAAGAAGAACAGTATGATTAGGATTTTCAGCAGGCGTTTGACAGACGTTACTGTCAGCATACCTGAAATAGTTGATGAGGCTATAAATGGGGTTAATGCTGAGGAGGCTATACTCGACGGAGAGGTTATAGCCGTCGGTTTAAACGGCAGACCACTCCCCTTCCAGGATTTGATGAGAAGGTTCACTAAAGTTAAGAATATTGAAGAAGAGATGAAAAGAATACCTCTTAAACTTTATCTTTTCGACTTGATCTACTTGAACGGTAGGCAGCTGATAGATGAACCCTACTCGCAGAGATGGAGCATGCTTGAACAGGTTGGGAGAAACATGAACCTCGCCCCGAGAATAGTGACTTCAAGCATCAGCGAAGCCAAGGAGTTTTTGAAGAAAGCTTTAGAAGAAGGCCACGAGGGAGTTGTCGCCAAGGCTCTCAACAGTCCTTACGTGCCAGGAACCAGGGGGAGGCTCTGGCTTAAACTGAAGACAGCCGATTACCTTGACCTAGTCATTATCGGTGCCCAATGGGGCTACGGGAGGAGGACAGGCTGGTTAAGCGACTATTTCCTAGCGGCACTGAACGAGGAAACCGGGGGCTACGAGATAGTGGGCAAGACCTTCAAAGGCTTGACCGACGAGGAATTCGAGGAAATGACCAGAAGGCTGCTGAAGCTCAAGGTAAGAGAGGAGGATAATACTGTCTGGGTAAAGCCGGAGATAGTTGTTGAAGTGGCATACAGTGAAATCCAGAGGAGCCCAAGGTACAAGTCTGGCTTCGCACTGAGGTTTGCGAGAATAACTAGAATAAGGAGCGACAAGGCTCCGTCTGAGGCAGATACTTTAAAAAGGGTTAGAGAGCTCTACGAGGATCAGAAGAAGAGAAAAGGAGCTCTGGAGCAAGAATATTAATAAACGGGTAATTGAACGGTTTGCATTACATTGGATGTTGCCGTTAAAGAAAGCCGGGATCCAGATAAGGTCGTCGGACTGTTCGAGCAGCATAAGGACAGCCCGTTCACATACTTAACAAATATTCCGCTTGTGAAGATGCTGAGCCAACTGGAATCATTCAAAATATTTGTGGCGGAGGTTGATGGCGAAACAGTCGGTTGTATTCACTCATTAAGCTACATTTATGACTGTGGGTATGTCGGGGGGCTTCTAGTCCATAAAGATTTCCGGAGGAAAGGAATTGGAAGTAGGCTGCTGGATGCAGCCTTAAACAGTTTGAACACGAGGTATGTTTACCTTTTCGTCGAGGAGAAGAATACTGCGGCGGTAAGGCTCGTTGAAAAAACAGGTTTTAAAAGAATCTATAAAGGGCGCCGATATATTGTTTCAACCCAGCTGGATGAGGCTTCAGGAGCCCTGAGAATAACTAATGATGTTGACTGGGCCTCTTTGAAGGAGAGCATCGGCTTCAAGGAGAGGAACGGGGCTGTTAACCTTGGCTACTATCCTGTTAAGATGAGGGAGAAAGCATTCGAAGACCTAAGAGCTAGCAACAGGATCATAAGATGCGGCAGTGTTATAGCGATCATTGAGAATTCTTACGGATTGACTATTGGAGACCATCTTTACGCTTTTAACGATCACATCGTCAGGAGCCTGCGATGCGTCGACACGTCGAGAAGAATTGTCGAAGTAAACCCATTCTACACGAAGCCTAGATTATCAGACTTGATTAATATGGTGAACTATTTAGTATCGCTGGGAGAAGTACACGTTAAGACTTACGACGGAGACCCTGTGGCCAGTAGACTACCTTTAACTGGAAGAATAGGGGCATTGACGATGGAATATGAAAAACAGGGGTTTAATATGTTTTAAGAGAAACTTCGAACTATTTTTCCTGTCTCTTTGTGAACACCATGTATGAGGCCACTAGGAAAACTATTGGGAAAACAATGAGCACTATGATGTCTATCAAGCGTGTTGAAAGCACCGTAGGGATGCTGGCTATTGTTCTCTCCCTCTGCCCGAATCCAAGAGGCCCTGTAGCAAAGCCGAAAAGCGAATCAGTGATCTGTGTATAATGATAGTTTATTGAAAAAGCCTGTATTATGCTTGAAATCTCCGCCGCCTTCCTCATGTAGCTTAAGTACTCCTCCAATTCTGAAGCCGGGACTCCTGGAGATGTGAAGTTTCCAAATCCCCTTCGCGTCCTATTGAAAACGGCAATAGCTCTGGTAGGAGGAGAACCCAAGACCGCGATTGTGACGAAGCTGCTTATTATAGATAGTATGAACGCGAAGAAAATCCAAACGCCCATACTGATTATTAGTGAGTGGCTCGACTTGTTTGAGAATGTTGAAATGAAGAGCGAGAAAGCATAGTATGCAAACGAGAGAACTATTGAGAAAACGATGAAGATGCAGATCCTCGCAACATCGTCAAGCGTTACAGCAACCTTATGCAACAGTATTGAGACCGATACGGATGCTAATGAGGACACTGCTATGGTTAAGCCTATTACGGCGAGCGCCGATATTATCTTGCCATTGATCACATCCTCCCTATATATTGGTCTTGAAAGCAGAATCCTAAGGGTTCCACGTTCCCTTTCTCCTGATATAGCGTCGAAGGCTAACGCTATGCCAAGCAGCGGAGCCATATATGCCATTGTTGAAGCTATTGTTGAAGCTATCTGAACCATCGGCCTCACTGCTTGCTGACCCCCAATCATGAAGCCAAAGGACGTTGAATACGTGCTGGCTATTGAAAACAGGAGAAATATTCCTGCTATCAGCCAAAGCCTTTTACTGGTTATAGTGTCGGTAAATTCTTTACGCGCAATTGAGAAAGCGTTTTTCATCATCCTTCATCCCCCTTCCTGATAGAACCGGTATATCTCCTCCCAAGATGGCTCTACGGGTGTCAAAGATTCAACAAGATCCTTATACGGGCTTTTCGTTATCAACGAGAAAAGGCTGCTTCCAATATCATTCTTTGACAAAATGGTTACGCGGTTATCGCTCTGTGTTATCTCCACCACGCTAGGCATCGACCTTATTTCCTGCAACGGTATCTCGCTACCAGGTTTAACACGAATCTCGTAGCGAAAACCCTTCTCCTTCCGGACTGAATGGCATAATTCATCCACGCTTCCCTGCACCAGTAGTCTTCCTTCACGTATTATCGCAGCATGAGTGCATATCATGCCTACTTCATACAAGAGGTGTGTAGACAGCAGGATCGTCTTCCCCTCTCTGTTCATTCTTCTAACCAGGTTTCTGAATTCAGCAGCCCCCTCCGGGTCTATCCCAACCGTCGGCTCGTCGAATATCAAAAGCTCAGGATCCTTCAGTAAGGCTTGAGCTACCCCCAGCCTCTGCCTCATGCCGCGTGAGAATGTTGAAACCTTAGCGTCAGCCCTATCTTTTAAGCCGACTGTTTCAAGCGCTTCCAATGCTCTCTTCCTCCTCTGATCAGAAGGAATGCCGTCGAGAGTGGCAAGAAAAGTCAGATTCTCAAGGGCAGTCATATGATCGTAGAAGCCGAAGCCTTCTGGAAGCAGGCCGACCCTCCTCCTTATTTCAACAGAGTGTTTAGCAGCGTCGAAGCCCAGCACCCTAGCGCTTCCACTCGTCGGCAACAATAATCCGACTAGGATTGAGATTAAAGTTGTCTTCCCAGACCCATTGGGACCGAAGAGCCCGAAAACGCTTGCCTTAGGGACCTTCATATCGATGCTGTTGAGCGCCTTCACCATAGACTTTCCGTTTCCGTAAATCTTAACCAGTTTCTCAGTCTCTATGGCTAGGCTCATAGTTTTCACCTCCTCCCATATCTGCGGTAGATCAGGAGCATTGCTCCAACCATGATAATCACGATCAACACTCCTATCAGCACGACCTCCCCTCTCTGCTTAACGTAAATATGGAGGCTACGGGTAGCTGCCTGACTCTGGTCTGCCTTAAGGCTTAAAGTAGCATAGTAGTCTCCCGCGCTTATGTCAGCATCGCTAGTAATGGTCAGTGAGAAAACAACGTTTTCCTGAGGCTTAAGCAGCGATACGAGGCTCGGGTCGACCTTAATGTTAAACCCGCTCGGCACGTCAGATACATCGAGCTTAAGATTTGAAAGCGAGCTGTAACCGGTGTTCTTAACCTCAACCTGGAAAACAATAGTCTCGCCGGCTGTTGTCTCGCAGTAGAAATTCTGAGTTACGTATGCGACGCTATACCAGCCTAGTATTCCCAATCCTAGGTTCAACCTGTCGAAAGATCCGTTTGCACTGGCCTCCAAAACTATTGACAACACGCCCGGCTCAGCCAGCGGAGGTATGCTTACAACCACGTTAAGCTTCCTGGTTTCACCGGCTTTCACGTAAAGCTTAGATACAACGTTTCCAGAAGAATCCTTCACCACCCAGTTGTAGCCTGAGGGAAGCCCAGTTATGCTGATGCTTACAACCCCGTCTGAGTCCCCCGTGTTCTCAATCTCCATGGGATAATTGGCAGCACCCCCAGCGTAAGCATCAACGTAAAGCATGTCCGTTCGAAGCCTCAACCTAGGAGAACCCTTAACAACTATTACGGTAAGGGGAAACGTTGAGTCGAAATCTTTTGTTTTAAAGAGGATGGTGACCTCGTAACTTCCAGGAGCAGCGTCTAAAGGCACGTTTATCTTCGCCTTAATGTTAGCTGATTCGCTTGAGCCTAGTGAGACACCGTAAAGGACGCCCCCGTCGCTTTTAACAACGCCGCCCGTCCAGCCGGCTGGGAGGCCTAAGGATATTGTCCCCGTTAGCCTTTCAGATAAAACGTTCCTGACGGTTAGGTCGAAGACTACTGTGGAGCCGGGTTGAGCCTGAGCAACAGGGTAGGTTGAGGACAAGATTTGAAGACTTTTCTTCTCAACGTATAGGGAGACAGTTTTCTCTTGGATTATTGAGCCTAAAACCCTTATTTTCAGACTGTAGATCCCTTGCGCGTTGTATGGAATCTTTACCTTAAGGTTAAGGTTTTGAACGCTTCCCCGGCTCAGCGTCAGGTTTACTATTTCAGCTGAACCCGAGTATACTCCTGCCTCCCATCCCTCCGGAGCCTCAACCAGGATTGTTACCATCTCCTCTTCCGACCCCTTGTTCTCCACGGAGACCGGAATACTGACCTCGGAGAAGGATTCAACCTTCAGATAGGTTTGAGATATTGAAACCTTGGGTGAAAAGTCCAGAATGATTTCCCCCAGGTCTACGGAGGGCCTGTTTAGGCTGACGGTTATAGTTTTACTCTCATAACCTTTTTTCTCCAGCTGAATTCTATAGGTACCACGGTCAAGGCTTATCGCAAACCCTCCGTTGGCGAGAGTCCATATTTTAGTTATGAATGCTCCCGAGGAATCGTAAATAGTGACGGCCACGTTGCTTAAAGGATTACCGTTGAAGTCCTTCACTGAGCCTAGAAGCGTGTATGATTCCCCGGAAACAGGGATTGATTGATAGAGAGCCATCAGCATCACCATTGAGATGATAAACAGGGTTTGCCGTTTAACACTTGTTTTAGCAATGCCTATTTTCTTATCCCGTGTTTGCATTGTTACTACAATCTGTAGTAACATCCTTTATAAACGTTACTATTCCGTGTAGTAAGGGTTAAATAATCATGTTCAGAGTAATAGTGAGAAAAATGCGCCGAGGAGCCGCAAAAATATCTCAGTACAACATCGAAGGAAAGGAGCTTCAAGCCTTCTTAGGTCCATTAGAGACAAGTATAATAGAGGTCATGTGGAGTGCTAAGCAGCCCCTCACTGTTAGAGATGTTTATGAGAAGCTTAAGCGGAGAAAAAGAATCGCGTACACCACCGTCATGACAACGATGAATAGACTTTACGATAAAGGGCTGCTTGACAGGCGGGTGGAGAAAGGGAGAGGCGGAGTCCTCTACGTATATTGGCCAAAGTTTGAAGAACATAATTTCAAGAAATCCGCTGTCCACGAGGTTTTAAATAGTCTCGTGGAAAATTTTGGAGATATTGTTGCAAGCTACCTGGTTGAAAGAATCTCTTCAGAGGAGAAAGAGTTTAAAGATTTGAAAGACAAGTTGGAGAAAGCATTAAGGGGGAAAAGAGGCTGACGAAGGATGTTATCTATTGACCTAAATTATATTCTTATCCAGCTTTTCCAGCCCTACTTCTACTACTCTACCACTCTACTGGTGGTTTCATTCATATGCGTCAAGGCACTTGTGAAATTCAATCCTCTACTCACAGCCAAGGTGAAAAGCCTGTGCTACCTATTTCCACTTACAATCCCTGTTTTACTCGTGGCGCTTACTTCCCCCTGGTTTATCACGAGGCTGCTCCTAGAGATCAAGGTAAGCAGCAATCCGCATAAAATACTGCTGGCTACACCTCTAAATCCCCGTATTGCCGAGCTTCCTCCCCCGATAGTTTTCAACCATGTTAAGCTGCTTGACAACCCGTCTGTGGCAAACATGCTTCTTTCAGCCGGGTTAACGCTATCGTTATTTTACCTGTTTACAATAATAGCCTTAAACGACAGGGTTGCTAGAAGAGTTTTCCAAATAGTTGAGCTTGAACCCAGCGAATACGAATCGCTACAGAAAAAAGTTGGAGAATTGTCCAAGAAGCTTGGAATCAACCCTCCCAGGATTGGGCTCGTGGAGGATTTAAGGCCAAACGCCTTCACAGTGGGATATGGGCGGAGGACGATGCTAGTGTTCTCCTTAGGCATTCTCCAGACTCTGAATGAAAGAGAACTGGCTGCAGTCACAGCTCACGAGCTGGCCCATGTGAAAAACAATGATTTCTTATTTAAGACAGTATCGGTTTCACTAACATTACTATCCTTCTTCAACCCGTTCGCATACTTCGCGTCTGCAACAGCCCAGAGGGAAAGAGAAATCCTTGCCGACGAGGAAGGTGCGCAGATTCTGAGACAGCCAGGGCTTCTGGCAAAGACGCTTGTAAAGATATATGAGGCCTCCCGAGAATTCCCAAAAGAGAGCATTATTACTCGCCTAGCATCTGGCCTATTCCTGTCCTACCCGATCTCGGTAAGGAGCATGATGCTGTTTTCAACGCATCCGAGGCTTGATCAGAGGATTGAGAACATCAGGAGGCTGAACAAGAGGGGAGAGGCTGCTCGCATCAGCCCATTACTGTCTGCAACAGTATCGATCCTGATAATCGCAGCGGGGATAATCAGCACGTATTGCATTACTTCGATTCGAAGCTTCTTCATAAGGCAGTATTTCCCAACGATACTCTTTAATACGCCTCTGGAGGGAAAAAGACTGATTCCAGCGTACTGTTTAGACAGCGCATGGAAAACACGCGTACCAGGTTTCTTTAGATTTAGAAATGTTTCCCCTAATGATTTAAACGAACTGCACTTCAGAGTAATAGTTTTATGGATTGAAGAAGGCGGTCCAAATCATCACCCCGTCGAACCTCGTTTAAACATTTATTCTTTAAAGGTAAAGGTTTAAACAAGCCTCAAAATCAAGAGGAAGAACCTCTCAATGCTCTCAAAAATCGTCTCAACCCGTTCGCGTCACGCCTCATCTTCTATTGTCGTAATTCTAGGATCCTTGAATGGAGGGGCGTACGTGGGATAGCTGTGCTGCTTCTAGCGCGCAACCATCCTCATTCATGCTGTATTCCATTCAAACAGTATATTAGTAATGCTGATAAAATGATAGCTGTAAGTAATGCGGCAGCAACCTCATCTCCTATTTCACGGACAAAGAGGTGAAGATCATTCCAACGGAGTGAGTGTTGAATAGTTCTCTCCACGAGTAAAGATGTTTGATGGGAAAAGCGTGCTTTTCGTCGGCAGGTATGTGTACAGAAAGGATTTGAGCAAGAGTGTGCTCGCCAACCTTTATCAGAGGTCTAACATTTTTGTTCCACTCTATATCTTCGGCGAGCCTTTGGGAATCGCGCTGTTAGAAGCAAGGTCTCAAAGACACCGATAGTGGCAACAGCCAAGGTAGGGTACGGGAAATAGTGGGGCATATGGAAACAGGCTTATTGATAAGAAGGAATAAAATAGAAGGTTTAGCAAAAGACATTATAACTATGCTTGAAGACAAAGAGCTTTCTGAAAGAATATCTTCTAATGCATTCAGGGAAGTGTGGAAATACGATTGGAGCATAATAGTTGAAGAGATAGAAAAGGTTTACGAAGAAACTCTGTGTCAAACCAATCTCTAGTGGCTTAAAAGAATAGGTTTTTCTTTAGCGACTAAGCGTAGCTCTGAAGAATTGGAAATCCAAGTGTAAAGAAAAGACGCTCCAGAACCACTTTAATAATTCCAGTATGAAAAAGTTTGATTTCTTTTTTGAATCCCGAGTATTTCCACATCAAATCATGAAAGCGGAGGTCTTGCTCCAAGCGTAACAGGAATATCCATTATCCGATTGTTTCTAACTATCGTCAATATAATTGTTTGATTCGGGAGCGTGTATTCCTGTAAGAAGGATAAGAGTTCATCTCCATTAGTAATCCTTGTACCGTTTATACCTATCACAATGTCTCCACCCACTGTAACCCTGCTTCCCTTAATCGTAATCTGCCTGTTTCCACCCTGCAAACCTGCTCTAGCAGCAGGCCCGTTTGCCGTAACCCCTACGATTAGCCACCCGTACGTCACGTTCACACCCATTGCTGACGCTATGTCATACGTCATATCCATACCCGTTACTCCAAGCCAGGGATGCTGGTCATAAGTCCCCTTAGTAACCAAGGATTCTATTTCACGCAGTATCGTGTTGGAGGGGATGGCGAAGCCAAGCCCCTGCGAGTCTCTCACTATAGCTGTGGTTATCCCAACGACTTCGCCTCTCAGATTCAGAAGAGGCCCTCCCGAGTTGCCCGGGTTTATTGGCGCCGTTGTCTGAATGCAGTTCGCTATCGAATACCCGCCTGTAATGTCTTCAGAGATTGTTCTACCAAGAGCACTCACTATGCCGGAGCTCATTGAACCAGCCAAACCGTATGGGTTTCCTATAGCCACCACGGTGTCTCCGACTCTGAGCGTCGACGAGCTTACGATTTTAAGCGGCTTGAATTCATCGATGGAAGCGTTCACAGAGAGAACTGCTAGGTCAGCATACGGGTCAGCACCCTTGACAACAGCAGGATAAGCGTTTCCGCTTCTAAACCTTACAGTTATGTCGCGCGCATTGTATACGACATGATAATTCGTCACGATCACAAACTGATCCTTGTATTTGTATACGAAGCCTGAGCCCTGGGAACTACTGTAATAGGGACGGTAGAAAATATCGTAGTTTACAACAGTACCCGTTACCAGGACGATTGAATCCCTAACGTTTTCGTAAAGCTGCGATAAGGAAAAGTTCCCCTCTAAAACATAGGTTATGTTGGTTGAAGAATTCTGGGTTAGCTGCAGGGCGGATACGCGGTCTTCAAGGTTTGAAAGCCTGTTTTGAAGCTCATCTATCCTGCTTATAATGAACAGGCTGCTGAAAGCGTAGCTTATCAACCCTCCTATCAATACTCCTATCAGCATGAATGATACTGCTAAGACCACGGTAGACCTGCCGGCATTTCGATGGGTTGAAGAGTCTTCCACCGGTCTCATCTTAAGCTACTAGTGCTTGTAGTAACATGTTAATAAGCATTACTAAAATTTTATACGAAATAAACTATCCAGCACCTCTAGTTTAAAAGTTGGGAAATGAAAATCGAGAAATGCGGCGCCCGGGATTTGAACCCGGAATTCCCAGCGTGGCAGGCTGGTGTCATAACCAGATTAGACCAGCGCCGCTAGTTAGTGACAATCAGAAGGGAAATAAAAAGTTTTATAGCACACGCAGATGGCAACCTCACGGTTTTTAAATTTACAGAAACGGATTATTTTAAAGGCATGCATCTATGGTGCGTGATAGCGTTGTACAGCTGAGAACAAAACCATGTCTGAAAATCATGTTTCTTCGATTACAAGGAGGCTATTTATAGTGTGCTCTTCCAGTCGCAAGAATCATTTTTACGTTGCTGATGCAGAGCATTATCCTGAAAAAGCTTTAGGTATTCTTCTACTTTTAGAAAGTAACACTTATAAGAATAGGGCGTGCAGTGGGGGTATGGCTGATAAAATACATTGTGCTCATATTCTCGTTAAGACGGAGCGGGAGGCCAAGGAGGTTCTTGAACAGTTGAAGACGGGGGCGAGCTTCTCTAAGCTGGCCGCTGAGAAATCGCTGTGCCCCTCTAGGAAAAAAGGTGGAGACTTAGGGTTTTTCGGGAGAGGGCAGATGGTTCGCGAGTTTGAAACAGCCGCCTTCGCGTTGAAAAAAGGCGAGGTTTCTCGGCCTGTGAGGACAAGTTTCGGCTGGCATATAATAAAAAGACTGGAGTAAGGTCATGGAAAGATGCTTCTAGACCGTCTTTTTACAGTATAGTTGGGAAAACTTATATAGTTGTGATTTATTCCCGGGCTAATGGATTTAACACCGCTCTTAGCCTCCTTCCTGCTGGTGGTAGTTGCAGAGCTGGGAGACAAGACGCAGATTGCCGTCATAACCTTATCGTCCAATCATAACGCTCTTCTCGTCTTCACCGGCGGGATTCTGGCTTTACTACTGGTTTCAGGGGTGGGCGTGGTCATCGGGGGCACGTTGGCAACGGTTATTCCCCTGCCCGTAATACGCGTAGCGTCGGCAGTTCTATTCTTGGCTTTCGGCGTCTACACTATTCTATCAGCTGGAAAAAAGGAGGAACAGGTTGAGAGGCTTGGTTTAAAGTCTGTAGCTCTATTAGTCTTCTCCATGGTTACCTTGATGGAGCTTGGGGACAAGACGCAGCTAGCCGTGGTAGCGCTTACAGCAGAGTATGGTTCTCCTCTTCTGGTTTACGCTGGAGTAGCCATGGCTTTCACAATCATAACTGGACTGGGTGTTCTGATCGGCAGTAGGTTTCTGAGGTTAGTGCCACTAAGGCGCGTTAAGCTTGGAAGCGGAGTAGTCTTCATACTGTTTGGAATTGCTTGTCTCCTGAACGCTGTTTTCCCGGGTTTCCTCAGCGCCTAACTATCTTCGGTTCTACACCGTCAGCTATCAGTTTCTTCATATATTTCAACGCTGCCTTAACATGCCTATCCACAGTGTCGATCCCTTGATACTCATGGTCCTCCAGCACGGGTGAGCATTCCTCGGAGGAAATGAACCCGTCGTAGCCTATTCTTTTAAGCTCCCCTATAAACGCGGGGTAGTTCACATACTGGTCTCCAATAAGTTGGCTACGCTTCATAATGATTTCCCCGGAAGGGGATTCGTCGAACGAGGATGAACTGTAGTGGGAGAGAACTATCCCAATCTCTCTGCATGACTCGACAGCCTCACGAATATACTCGTCACTCTGATTAGTTAAGAGAGGCGCGTCCAGACATAGTTTCACATTGTTCATGCCGGTTTCCTTAACCATTTGAAGCGCGTCCTCATATCCAAGCCTTATTACCGGCGGATGGTTTTGCAGCGCGATTACGATTCCATAGTCATCCGCCCATTTAGCTGCTTCCCGAATCCCCTGTACAGCCCACCTCCACATTTTATCTCTCGTTGCAAACATGCTTTTAAAGTCGAAAAGCCTGTATCCAAAATCGTACGTCCCCAGTTCGTCATACCTAGAGGTGCCTGGCCAGGCTGCGAAAACCTTCACTATGTTCGTGTCCAGGTCTGCTGCAAGCCCTATGGATTCTTTCACCATGCAAAGATTGTTCTCCCGTTCCTCAATAATTGGGCTGACAAAGTTCGACATGGTTTCGACAGCAGCTATCCTAATGTCGTGAGAGCAAGCCAGCTCCGCTACTTCTTTTCTCGCAGACCCGTCTAGGTCGCAGGGCAGCGCCACTGGTCTTTTAGTCTCTATGGTTATCCCGTCGAAACCAAGTTCCTTCGCTTTCCTAATCTGTTCTTTCAAAGATAGGGCATCCCCCTTATACCAAAGGCCGCAGTATGTTACTGTAAATAAAGCTGTTTTAACCATCCTTATTTAGAATTACGTGTCCTTTATTTAAGTTTTCAAACTCATATTATTTACTTTGAACCAGAAACATTTTTCCACGCCTCGTAGGCAAGCTTCTCTTCGCCGTTCCTCTTTATGAGGCCGATACAATCGTTATCATCCAAATCGTGCAGCCACGCCCAGCCTAGCAGCTGTAAATTTATTCCCTGCCCTCTAGTGAGACGCCCCGCTACTTGCGTTATGAAATCGGCTTGCGCCTGCTCGCCGCCGAAAACATCTAACGAGGGCCAGCCTATTTCGCTAAACCCGAACGGTTTACCTGGCAGGTTGCTTAACGCTTTAGAATAGTAGTTGTCAGGGATATCGGAAGGCCTGTTTATTCCCTGAACAGCGTAAGGATAGCTTGTGAATACTATGAGATCCATTTTCCCCGGGTTGAACATTGATAAAACAGTAAGGTCCGCCTCCCGGTTCTCAGACACTATTTCACGAGCAAACGTGCAGAAAACCTTGGTTTCAGGGGAAAGCTTCTTTACTGCATCATATATCTCTTCATAGAGGCTGACAAAATGCTGGAAACCATTAGGATTATTTTCATCCACACCGTATTTCTCATACCACCGATTAACCTCATTACCGATAGAAAGATATAGTGGTCTTGAAGACTTCACCACGTCAAGGACTGCTTGTTTATAAGCTTCCCTCCACATGGTGTTGCTGAGAGAAGGGTTTTCCACGCCGGGTGAGGTTATGAGCGTGACGTTAGGCCCGATGAAGGAAACATGGATCAATGGAAACATTCCATTCTCACGTATATTCTTATCCACAAATTTCTGTCCCCAACTTCCAGACAGTTCTCCAGCAAGACTGTAGAATGGTGTTGGCCGTCCCCAGACAGGCGAGAACTCTGAGTATTGCGCTGCTTGAGAGTAGGCTTCTTCAAAGGACTGGTCGTCTCCGGGAACGGGGAGAACCCCCATGAAGAAGCCTCGATCAGGATTCCTAGGGGAGTCGACTGGCTTTATTACTTCCTCCTTAGACTGGTTCAGGCGATTTGACACCGAGACAACTACTAATGCAACCACGATGAGAACAGACAGCAGCAAGACTTTTTTAGCCGGCATCGTTTCTCTCCCCTAAACGTTAAGCATCAGAAAGTTCGCAAGCCGATTGCTTAAAAACCTTTAAACATGCGAAACTATTTCGTCTCAAACTGTGAGGAAAATGCTCGCGTCTCCATAAGCACCGTTGCATCCACATGCCGTAAAGGCTTTTAAGCGGCACACAAGAATATGAGACGTGTGTAAATGCCGGTTAATTCTGAATTTATACGCGGTTTTTGTTTTCACGAACCAGCTTTTTATAACCCCATGTTGCCACTATTCCTGTCACGAATACAATGTTCAGAATTAACAGGTAAAGACCGCCCAGCGTAGTCTCAAGTGTTGGAAACATGAAGAACGATAAGTTGTTCATCGTGTGTAAGAGCATCATGGCTAATATACTGCCACCAGTGTTATTGTAAACCCAGGTAAAGAGGATTGTTCCGCAGAGTATTAGAATCATGAAGCCCCAGATTGGAGTTTGAGACTGAACCGTTCCAGACATGAAGAACAAGGGCAGGTGCCATGTCCCCCATATGACTCCAAGCACTAGGCTTGAGACAAGCGCGTTCCATTTTGCCTGCAGTCTGTCTAAAGCATAGCCTCTCCATCCCCACTCCTCTTGGAACGGCCCTCCTAGAAAAAATATGTATAGAAAGCCGACGGCAACAGACAAGGGATTGTATAGCACGGATAATTGAGGCAAAGCCTCTCCACTAATTACTGCCAGCAAAAGAGCACTGCCAGTTATGACTGGGAAAAGGAGGAAAATTGGGATAAGCCAACTTTTCCTGAAACTGTAATCCACCCCTCTTTTCAACAGATTCATGACTCCTTTTCCTCCTTCAGAAGCATATGTGAGGGAGAAGGCTGAGACAAGTGGGCCGAAGGCAGCTGGATTAAAAGGGCTGAATAGGAATTCAGCAAAAACCGAGGGGACCTGTAATGAACCTGTTGAAACCAAGGCTTGAGGAATCCAGAACAACCATGAGAAAGCGAAGGCGATTGAGAAATATAAACATAAGTTGCGGTTCAAGTGTTCCTCATGTTTCATTTTAAAGCAGCCCTCTCAGCGAGTATTTAAACCTTAGCTTGGAAATAGAGGTTGCTTAGCACGAGGAGAATGAGCGATAACCCGGCGACCCTCCTCCTCAGACCCATGGCTAAGAAAAAAATCTAAAACGTCTATTTACGGAGTGTGCAAGCGAAAATTTCCGGTGGGAAAATTTAAATATCATGGGTACTCGCGCGCCTGAAAAGCTCACCTTTTTGGCAATTCCCTGACGTAAAAAGTTATTAAATCCCTGCAGCAGGTTTTCAACAAGCCCGGGAAGCCCGGTGGAGGCAAGGCCGCCGATTGTAACGGCAAACATGGGGGGCTTTGGTGCGGTTTAGCGTATGCCTGCGGAGAAACCCCTTGATGAGAGTTCGACTCTCTCCCGGGCTATCGAAAAATTTTACTCCTAATGGATTCGTTTAAATAGCCACGCTTCTACTTTCTCTCTGCTTGCCTAATGTTTTTTAAGTCCTCTAGAACTACCAGAGAGCAACCGTCTCCAAAGCAGTTTTAACGATCTCATTTGTTACAGCTATGATACCTTGCTTCAACTCGTCTTGCTCTCTTTCTCTATACTTCTCATTATTGGTTTTTTAATTAAGCTTGGGCTTGGATTGAAGTTTTCCGCGTTTCAAGATTATGCTTGTACAATATTAGGGGCAAAAAACTAATATACGCTACAAAAGTATAACAAATGAGTGTATATGGAACCTGAAAAATTTCGCGAGTTTATGAAGAAGGGTGCGGTTGTTTGCGTTCAGTTGACACCATTTAAGGAGGATGAGGATGTAGACTATGAAGGTTTGAGGGATAACACTACTTGGCTGGTTGAGGAGAGTAAGGGTGAACCTCTTGTACTTGTTCCCGTGGGGAGTACTGGGGAAAAGTACGCGCTATCGGATGAAGAATGGAAGAAGGTAGTTAGGACAGTTGTCGATGCTGCTAACGGTAAAGTGCCTATTATGCCCGGCGCCTCGCATTCTGGTACTCGGGTTGCTATTGAGCGGGCAAAGTATGCACAGGATATCGGTGCTGACGGCATAATGGTTGTACTGCCATACTATCATGTTCCAGAAGAAGAAGGATTATACTTACATTACAAGAGGATTTGCGATGCCATAGATATTGGTGTTATGCCTTACAATAATCCGGATGTTTCAAAAATATATATGAAGCCTCATCTTCTTAAAAGGCTTGTAGACAATGCAAATAATATCGTGGCTGTAAAGGAAAACACGCCATTTATACCAACCTTATACGAGCATATTAAAACTGTTGGAGACAAGGTGCCTATAATGCAGGGTAGAGGAGAATGGTGGTTTGCTGCAACCGCATTCCTCGGAGTTAAAGGTTACATTTCAGGATATGCTAACTTTATGCCAAAGATCTGCTTTGACCTACTAAGAGCAGGACTAAATGGAGACTTTAAAGGATTGAAGAAGATAATAGAGGAGAAACTTGACCCTTACGAAGAGTTTATAGCTAAAATGTGTAAAAAATACGGCCCATCAACAACAATATTACCTTATCCTTACGTAAGCTCATATATGATATATGCTGTAATGAAGACTACAATGGATATGCTTGGACTGAAAGGAGAGCATATGAGGCTTCCACTACTAGATTTGAAAGAGGAAGATAAGAAGGAGCTTGAAAAAATAGTTTTCGAGAAACTTGGATTAAATAAGGTCAAATAATATATAACAAGCGCACGCTTCACCAATCTTCCCAAACGGAGTCGCAAATTAAGTATGAAACCGATTCCTCAATAGCACACATTATTGTAATTAGCGTTTATGAAATTAATTTTTCTAAAGCAGAGTATACGTCGCTCGCAGCCGTTTCCCTCCTCTTCCTGTTCTCCTTCAAGTATTTTCCAGCCAGGTTTTCGAAAACGCTTCTCGTAATGCGTCCTCCCCTAAACCTTTCGATAGTGCTGTTAATCATGTTTTTAGAGTCGCCGTTTATCTCCTCGAAAACCCTGTAGCGTCTCTCAACCTCCTCGCCGACTCTCCCGTTTATCCGCGAGACCTCCTCGATTGTTTTCAAAATCTTTTTCTCAGCCCTCGATGCTCTCCGCTCGTATTCCCCAACCCTCTCCTTATACTCTCTGGAAGAAATCTTTCCAACAGCGTTTTTAACCCTAACTTCCTCCAAAAGGGTTTCGCAATCAATCTTCTCACGGAGGGCCTCAACCAGATCGTTCACAAGCCTCTCAACCTCTCTCCCCCTCTTAGCTTCAACAGGCTTCGCCTCCTCCCTGAAGATCTCAGCCACCATCAATATGAGCAGCGCCAATAGGCCGAGGAGCATTGAGATGCTTTTACCAGCCTCCAGCTGCGCTAGGGAGAAGCTGATCTGAAACGGCTGAGCCAGTATGTCCGGCATAGCGTTGCGCATCGTGAGAGAAAATACCCCACCTTCTTCAATGCTTGCAACGGTTGATTCCGCCTCTATCCTCCAGCTTTTCTTACCCTCCACTCTCACTTTTAAAGAGAATGTTTCAACGATATCCGTATAGTTGGGCAAGCCCGTCAGCCGAATAATGGTTGAACCTCCGCTTGAGCTCACAAGCATGTTTTTAACAGGGACGCTGTATTCAACTACCGCTTCATACTCCTGGCCTGGTCTCAAGGAGTATCTTGAATAAACCGTTATAACACTCGTATTAGATGCTGTCGACGCGCTAGTGGAGGTTTGAAGCATACCCAGCGCATCCTTCACCTTAACCGATTGATTAACATTGGCAGGGACGTTTATCTTCAGTATTTCACTCCTGTAGGAGTTTCCAACGTATTTCAGCCTCAACACGTCTTTCACATTGACCTGGAGCTGCTCAGTCACAGTTATCTCCCTAGCCAAGCTTTTTATAACACACCTGTCGAACGATTTAGAGAAAACCACTCTACCAGTCACATTGCCCACCGTCCTCGTCCTGAAATACTGATTCCACAATCCTATTACAGTGTCATTCAGAAAAATAGGGTTGAAGTACTGCAGAGAATATCCTTTAATCGCGCCCGTGGTTAGGAAGGTGAAGTTAACGTATTCAGGCATGATGCTGAAGCCCGTTAAAACAGGTAGCTTAAACCCCACGTAGTCTTCAGCAACATCGTCGCGTTGAACCAGGCCGAACCTGACTGTAGCGTTCAATCGCTCACCCTGAAAAGGAGGAATCTCTGCGACCAAGTAATCGTAATCCTCATCCTCCTCAAGCCTCAGAGCTATTTTCTCCCCGTTCTCAAGGAATAGCTTAGGCATGTCTATGGATGAAACAAGGTTTGGAGCCGCCCATTTCGGAAGCTGTATCTTGAAAGTCCAATTTGCCTCGCCTAATGCTCTTATCGTCTTCGGCCCCATCGTCAGGTTCACGTTGAAAACGGTAATCGCCTCCTCATTCATGTTGGCCTTCACATAAACATAGAGGTCTGACAGCTCGAAGAACTGGCCTGAAGTCTTTACGCTTAGGAGAAGGCTGGAGACCAGTATTAGAACCAGCATGGAGACTAGCGTAAACCCGGTTTTTCTACGCGGTTGCATCGCTAGCCGTATTTACACGAGGGTTAAAAATCTTTATTTTAAAGCCCAGCTGAGCTTAAACGATGCTTCAAAACTACGTGTCGAAGAAGGCTATTATTCGTGGGACGGTCAGGTTTGAAGGGAACAATCTGGTTCTTGGAAAGAGCGAGATAGGGGAGGGAAGCTACATCGGGTTCAACACGATAATAGGATACCCTTCTAAGAGGAGTTTTTCAAGCTTAGGAGTCATGCCGGAGGACCTCAGCGTTCTCGACGGACTGTCGAGCGGGGCGAAAATAGGCTCCACGTGCCTAATAAGGTCTGGAAGCGTGGTTTACGAAGACGTGGTTATCGGCAAGCGCCTTGTAACCGGCCACAATATTCTAATAAGAGAGGGAAGCCGGATTGGGGAGAACTGTCTGATAGGCACGGGCTCCATGCTCGACGGAAGCGTTTCAATAGGCAACAACGTTAGAATACAGTCAGGCGTGTATCTTCCACACGGCACCGTTGTCGGCGAAAACGTTTTCATAGGGCCCTACGCGTGCGTCACTAACGATCGCTACCCGGTTTCAGGCAGGCTAACCCCCGTGGTAATAGGCAACGGATGCGTAATAGGGGCGAACTCAACACTAATATCCGGAGTACGCGTTGGTGACAACTCTGTGGTGGCAGCAGGCTCCGTGGTGACTAGGGATGTCCCTCCTAACATGGTTGTCCTAGGCGTACCGGCAAGAATATATACCACTAGAGAAGAATACGAGGCTAGGAGGAAGAAGCATGAGCAAGGAGTCTGACGTGCTTTCAGAAGTTAGGAAGGCTGTTTCCAATGTTGTCGACCCCGAGATAGGGCTAAGCCTTGGAGAACTAAACCTTATCAAAGACGTTAGAAGGGAGGATGACAGGATAGTCGTGGAATTCGTCGCGACGACGCCGCTGTGTCCACTGGGCGAGGTTTTGGCTCTAATGGTTAAAGACGCGGCCAGCGCTGCTTCTGAAGGCAAGAAGGTGCAGGTCTACATCAGGAACCACCTTGACGAAAAAGGTATCAACGAACGGATTAACAGAGAATAGTAAAGCCTATACCTAAGGCCCTCATACTTCATATTGCGTGTGCACTCGTAATCGAAGGAAGAGCCGTTCCGCTGATCATCCCAGCTCAGACAAGAATGTAACAAACCTTAGTTAGGAAACGAGTAAAGTTATACACATGGTTCGGCTCCGACCTTCATGTAAGCTTATAAATGTTAGAGTATAGAGTAATTATAGTAAGTGGGCCATGCTGTATCACAAATCGTCCTAGTCTCCTCTAAGTTTCGCGGTAAAAAACGCGTGCTATTAGAAAACACATTAACGAGGAAAGCATTAACGATTGGATAAACAGGGATCAGGCATCATACCGAACCACTGCTTATTATCCATTTCTCAGACTCCGTGCAGTGAATAGTAGAACCCTCCTCCACCCTCGTGATGTGGAGTATAGTGCGATTAATCAGCCATCCGGTTCAACTGGCTGAAAACTCGAATATTATTATTATTAAAAAAGTTTATAAACCTACTTCCCTTTCTTTGCATGAAGAGGGGAGATGAAAGGGATTAAAAATAAGTATTTAGTCCTACAGCTTTTACCCCCCCTCCCCATTATTACTCCAATAGTTCTATGCCTCGCACTAGAAGATTATGATTTTGATTGGGATCCTAAGTGGCTCAGATTCACTGCTGTATATTCGGAAGTACGTGGTCTTTACAATCCGGGTGGCCTATACTATGCTACATATCACAGAATCGGTTTTGGAGATTGTATTGATACGCATTGGGCCCTTGAAGGGTATGAGTTATGGAATTCTTATTGGATAAGAGCGTATGGAGATGGCAGAGGCAATTTCTTCGGATATTATGAGATTAGAAGAACTTATCATATACAAAATATCGTATACGCTTACTCTACAGGGTGGGCATCTGCCTATTATGGAAACTTGTTTAAATTTGCAGACATTGGCCCTCCAGGTAGTAACTGAGGGTGTCGGATCGTGAAGATTTCTATGAAAATAGGGAAGCTTTCTATGTTGGTAATAACAATGCTAGCCCTAACGATTCTCTCTTTTACGTGGTTTATGCTCACCGCTCCTCAAGCCTCTAAAGGTTTAGAAGGAACGAGAAACTTGAGGAGGCTGGTATTAAAATACGATCTTCGTATCGTTTGCGTTGAATATGAGCCTGGGAATGATTTGCTGTTTAGCAACCCTAATGCAACACTGACCATGGAGCTTATAAAAACTGGGAACAGGTATATTTTGAACTTTACAGTTGACATTAAGGGGCTTGGGCTGTCCAGCAAGGATTTTGCCGAGAATAAAAGTAATACGTATAAGGAATCGGAGTTTAGAAGATGCGCCACCTTTGAATACGATACAAACACTAAAAGGTTCTACTGGCAGGGGAAGGATGTGGGGGTTTTGCTTCCGTTGTTTCAACCCTTAGAGAACAGAATCATCCTTTTTAATGCTGAGTTCATCCCGCTGGGAACCCTCGAGCCGAAGATAAGCAGTTACCCACCACCTTCCCCAGTATGGGCATCCAAGGTCTTCACAACTCTAGTCTATCTTAAGGAGGGCAAGGTATACATTCCGGAGCTCAACCGCACGTGGCGGATAAGTGAACTCAATGTTAAGCCTCCGACATGGAGCCTGTATGAAAAAATATCAAGGATTTCTGGAAAAGATGTGCTGGAGATAATACACTATGGTAACGATACTTTATGGAGCATGCCCAGCGTATCAATCGAGAGAAACACTGGAATCATAATGAGCATGAGAATGCCCGGACCCACCAGAACATCGAATCATACTAGGATTACACTAAATGATAAGCCAGTAAATGAATTCCCCGTGGCGTTATTACCATACTTGCTTGGACTAAGGGACGACATCCATCTGTTTCTAAGAAGCATAGAAACTTTCGATTAGACCTTTCTTTTATTTTTCAGCGCTAGGAAGGCTTTCTGAGTCGGTATGTGTGTCCCACAGAAACTTTCACAAGCTAGTATACTTTATATCTTAGAATTCCCCCTATGCCGCCTATCCTCCTGAATTTCTCCGCCGACTCGTGTCTGCCGCTCACTATAGTTACTTCCCCGCCGTATTGCTCAACAAGCCTTATCATCTCCATCATCCTCTCCCTCAGGGAGCCTGACTGGGAGGCCAGCTTAACATGTATTATCAGCTGGCTTACAGCTCCCTTTTCAACAGCCTTCCAGGTTTCCTCCAGACCGTAGACAGCCTTCTCCTCAACCAGGCTCTTGAAGAAGCTTTCTATAGCCGTTATCTCGTCGACAATCTTCAACTCCCTCGCCACAACCTTCATCTCGTTGCTCCTCAGAAACTCGTTTACCGCCGATACTGTTCCCCCGGAGGAATGGAAGCATCCGGCTACCGAGGCTTGAAGATCCCTATACTTTTCTCCCATGAATTTCAAAAGGGCTTCGCGCGTGACGCTGGGGCCTATCAGGATTGTCTTCGGCCTACCCTCCTTAATCCAGATGCTTCTAAGGGTCTTCGACACCTCGTGGAAAAACCTTACGGCCATGGCTTCACGCTCCTCAGGAAAGTTTTTCCCAGGAATATCCTGCTCAACCTCAAGGCTCTCAACAACACCGTAGTCCTTCACAACAGCCAGCGTAGCGTTTCCAAGCTCAACCGCCACGACAATATACTTCTTCGTGTTCACATCCCGGCTTAGGATCTTCCTGTGAATAGGGGAGAGCTCCTGCTTCTCAACCATAACCCTGTCCCCCACGCCTATTGTCAGAGTATGATAGTGGCCGAGAACACCCTCCATGTCCTCCGGGCATTCTAAAACCCTGCCTCTGAGCCGAATGGTTTCCGAAGAGACTTCGAACTCAACGTTTTCAACCATTATTTTCAAAAAGGCCTTACGCCTGCTCTTCTCGCCCTCATCTATTTTCAATATTCGCATGGTTTCCGCTGAAGCCAGATCACCCTTGTCGATGAGATGGTAAGCCTTCCACAATTCCTCTCCTGAGAACGGCCTAATCTCTAAAACCTTCTTATCGTAGTCGACTTTAATCATTAAACGTTTCTCCCTCGTTTAACAACGTAGCCATACGCTAACCCAGCCTTTGAGTAGGCAGCAAATATAAGCATTATCATCATTCTAAGATAAACCGTTGCTAAAGCCCCGTAACGAGGCCGCTTGACTCGCTTAAAGGACATCTGCATGCGCTAATCCTAATACACTCTTCCATGAGCCGCATCTAGCCGAAAATGATGAAATAAGCTAAAGAAATACGGGAAAAGAATATATTTGTTGAAGATTATTGATTGGGCCGTGGACGATGGTAAAATGAGTTGGAGAAATACGGCTAAAATCTCTGACGGTGTTTATTGGATTGGTGCAAGGGACTGGAACCGCAGGCTGTTTGACGCTTTAATTCCGCTCCCCAAAGGAACCACGTACAATTCATACTTGATAATCGGTGAAAGCAAAAAGGCGTTAATCGATACGGTAAATCCCGGTTTCGAAAAAGAGTTTGAAGAGAAAATCCGCAATTTTGCTGATCCAAGCGAAATTGATTATGTGGTTATGAACCATGCTGAACCTGACCATGCAGGCGCCATTCCATACCTAATGGAAATCAACAGTAAAGCTAGGCTGGTGACCACGAGTAAAGGCGCTAAGATGGCTCAAACCTTCTATAAAGTGCCGGAAGAACGGATAAAAGTAGTTCAAGACCAGGAAACCATTAGCCTAGGCGGAAAAACTCTGCTTTTCATCGAAGCGCCAATGCTCCACTGGCCGGAAACCATGTTCACCTACCTCCAGGAAGACAAAACTCTGTTCACATGCGATTTCTTTGGCTCCCACATAGCCCAAGGACTGTATGATGACGAAGTAGAGGATTTGATCGTTCACGCTCAAAGATATTGGGGTGAAATAATGATGCCCTTCCGAGCTATGGCTCAAAGGGCCCTAGAGAAAATAAAGAGTTTAGAAATAAAAATGATAGCGCCAAGTCACGGGCCCATTCATAAAAACCCTGAACGCATTCTTAAGGCTTACAGCAAATGGGCAAACGGAGAAACAAAACAGAAGGCAACCATAGCTTACGTGACGATGTGGAACAGTACAGAAAAGATGATTCAACCAATTGCCGAAACATTAGCGTCGGAAGGTATTGAAATCGCATTATACAATCTGGCTTCAGCCGACATAGGCGACTTAGCAAAGGATTTGGTTGATTCGAGAGCCATTGTTTTAGGCGCACCGACAGTGCTAGGCGGTGCACACCCGCTAGCCGTATACGCAACCTATCTGGTAAAAGCCCTACGCCCACCGTTGAAATTCGGAGTTGTTTTAAGCTCGTACGGTTGGGTGGGAGGCACCGTAAAACACATCCAAGAAACACTCGGGCCGTCAAAAATCGAAGTCGTTGGGACAATAGAAATAAACGGCCCGCCGAAACAGGAGGATATTAAACAAATCATAGAATTTGGTAAGACTCTCGCCAGAAAAATTAAGGAGGAAATGCCGTAAACATGGGTGAGACAACTGAAGAAAACAAGAAAATTCGAAAGGAAGCAAATTAAACAGTTACAGAGCTCCCGCAAGAAGGAAAAATTCAAACAGGTTTTAGAAACTGCTAAAAATGAGCAGAAACTCGTACAAAATGGTGAGATACTCATAAACATACGGACCGGACAATATCCCAATGGGAGACCCATGATCATGGAATCACACGCTACCTGCTGCTAGCAACAGCCACTAACGCATTAAACCAAGATAGTGCATAAAGACAGGAAATCTAACGCGAACTTTCTTGGAGACAAATACTAATCCTTCTATTAAGAAACCATTAGTCTAAGCGTGTCCAAAGAATTAGAGCCTCTAATAACTACTGGCAGCCTATTATTCCTGTCAGCTGGATTAATACTCGGAGTAGAGATCTGACGCCTATAAGTGGCACGAGAAAAAGCAAAGCGAAAGCTTAGAAGTTCCGTAATAGCTGTTAAAAGTTCCCTTTTTCTATGTCTGATATGTAGAAGATTATTGCAGGCAGCCTACATGGAATGAGCACACGCTTAAAAGCGCCTTGATTCATGTTTAGCAAGATGAGAATACGCACGCTAGTGAGTATTTGAAAAACTTATCTAAAACCTTTCCTTTATGTCAGCGAAACTTCTACCCGTATATTTTTTTCCTGTATCCTATTTTCTCAACGTATATTGTTCTCTGTTTTCATTAACTTTGAAAATAATTCTTATGCTACGTACACGTAGTCTGTAATAGTCTTCTTTCCCCTTAAGCTCAGCTATGTCATGCGGCTCAGTAAAGAAGGGAAAGTTCTCCAAATCTTTTATTTCACCTATTATCCTTCTTCTCAGCCTTTGCTCTACTTCGCCCACAAACTTGGCGGCTCTTCTTGAGACTAGAATCCTGTGTCTGGTCACTACTCAGCGCCATACTCCTTCATTAATTCCTCGAGGGTAACGTATTCTCCCCTTTCGATCTCTGCCTCCGCCTCCTCTATTTCCTTCAACTCCTCCTCGCTGACCTCCTCCTCAGGAAGCATCATGATCACTAAAGTCTCCAAAGTTTTCTCCACGGATTCAAGTCTTGCACTAACATTCTTCAACTCAGCATAAACGTCTTCCCCCCAGACATTTCGCCATCCTTTACAGCGTTAGGCTGTCAAGCACCTTCAGCCTCTCAGAAACAGGCAGCTTCCCCCCAGACATGCCTTAGCGCACGCTTATTTCGACAGTTTTAAAGATTCCATTTTAAAAACATCCCAGCTAAACTGTTCGCTCAGGTTAACTTCTAAGATTTTTCGGATTCTTTTCAAGAACGAATCCTAAAGTTTAAGAGGGTGAGGAAAGACTTGAAAGATTGCGATTCAAGGTTTTTGAGGAAGAAGCCCAATAAACGCTTCTCCCTCATTTAACATCGAAGCCATCCGTTAACCCAGCTTTTGAATAGGCGGCAAAATATAAGTATTAAAGTCATCTGACTGCCGTAACAAGGCCGCTCGCTAAAGAGCTTCTGAAAAAATCAGGAGCTTATATTGGTTTATTCGCGTTAAATAATTCTTTTATATCTCCAAATCGTTTGAGATGAAGATGAAGAGAATCATACTGGTGGTGCTCTTCACCATAATTCTGATTACGCAAGTATTTTATTCGTGGAATAAAATCGCTTGCCAAGCTTCTCCGGAAGCTTTCGAAGGTTCCGGTCCAGTTTTACAATCCAGGATGGTTGTGCATAGCTCCCAAGCCGCTTTCGCCAAGAAAAAAGTAATCTTGCCCGGTTACCAATATGCTTCAGATAAAATAGAGTATCCTGTGCCTGAGAATTCAGTGGCGTTTGGAACATTTGGCCCAGTAGCGTGGACCAACCTCTACTGGACAACAAGAGATTACCAAAGCCCCCTTAAAGAAGGTTACGCCCTGTTCTGGAATGAGGTTTTTCAGATACGTTACACACCTTTTTTGGATGAAAACTATTTCAGGATCAACAATACTTATCCCCAGATCATTCAGAACTTTACAGTTCCCTCATCCTACGATAATTTTGAAGTAAAATACGTTTGGCTGGTGGTAAGGGTCTACTCTGGAAGCGTTAAGCTTCACGCGGAAATATGGAACTATGGGATGATTAGTTTCGGAATCTCTACGGAATCGGTGGCTGTAACAGGCCCTTATGATTGGTGGATTACTCTCAGGATGATGAGCCCAAGAATCTTGAAAGCGGGCGAGGTATACAGGCTTGAAGTACACTGGGAAACCGGATCAAGCCTCGACGTAAAAATAATGCCCGACTCTAAGGATGCTGATGATAATGCTCAGGGCAACGCTAGATTCTACAATACGATCTCCGGGAATATGGAAGACATAACTGGGAAGATGCTTGTAGGAGTACTCACTCACCCGGCAAGCAACACTTATTCGACGAGTTTCACCCCATGGTCTAAAGCTCTTCCCCTAAAAAACTACCGGCTCTATCTTCATGGTCGGAACATACCTAGAAGCGGGATATTAATGAGGGTTAATTCGCTGACCTTCGGAGCTGCAGAGACCCCTGAGGTGCGCTTAGCACTACCCTTCGACGAGCTAGCGTTTTGGACAACTATCCGGGGCTCGGCAAGCTTCTCGGGAGGCATGGTTGAGATATCCTCTGATTTAATGTCGGTAGAACAGAGTAGAACCTCCTATGATGATAATCATCCACCACCCTTCTTCAGACCCTTCGCCCTACTATCGGTATTCACGGATAACGCGGGGAAACCTTGGGGAGAATGGGAGATAGGCGGGGAAACCTGGAAGGCGTACGTTGAGGACTTCCACGGTAATCTTCATGCTTTACCGGCGGACAGGGTTGAACAGAGGGAATTCGGCTTAAAAGTTACATACCCGCTCTATTTCCACCCTCCAGCTTCACCCTCTTACGGGTTCCTGAATTTCACGGCCAGTTTCAACTGCAGCGTGGAGGTTTCCCGTCCAGGGCCGGAATTCTACTCGAACTACTCCGTTTCGCCCTTCAGCGACGCGTCTTGGAATATTTCGAATCTAAACCTCTCTTTTACAGCTCCGCCCTACTCCTCCGTGACCATAAAGATAGGCCCGGTTCCAAGCGATTGGGCCATTCGAGGAGCATCCGTTACTCCTGGTCCAGGCGGGGGAACGCCGTTGATATCCATCGTGAATAGCGATATAATGATAAGCGGGATCTTAATGGGGGCTTCAAACACCTACTCAGGTAGGGCTGAAATCCATGTGAAGGCTGAAAATTATTTGGAGACTCCAGCCGCTTACATAAGGTTTAGGTGGATGAGCGTTTCCACGCCTATCCTCCTAGTGAACGACACTATAAGAATAGAGGCGAGGGCGGCGTCAACCATCCCAAGTTTCCCACCCGGAGTAATCTCGATTAAAGCCGTCGGGCCCACAGGAGTCTTGCTCGATCAATCACTCAACCAGCTTGACCAAAACGGGGTGAGCACGGGAGACCTCCATTTAAATCGAGCCGGACGTTACTTAGTCAGCACAACCTATAAGTCTTCTGATGGCCTCAGGGTGGGAGCGACAAGGGCTTCCTTCGACGTTCTAAATGTCTCCGTGGCCACCGATAGGAAGGTTGTTCCATTAAGCTCACCCACCGTCAATATCGAATTAGCCCCTTCAAACGTTTCCCTAATAAGCTCAGCCAAGTTCGCTTTAACATCCCCCAACGGTTCGACCAAGACAGTTATGTTTAACCAAGTGGGCGACAAGTTCGTCAGAGAACTCTCGTTCCCACAGACAGATCCTTCCGTCATAGGTAACTGGAGCATAGCTGCCTCAGTCCTGCTCCTAAACGGAATTGAAAGACAACTTCCCTTGATAGGCTTCCTCGTCTCGGACGATGTTCCGCCAGTCATTTCAAACATAACGCAACTGCCTAGGGAAGCAACCTTCATGGAGGAGGTAAACATTACTTGCACAGTTACCGACAAGGGCACAGGAGTCAGGTCAGTATGGGTCGCCTACAGCTCTGGAGCCGCAGGGGGAAACGTGACCGCGAAGCCGGTTGGCCCAAACACCTACTCCGCCATAATCCCGAGGCAGCCTCCCTTCACCACGGTTTCCTATAGAGTCCACGCGATCGACAACAGCGGGAACATAAGCACCTCCGAGACGCTCACCTATAATGTCGCGATCCCCATATGGCTTTCAACCATATTAATACTGGTTTCAATCATAATAATCATACTAATAGCATGGTTATACAGGAAACGCCGTAGAATTCCTCCCCCACCGCCTCCACCACCTCCACCGCCCCCCGAAACACCTCCTCCCAGTCCCGAGACATCCCCGTCGCCAGCAACCTAATAGTCCGGCGTAAACCAGCCAACTAAAACGATAACTTAAAAGCTAGTAGAATAGAAAAATATTTTAACCCCCTTATACCCGATAAAACCCGCGCCGGCGTAGCTCAGCAGGTAGTTTAATAGCTCGTATGCCTAGAGCAGCGGGCTGTTAACCCGTTGGTCGGAAGTTCGAGACCAGTAAATATATAAAAATGGCGAAAATCTTCCCGCCGGCGCTTTCTTGTTTTCTACATCGAAATAAACTGAGACGCCTATATAGGCTTCAATATCCTCCCCCTTCTTCACGCCCAAGTTAACATCTTCTGATCCAGGCCATTCCCCTCTCTTACTTCCTTCAGGACCTGATCCTAATCAGGCCATAAATCACGCAGGGGATGAAGTAGAAAATCCATCCGAGGGTTAGGAGCTGGACTACGTAGGGTGGTTCAAGCGTTAAGACAAAGTATAACGTGAACAGGAGCGTGGATACGAGGCTGAAAGCCATGGCTAGCAGCC
>JAFNIQ010000122.1 GCA_017601395.1 Candidatus Brockarchaeota archaeon
GGTTAAAACTGTTTAGCCTCAAGATACGTTTATATCCATTATTAAGCAAGATGGCAAAATCTTGGATAACCCTACTTTTTCTCATCTAGCATCAGCAGTACGTTGGAAAAGCATGGCTTCCTTGACTCTGTTAACTTCACTAACTGAAAATGAGAAAAGGAATCAACGAAAATTCTGCGGAACTTCTTTAGAAAATTCTATGCAGTTTTTAGTGTTTCTAGCAACCTTATAATATTCTCTTTTTATCTATTGCGGTGTTAAAAATCAGTAAGGCCAAGTCCAGATCGTTTTAACTAATAGTGAACAAACAATCCCAATACCAATCACAACTCCTTCTCCGACTGCAAATCCGCCAACCACTAGCCCACGGTGTTCATCCCACCATTTTTTGCCAACTGTCCTTGGAACGAGAAATCTGCTTATTGCAGAACCTAAGAATATCGGGATGACGTAGGGAGGAGTGATAGATGCGCCTGCCACTAGACCCGAAGCAGAGAATGGGATTCCAGTAATCCCTGACAAGAGTGTACCTATAGCAAGAATAACGGCCATGAATCCAAAAGAGATGAGAACGATATGTAGGCTAACCTGAATCTGTCTCGTTATCCACATGCAATCTGTCATTAGTCTTATCGGCCATTGGATAAGGGAAAATGGATAGGTGGAAGAAGGAATCGGAGCGAAAGTCCAGAAGAAACTACCCCACATAAACCCGAATATCCTGTAAGCTATCCAAGCCAAAATAAATGCCTTCAAGAAGTCACCGGGTCGCGTTTCTGTAAGGTAAGCAATCTTTATGTCTTGCGTCCAGCCAGAAGCTAAGCCACCACCCAATACTGGTGCTATAAGCCACCCATTCACCCTTGATAACCCATAATGTATAAGAGAGGTCTCCACATGCTTTCGCCGATGGCAGGAATTGATTGCCCCGTTTCTCCTAAGATCCTAGCACCCACAATCGCATTCAGGAAACCTGTACAAATGGATAAGAACATAGGTATCACGACAGGTATTTCGGGGACGAGTAAATGAAAAACTGCTACAGAGCCCAATGTCCCTGCGAAGTACATGATAAGAATTGTGGTAAACTTAAAGTAACCTGCTTGTCTCAAGGATGGCGAAAAACGGGACAAAGCACTGAAGGCCTTTTTTATAGCGCGCGCTCCTTGCCAGATAAAAGAAAGACAATGTTAATGCGAATATTATCTGGGGCACAAGCCAGACATAGAGTTGAGACGTTTGATAAAGGAGCGAAATTCCCATTCCCGGCATGTATTCCTTACTCCATCTGGGAAACACTTCAGGAAAGAATTTTAGGAATGCCGAATTCAGTAGAATCCAGCAAATGAACGATGTGATAAACATGTAGATCGCGAGTATCCAAGGAACAAGCATGCCAGACACAAGGGATAAAGGTTCAGTAGCAATCCCGATTATCGCTCCTGGGAGATATTGTTCAGTAAGCCCAGTAAGGTCAATCCATGGAAATGGTACGATGCCAATGTTGAAGGTTATACGAGGAAAATGGATAAGCATACCGATTACCATACCAATCATGGCTGATTCAGCAAATAGCCCTATCCTATACGGTGAACGTTCTGTAAGCGTGTTAATTAACTCGGCAGTTGGCAATGCCATCGGAAAAGGAAGATCCTCAACTTCAATGTAAAGCACAGATGTCATCATCAAAAGGCTGAACTCTGTTAGGATTGTACAGCCACCGAGGATTACTGTAAGAATAGTAGGTACAATCCAGTGTGGATGAAAAAGTGTTCTATAGATGTATGAATCCGAATATGCAGGCGGAGCCCACCAAGCTGGGAAAAGGCTACTCAGAGGTAAACTACCAATTCTAAAAGCACTAGTAAGTGGAGAAGTAATCATGTAGCCCCTGTATATGAGCTCTATCATATAGGTTGTGGTTCCTGCTATTCTACACATTTGCAATATGATGAACAATTCTTGCTTCCTAAGAGGAGAACGCGCAGCGATTGAAAGTTCACTAAATATTATGGCCGTCGCAAAGACCACGATTAGCACCAACAGCAACTCCTGCGACAAGCTGGAGATAGATTGAGATGGGCATGAAAAAGAGGGAGGCGAAAAATATTGCAAGGCTAGACCTTAATGTTAAGCCGACCTTAAAACGAGGTATCCTTGCCGTATACTCTTCTCGATTTTTTGTCTGATCTTGCATTGTATCATCAGTTTACAATCCACGTGCACATTATACATCATTCCTTATAAACTCGAATCTCATATAGTCTGGCCGTTGGATGACCATTTGAGGCGTAAACCTCCAGCATCAGCTTTTTACTTTTTACCATGTCGAATCGGTGAATCCGCCTTCTATGATAGTTACCTTTAAACTCAGCTACAACTCTCCACTCGTTGTTGCATAAAACTTTAAGGGCGTAATCACGTACACATTCCTGAGCTTTATGTAGAGGCGGCCAGTAGGTTGTATCGATGTGCAAATTTGTGTCGAAAGTTAAGTAAACAGTGTTAAATTCGATCTCTTCTCCAAAGTCTAGGACCAGTTTCTGAGGAAAAGTTGCATTAGGATCTGAGATCCATATGTTAGTCCACTTTTCAGGTCTTGCGACTCCATTTATAACATTCTCAGGCCCAAAAGGCATTGAAGGCGGGGCGAGTCTCATAGCGTACACAGGTTTTATTGGCGCCCAACGCTTCCATGTAGGCTTCTTGTAAGCAGCAGCCACTCCCGGTAAAGGTTCGGACATGGCCCAAGCCAGCCCAGCTTCTCCATATACATTTATCTGATATAGATGTCGTGGTTCAACTTTAATACTTAGATTGAAATCAACCCAACCCTTAAACTTCGATTGAACACGTGCTTTTGCGGACGCAAGGGCTTCCTTGGGCTCATTGAAGCTCCATATGTTCGTAGCAGGCATGACTTCTACACTGACTACAGCTTCTCTATCTAATGAAGATTCTAGGAATAGACTTACTTTATCGATCTTGCTTTCAGTAATCGGAAATATCTGTGAACGATGCCATTCTAGTGAACCGAAACGATAAGTGCTTGAAGGGTCTCCTTCTATAGGTTCTAATGCCATAGTCATTGAGGATGAGGACGTAACCGAGGCTTTGCGAGCCAAGTCAGCAGGATCTTCGTTACAAGTGTCCAGAATAAAGCAGTCATCTTTTAGTAAGGTTTGCTGTAACTCCTTTATCAAACTTGGATTGTTAGCCAGCATACGAGGGGTTACACCTTTCTTAAAGCATAAGGCTGCTGCTGTTCCAGCAGCTTGGCCTATCACTGCACAGGTAAGCATCACCCTTGTGCTTCCGAGAGCTACGTGCGTTACAGAAATATCTCTGCCAGCCATGAACAAGTTTTCTATATTCTTCGAATACAGGCATCTGAGAGGTATGCTATAAGGCTGAACCCGTAGCTCGTCTGACAAGTCTACATTTCCGCACAAGGCCTCAGGAGGCTTACCTTTTGCAAGGATTCCACCCATTGTGTGAATGTCAATAAACCACCCTCCATAAGCAACGCGATCGGGAAAAGGTTTGTTAATGCGCACATCATGTTCAGTAAGGATATAATCGCCTATCAACCTTCGACTCTCCCTTTTCGCTGGGTACATCCCTATCCAGTCTATGACCATGTTTTCAGCTTCATGACCCTTTCGGTTCTTAATGTGGTCCCATACCCCTAGCAGGTGGCGCAGAAGCTCGTCTCTTATCTCTTCGTTCTGGTCGATTGTATCAAACGGAACACCAACTTCAATCCACCAGTATCCGGCGTACTCTTTTATTCGCGTGAGGGGATGGATTTGAGGACTATGATCTCGACTTAGCAGGGAATCTTCAGTAGGGTATTCCTCGGCCCATGATGGAGGCCTGAAAGGAACTGGTTTACTAATGTCTCTAGCTCTGAACATTAACGAACTTCCTTGAGTCATTCTATCTGCTTGTTCGGGTGCTAGGGACTCACCGAATTCGGCTCGCGATTCTCTGCCGTAACGGTATTCAGCACCGGCAGCTGCGCCAACTGTTCCATCTCCCGTGCAGTCAATGAAATAAGAAGCATATAGTTTATAGATGCGTTCACTTC
>JAFNIQ010000009.1 GCA_017601395.1 Candidatus Brockarchaeota archaeon
GTCGAATCCTTCTTCATGAAGACCTCTGCGCGGAGAATTCCCCGGATACCTCTCCTTGTTCCTTCATACGGTAGTATCCTCGTATTTGATATAATCTTCTCCCTCGACCTTCTTGAGATCCTCCAACTTACGTTTCCCTTCTGATAAATATTCAAATATTCTCCTGATGAGCTCTGTACTAACTTTCACACGAGTCAATTCAATCACCCTTCCTTACTGCTTCTGTTTCACCCGGATAGTTGAAAGTCAGAATGGTTTCATCCACGCTAACCTCAACTGAGACAAGCTTAAGCCCGGGAGAGGTTTGAACAGGCTCCCCGATTACTCTGATCATGAAGTCTCCAGGCCTTTTGCTTGTTGCGTTTAAGAAAGCGAATATAGTGTGCTCGTCAACGTTCACGATGAAACTGTTGTTGGAGAAAGGATGGTCGGTGTCGACGCTTATCCAGAGTCGCGAGCCGTCGAGAGTGAACATTGGCACGATGACAACGTAGAATTCTCCGGTTACAACGACGTTTGAAGCTTGATAGCGTACCAGTCCAGCGTGTTATTCGCGAAGACCTCGCTCAGTAGGAATGCAGACCAGTATTTAGCGTTTAAACCATTGTCCCAGATTTGAACGTAGAAGACTGGGGCAGGACCCCTGAGCAAGCATGTAGCGTGAAGCCTTATCGCCGTTATCCTCCAGCTCTCCGAAAGGGGTGTGAACCTGACCATCGCCGCATAGGGGGTTGAAGTCGCTCCAACCGTATTCAGCATAGCCGTCGTCGTAGGAGAATTCAAAAGGGGAGGCGTAGGAGTTTAGAGAATCCAGGAGGATTGAGAATAAGGCTAGGGCTAGAATAAGCCCGATAGCTCTACCCATAGTTGAAGTATTAGGGGTTAAGGTTTTAAATAAGGTTTTCGAAACCTCGCATGTTCTCATCTCGTTAAATATGAGATAAGACGTTTTTTAAGCGCGGATGACGCAATAGTAATAATTTTAATATTTCGGACCCTTAATCAAGGTAGAACCAGATTCGCTTCAGTTTTATTTTTGATACCGTTTCGCCAGAGCAAGAAGCTTGTCTTTATCAGTTTTGGATCGGGTGAAGAAGACAAAAACCTTGTATCATTGACCTTGGCAAGTATATCTGTGAAGTTCTTCGGCTCGACCTCAACAATTGCTCCAGATGCCTTCACGGCTTCCGCTATTCTTCTCGCCGCTGCCGCGGCAGCAACCGCCCTGCTTCCGCCAAGTCTCAGCCACCACCAAACGGCCTCAAACAGCTAACTATTTATCCTTTTGCAATCGGTTAAACATATTATCTTCACGCATCTTCCACCATTAGTTTATTGAAAGTCGACAATTAACCGTTCAATTGGCTCGCGAGTTTTTAACCGTATGCATCATTACAATATTGTTTGACCCAATACAGATTTAAGTATAACATTTAGCATGGTTACACAGGGCCCGTGGCCAAGCCAGGATAAAGGCGTCGGCCTTCGGAGCCGGAGAACCTGGGTTCAAATCCCAGCGGGCCCGGTTTCATTGCTCAAACTATCGGGCAATAGTGGGAGTAATTCTTTTAACACATCCAGCCTATTGTTAACCATCCCCATAAGGGGGGAACTATTCTCATTGTCAAGCTCATCCATGCAACACATGATTCTTAATGATTTTTAGAATTTGCTCATGCCTCTTTTCATCCTCAATTACCCATTCAAATATCATTACATAAGGTTCAATGGGTAAACCTGTCTCCTGTGCCATGAGCTCGATGGTTTTCACGTTTAAAACTGTCAAATACTCTTCTGCCACGAAACCCTCAAACTTCTCTAAACCATCTATCAGCTTGAGGAGCTCCTGGTCACCTATTTCGCTCACACCCCGTATTCTTCTCGAATTTTCAGTGATATTTCTCCATAGGCTTCCCAAGACCTTTTCACAGTCTTCAAAAACACTCCTGTCAACATTTGTCAGATACCCGCCGAGAGCCTTAAACATTGCAGCATGCTTATAAGAGTCGTCAGCAATGTAATTCAATAGACACTTGATGTTTGCGTCACGTGTAATTTCAGCCACGTGACGATATGTCTTGGCGACTTCTTCCTCGAACAGCCCGGAACAATAGAGAAACCTTGCTATTTCATAACCTGACCCTGGCATAGTCCGGGAAACAAACGATGCAATATAAACATTTTGCTTAGAAGTTGCTATGGATGAAAGTCAAGCAGTAAAACAGATTTTAGATATGTAAGCCTGCGCCGAATAGTCGTGCAGAAAGAACTAGATTAATCCTCTGCATTTAAGCCATGGACTAATTGTTTCTCTATCGGCCCCAAGCTCTGAGAGAAATCCTATAAACTTCGCATGAATACATTTAGCTGTTTCGGTTTCCTCAGACACAAGGTTTCTCTCCTGCTTAGGGTCTGACTTAAGGTTGTAGAGTTCTGTGGTTATTTCGCCCATGGGCTTAAGCCTCCTAGGTTCGCCGTCAACCATAAACGTAACCTCGATTTTTTCAGCCTCAGCCATACTTGTCTCAGGTGCAAGTATAAGAGACCACTCATCCGTTGTAACCGTCGCTCTCAATCCTGCTCTTACTCCTTTAATCAGCGAGGGTGTTGAAACAGCTATGTCCCTAACGCTGGATGCTTCCCCCCTGACAAGCGGCAGAAGCGACTTCCCGTGAACACTGGTCTCGGTCGAGCTTTTCACACCAGCAAGGTCAAGCACCGTAGCAGTTATGTCGGGTGTTTGGACAAGAGCATCTATCTTCACCTTTTTTCTCAATCCGAGATTATCCGCGAACCTTACTAGAAGCGGGATGCGGGCCACTTCCTCGTAGAGGGGAGCTAAACCATGGCTTTCCCCCATGATTATCGATTTACCTATAAGCCCGTGTTCACCAAGGTAGAAGCCATGGTCGCTCGTAAAAACAATAGTTGTGTTCTCAAACAACCCTAGGTTATTCATCTTTTCAAGCAGAAACCCTATCCACCTGTCGACCATAGTTGCTTCGCCAGCGTACATTGCTCTAATATGCGAGAGTTCGTCGCGCGTAAGATAGTTGCACGGCCCGTATGCCGGATAGATGACTTCCTCACCCTCGTAGCAAGGGTCATAAATCTCAACGTACCATGCTGGCGGATCCCACGGCTCATGGGGGTCGAAGAAGTCCACGTACAGGAAGAATTTCCCCCTATAGTTCTCCTCGAGCCAGCGTGAAGCCTCCATCGCTGTCTTAGCGGGTATCCAGTCTTCCTCGTACTTCCTGTGGTAATTGTTCCTAATATGTTGCATAGTTGTTTCAACACTTCTCAACTTCTGAGGGCTGCATGGAAGCCTAACATCCGCCGGGCTTGTTCTATACCGGTCGTTCTCCTGACCCCTAATCCAAACCCACCCGTCGAAGCCACGGTCAAAATTATACCCATCCTTAAGAATATGGGGAGTGTCCGCCACCATCATGCAGGTGTAGCCTGCTTTCCTTAGAATCATTGCGAGCGTAACCCACTCCTTCGGCAGCGGAGACCAGTCGTAACGAGTAAAAGTGAACGTGCCTGTAAACAAGTCGGCCCTGTTTGGAACAGTGGGGAAAGAAGCGTGGTACGCTCTGTTAAATTCAACAGATTCTGAACATAGCTTCTCAACACTATTTAGCTTTACCCTAACATTGTTTTTAACGATGAAACCTTCATGGAGCAGGTCAAACCTGAAAGTATCAGACACTATGACTACTATGTTTCCATCCATGAAGACAAATTTCTTGAGAAAATCTATATAAGATTTATAAACCGTCATAATCATGGCTTGAAGGCGTTATAAATGGGGATCGTCGTCCGCGAGATGCAACCAGGCGAAGAAAAAGAAGTTAAGGAACTTTTTACGAGGAGCCTTGGCATAACTGACAGGATTATCTTTCAACTCTCGTTTGAGGAGGCACGGAAGAGTGCAGGGAAGCAAAGAGGAGCCACTTTAGTTGCAGAGTTCGAGGAAAAGATAGTTGGTTCAGTCTCCATGCGGATCCAGGTTATAAAAGGTAAGAGGACAGGTTTCATCGATGCGCTGGTTTCAGACAAAGAGCTTCGTGGGAGAGCCATCGGAAGATCCCTAGTAAATGGAGCCATATCGTGGCTGGAGGAGCATGGGTGTGAAGTCATCTATGCCACAGCCGACAGGTATAATTCCCCCTCATGGAACATGTTCATACACAGGGGCTTCAATCTCTACGAGATGCCGGCGCAACTCAGAGACTATGGGCTGAACTTTCTAAGACTCTGGATGACGGAGTTTCACTTCATAGGCTTCGGAACGTTTTTTCTCAGGCGGGATAAAGAGAAAACAAGGCATCGCGAAACCAGGGAAGCATGGCATTGGCTGGCTGCCCTGCTAGGCGTATCCGTAGCATGGTGGATTCAAATACTGCGAGGCCGAGGACCCCTAATGCTTATCCCGATGGTTTTTACGGTTGTAGCCGTCAGCCTACTGGCACACGAGCTTTCGCAAAAGCTTGCAGCAAGCAGACTTGGCTTAGAAACAACCTTCAAAGCCTGGGGGTCAGGAATCCTATTCAGCTGGCTGCTGGCACTACTCGGCAGCGTCTTCCCAGCGTACGGCTCAACATACGTGAAACAGTTAGACTGGTGGTATGACCCGGAAAAAGATAAGACTGGAATCATCTTCGCCATAGGCCCGTTCGTCAGCCTGATGCTCGGCTTCACATTCTGGGCAATACCAATAATTACGGCTGAGACTCTGCTAGCGGTGCCAGCAACAGTCGGATATATGACTAATCTGCTGATTGTCATTCTCAATCTGATTCCAATACAGGCAGCAGGAGGCTTCGTGTGGGATGGAAAAAAGATACTTAGATGGAACAAGGCTGTGTGGATCACGCTTGTTATAGCAGCATGCGTTCTGCTAATACTTGATATTCTCATCTAGACTCTAATGCAGGCTATATGACAGTAAATATTAGGACAATGGGTTCAAGGCGCGCTTCAAGACTCTTAGGGTTTCCTTTTTTGTCAGCATGTACGTCCTTAGATTCATATAATTATATTCGGGGCAAAGTATTTAATAAAATTTAACCCATTAAGAGAGAAACTAATTTATGAAGAACGTGGAGGGCAAGCCAGCATGGATGAAATATAGTGTCCTGAACGATGGTACTCGATTCAATGTGACTTTTCATGCTTTCCCCCAAGCTGTTCAACGAGTTTCTCCCCATGCGGAGAAGCAGTGTGAAAGACTGGATATAGTAATATAGCATCTTGATGGCCTGGAGCAGATACTGCATTTCAACTCGCTGCTTGTTGAGAAGCTAGGCAGCATACAGTGGGTGCTGGTGTAGGAGAAGAACTGAAGGAAGATGACTGCGGCTACCAAAAATGGATACCGCTATACAAGAAGATTCTGATCCAGCAGACAGACGTGGAAAAACCGATAGCTGAAGTCAATAACTGTTACAATCCTAATCTTTCTTCACGGCCATTTGGAGGAGTTAAAGCCTTACCTTTTTAGTCTTCGAGCTCCTCCACCAGTTTTCTACAAATGGCGAAGGCCTTCCCAGCCCTTCCGATAGCATCCCTAGCATCCTCCTCCCCTATTACTTCATCCGGAGACAGAAAAGCTTCCTCACCTCCGTAGAAGCTTACCTCCCTCTTCTTAACCAGAATCTTAGAGGATTCAGAAAGATAGGTCAATTCCTGTTGAAACCATTCTGGAAACCTCTGTCCAACACTCAACAATACATCTGAAACATCGTGCACCTTCGGGTACTCTATGCCAACTGCCTTAAGCACAGCTTTCAAAGAAAGTTCAACGCACTCTTGGCTCAGCCTCACAGCATAAGGATAGTTATCCTCTTGATATGCGTCCTTAGCATCACTAAGCCTAGCTTCAGCCTGTTTCAAGTATGATCGGGCAATCTTGACGAGTCTCAGACAGCTATCTCCTCCCCAAACCTGTAGTCAGGCTTCAGATCCCAGTACCAGTTTTCCTTGTCCACGAAAACCCTTTTAGCGCCGAGCTTGAGAAGCTCAGCTTTAAACTCCGTCAATACTCTCTCCAGAAACCGGCCCCTATCGTAAAGTATTACAGAATCCTCAGTCATGTCGATGAAGAGCAAAGGCTTCCGGGAAGCCTCCTCCTCAGTCAGAGGATAGAAGCTGAAACCAGTGTAGACACCATTCCTCCTGAGCCATACCAATTCTTCCAGATTCTTCTCTAACCCGTAAAGCACGTCTATTCTCCTCCCAATGCTCCCAGAGAAATCGTTAGAAACAATAAGCAGGTCTATGTCGCTATTCTCATTCGCCGTTCCACGGGCGACAGAGCCATACACAGCTAGAGAAGTCAGCGTTAAGGAGCGTGAAAGAACCTGGAAGGCGTCGCATAAAACTTTAACATACCTCTCTTGAGGAACCATATGCAGGTTTTTAACCGCGCCCGATGCCATGAGGATGAAGCCCCTAGGGTCGATAAGCCGATATCGCCTAGGCCGACCCTCGTCGAAAACAAGCAGAACCCTATTTTTATGAAGCCTGCTGAAGGCTACTGAAAGCTTGTTTTCACTAACCTTTAGAAACTCCAAGGCGTCCTTAAAGGTGAATAACTCGCTCTCAAACCTTAGGAAAAGCCTCGAATACACTTCTCCGAGCCAGGCAGGTATCCACATTTTACTTAACTAATAGTTAAGATTGCCAAACTATTAAGCTTATCTGAGCGGTTTCAAAAAGTACAGTAAAGCAAGTCCACTAAACTATCCTTTAATACTCATGTTTAAACGGCGCGTATGTGCCTTTTCTCCGACCATGTAGAGACTTAACAATGTCTAAAACGCTTTTACCCCTTTAATTCTGCTAAAACTGCATCGTGCGTACCAGTTCCTTCACCGATAATGCGTCGGATGAAGCGAGCATCTCCCCCGTTCTCGCAAAGGATAAGCTTAGGATAAATATTTATAACGTATCGGATTCCGGGTCCGCCATCCTATCCCTCCAACGAATACATCTAGCCTACCATTACCGAAAGATGTGGCAAGCTGTAATTAATAAGCATACTTTAACCTTTATCAAGCAGTATCCTCGCAAATGGCTGTTAGATAACTACTCTGCTTAAACCAGCCAGCTCCTCCGCCGAGAATTTTGAGACAAGAATAGTATTTTAAAAACTTCATCATTATTCCCATTTCCAGACTTTTCTTCCCATGAATAGCTCCGGAAAGACGAATAGGCCCCAACTTGCCACCCCTATGACGTACGCTAAATCGACAGGGCTTAATGCAATCAGGTGGAATAATTGTTGTGTTACTGGCATGTAGGTTATTCCGAGGGTTAACGCGGCGGATGCTAAGTCAGCTATCACGAAGAACTTGTTTCCAAAAGCCTTCCTACCCATTCTCCAGACGCTGTGTTTCTCCGAGCGGCAGTTCCAGACGACGAAAAGCTCGAACATGGCTGCCTGAACAAAGGCTGTGGTTGTGGCCTCCCTGTAAGTCAGCTCCCTAGCAATTTCGTCTATTGTTCCGTTTGGGAGCATCCATGGGTGTGCTGGCCAAATGTAATACTCTAAGCAGAAAACGAGGAACGTTCCAGCAGCCTGCAGTATGAAGGATGCTATTATGAAGGCACCCATTCCATGGAGAATGCCTTCCTCCGGTTTGCGGGGTGGTCTCTCCATAACATCCACATCTGGGGGATCCGTCGCTAGGGCAATTGCAGGACCACCGTCAGTAACCAGGTTTATCCAGAGGATCATCGCAGGAAGGAGCGGGAGTGGAAACATGGTTTCACCGAACAACCCGCCTAGGATGGCGAACGTGCCTATTACAAGCAGCTCGTCGAAGTTGCATGCGAGAAGGAAGCGGGCATATTTTCTAATGTTGTCATAGATTACTCTGCCCTGTTCAACAGCCTTAACTATGGTTGCGAAATTGTCATCCATCAAGATCAGGTCTGAAGCCTCCTTGGTAACGTCAGTCCCAGTTATGCCCATTGCAACGCCTACGTCAGCAGCCTTAACCGCAGGAGCATCGTTAACCCCGTCCCCGGTCATTGCTACAATGTGGCCCTTCCTCCTCAACGCGTTAACAATCCTAAGCTTATGTTCAGGAGAAACCCTCGCGTAAACCGTGACTCTTTCAACGTTCTTCTCAAACTCCTCGTCGCTCAACTCATCCAACTCCTTGCCTGTTAAAACCAAGTCGCCCTCTTTGAAGATCCCCACCTCCCTGGCAACAGCGACGGCTGTCAGCTTATGGTCCCCGGTTATCATAACGGTCTTTATGCCTGCCTTCTGGCAAAGCTTGTTAGCCTCTATAGCCTCCTCCCTCGGTGGGTCAATCATCCCCTGGAGCCCGATGAAAACCATATCTCTCTCCACAGCCTCATCCTCATGCTTCCCCATGTTTTCCGGCAGGCGCCGATAAGCCATCGCAAGCATCCTTAAAGCATCCCCAGCCAGCTGCTCGTTAACCTCGAGAATCCTCTTTCTCTTCTCCATCGTCAAATCCTTTTCCACACCATTCTCAAGGATGCGAGTGCATCTTTCTAACACGATTTCAGGAGCCCCCTTCATGTAAGCATGGATCTCTCCATCCGGAGTCTTATGGATAGTGGTCATGCGTTTCCTTTCGGAAGTGAACGGGATCTCGCCAATCCTTGGGAACCTCTCCTCCAGAGCCCCCTTCTCAAGCCCAGCCTTAGCAGCCGCAACGATGAGAGCTCCCTCAGTAGGGTCTCCGAAGATCTCCCAAGTATTGTTCTTGTCATTCCTCCTCAAGCTGGCATTGTTGCACAGGACACCTATCCTCAGGAGCAGCTCAAGGCTACCCTCAGGCTTCACCGAATCGTCGCCGAGACGGAACTCTCCCTTCGGCTCGTAGCCTACCCCGGTAACCTCGAAAAGCTTATCTTCAACATATAGTTTTCGAACAGTCATCTCTCCCTTGGTTATTGTGCCAGTCTTGTCTGAGCATATTACCGTCACCGCGCCCAAGCTTTCCGCTGAAGATAAGCGTCTCACAATAGCGTTCCGCTTCGCAAACTCTCTGGCGCCGAGGGCTAAGGCTACTGTGACTATTGCTGGAAGCCCTTCCGGTACGGCGGATATTGCTAAAGCTATGGAGGACATGAAAGCCTGGATAAAGCCCTCAGGCTCGAAACGGCCCTGCATCACCACCTCTAAGGCTTCAAGTGCGAAAATCACTGCACATACCAGGATGACGACTCGAGCTATTTTACTTGCAAACCTGTTCAGCTTTCTCTGGAGAGGAGTCTCCTCTTCTTCAGCCGTCTGAACCATGCGCGCGATTTTTCCGAACTCCGTGTTCATGCCTGTGGCTGTTACAACAGCCTTCCCCCTGCCGTAGACTATGTGGGTTGCGGAGAAAACCATGTTCCGCCTCTCGGAAACGGGCGCATCCTCCTTAAGGACCGTTGCCTCTTTAACCACCGGGACGGATTCCCCTGTTAAAACCGCCTCGTTAGCCTTCAGCTCAACCGCCTCAATAATGCGGGCGTCAGCAGGAACATGGTCGCCCGCCTCAAGCGCGAGAATATCCCCTGGGACTACTTCGCTCGCCGGAATAATGTTTTCCACACCATCCCTTATTACGCGGGCCTTGGGAGCAGCCAGTTTCTTAAGGGCTTCAACAGCCTTCTCAGCCCTGTATTCCTGAATGAAACCGGTGACAGCGCACAGAACAACTATCGCGCTTATCGTAATAACATCGGCGAAAGACTCCATGAACTCCCCGCCCTGAAGCATCTCATAGTAGCCGATTATCGCGGAGAAGACCGTCGCGGCTATCAGCAGAAGAATAAAGATGTCTTTAAACTCGTCTAGAAACATTTGGAGGACGGTTCTGCGCTTCACCTCCTTGATCTCATTAGGCCCATATTTCCTGAGTCTTTCAACAGCCTCTTGAGTGGATAATCCTTCACGGTTCACGCCCAGCTCCTCTAAGACTTCTTCAACGCTCTTGGCGTGCCAAGGCTTAGACATTGATGACCTCTCCTATTCTCAGCTAAGCGCGGAGAAACCAGCTTATAAGATTAACTATCTTTAGAACGTCTTTTTGAAAAATCACTGGGTCAATAAGAGTATTAACGGGGCGAAGACCTCCGCCACCAAGGACATGACTGTGATCATAGTGTTCAACGACGGGCCGGCTGTGTCTTTAAACGGGTCTCCCACGGTGTCTCCTGTGACAGCAGCCTTATGCGCCTCCGATCCCTTCCCACCGTGCGCCCCAGACTCGATGTATTTCTTAGCGTTATCCCAGAGCCCACCCGAGTTGGCCATGAAGAGCGCGAATATTATGCCCGTGACAATGCTGCCTGCGAGGAAGCCTGCGAGCGCCTCCTTTCCAAGCAGCACCATGGTTAAAACCGGGACCACTATTGCTAAAGAGCATGGCAGCATCAGCTCTCTTATTGCACCCCTTGTAGCGATGTCTACGCACCTAGCGTAATCAGGCTTCGCACTCCCCTCCATCAAGCCAGGGATCTCTTTAAACTGGCGCCTAACCTCCTCAACCATTCGCTCAGCGTTCCTCCCGACAGCGAGTATCAGGAGGGCTGAGAGCAGCGGCGGCATCATCCCGCCTATGAAAACCCCGACGACAACACCCGGCTTCATCAGGTCGAGCATTTCAATGTCGACCAAGTGAGCATAGGCTGCGAAAAGCGCTAGAACAGTGAGCGCTGCCGCACCTATGGCGAAGCCTTTCGTGATGGCTTTCGTAGTGTTCCCAGCGGCGTCAAGCCTGTCTGCGATCTCAATAACCTCCTCCCCCAAGCCGGATTGCTCAGCAATACCCTTCGCGTTGTCTGAAACAGGCCCGTAAGCGTCGGCCGCAATAGTCATGCCTACTGTTGCGAGCATTCCAACGGCTGATATCGCAATACCGTAGAACGGGCTTACGCCGAAAGCCTCGGCCAGATACCAGGCTGCTAGAGTAGCGGCGCAGATGCCGATTACAGGCGGAACTATGCTGATTATACCGTAAGAGAAGCCTGTGAGAATGTTTATAGCAGCCCCGGTTAATGAGGCCTGAGCCACCTTCTTAGCGGGCATTCTGTCTATGGAGGTGAAGTAGTCCGACGTGATTCCGATGATTACCCCGGCTGTTAAACCCGCGGCCGTGGGTAGAAATACCCCGAGCCACCTGTTGCCCTCCAGCCCTGAAAAATAGGTTAAGACCAAGAGGAAAACCGCGAAGACTAGCCATGTGGCGAACGAGCCCCTGTTGAGCGCCGCGCCAGGGTTCCCCTTTATGCTCTGCCTAACTATGAAGACACCTATTAGCGAGGCGAAAAGGCCTACAGCAGCTATCATTAGTGGCAGCGTGGTTAACACTGCTTCACGCAGCTCAGCGCCGATGATCATGGTGGCGACGATGCTTGCTATGTATGAGTCAACCAGGTCGGCCCCCATTCCCGCAACATCCCCCACATTGTCGCCGACGTTGTCAGCAATAACCGCCGGGTTCCTAGGATCATCCTCAGGAATACCTAGCTCAACCTTTCCAACGAGGTCCGCGCTTATGTCAGCAGTCTTCGTATATATTCCTCCACCGGCCTTGGCGAAGAGCGCGAGGGCACTGGCCCCGAAGCTGAACCCTAGGACAACGCTTGACGCGTCCTCGGCGCTCCAGCCGAAGACAATGTTGTAAAGATAGAATAGGAAGCTTATGCCTAAGAGAGCAAGGCCGACGACGAAAAGCCCCATAACCGCCCCGCCGTAAAAGGCTACTGGGAAAGCCTTCTTCAAACCCTGCTTAGCAGAGTTAGCAGTCCGAACGTTAGCCTCGACAGCAGCCATCATGCCGACGTAGGCAGCGATAGTTGTGCACAGGGAGCCTAGCACATAGGCTGAGGCAACACTCAAACCATAGTAAACGTTTTCATGGGAGAAAGAGTACAGCACCCCGAGAACGATCGCCATCACCAAGACGAAAACAGCCAGCGTGGAATTCTGCCTTTTAAGATAGGCTTTAGCACCCTCCTTTATAGCGTTCGCAATCTCCTTCATCCTTTCAGTGCCGCTCTCCTCTTTCGCCACATACCTATACAGGTAGCCTGCTAACCCTACGGCAGCCAAGCCGGCTATCGGCGTCGCCTGGAACCACTCCATGGTTTATCCCTAGCCACTCCTTTAACTGGGTCGTGGAGACAAAAACCCTTGTTTATAAATCTAATGGGGAGAAACGTGGACTTTGGGAATCGATTCTGTGAACGCCCCTAATTTAAGTAGGAGACGGTTTTAATTCCTTAGGTTTTTTTGAAGACGGTTTGAAACCCAGCTTTCCAAGATGTTTTAAAGCAAGGTTTAAAAACTTTAGCATGAAAACCTTAATGTCAATCATATTGGAGGTAGCGAGTAAACACGCTATTGCAACCATTGGAAGCCATTCCGCCCTCCAGATTCTCAAGGGTGGGAAGGACGAGGGCTTCAGGACGATAGCGGTATGTAAAAAGGATCACAGCTTCATATACCGTCATTTCGGAGTGGCGGACAGGATAATTGAAATCCCCTCTTACAGCGAGTTCCACACTGCGGAGAAAGATCTTTTAATGGAGAACGCAATCCTGGTTCCCCACGCGTCCCTAATAGCCTACATAGGCTTGGAGGCTGTGGAGAATATCAGAATACCCTACTACGGTAACAGGAGGATCCTGATGTGGGAGAGCGACAGGAACCTTCAGAGAAGATGGCTTGAGAAAGCGGGGCTGAACCTGCCCAGGGTCTACGAGGAGCCGGAGGAGATAGACAGGCTTTGCATAGTTAAGTTTCAGGGGGCGAAAGGAGGCCAAGGGTATTTTCTGGCGAGGAGCAGCGAGGAGTTTTACGAGAAGATAGGCGGCTCAAAGGATTATTCCATCCAGGAGTACGTGGTGGGCATCCCGGTGTACATCCACTATTTCTACTCAATTATCCGGGGTGAGCTTGAGCTGATGGGTTTCGACAAAAGGTATGAGTCGAACGTTGACGCGATATCCAGGATACCCGCTGGCTTACAGCAGGACATTGATGCAACCTACACCATCGTGGGGAATTTCCCGCTTTTCCTGCGCGAGTCCCTACTGCCGGAGGTCTTCAAAATGGGGCAGAGCTTGGTTGAAGCCTCTCGAGAAGTCTGCAAGCCAGGCATATTCGGGCCTTTCTGCCTGGAGACTGTTGTCACGCCGGACTTGAAATTCTATGTTTTCGAGGTCTCGGCAAGGATAGTTGCCGGTACAAACGTGTTTATGGAAGGCTCTCCATACGCGTATTTGAAGCACGGCAGGCCCATGACCACGGGTAGGAGGATAGCCATGGAGATAAGAGAGGCTATTGAGCAAGACAGGTTGAAAGAAATATTAGGGTGACCCGGTTAAAAATTATTCGGTGATCAGCATGACTATTAGGTTGGAGGAGGCTCGGGAAATTGTTTCAGAATACGATGCCAGTAACATAACCATTGGCGTGCTGGGCTCGCATTCAGCGGAGGAGGTGGGCGTCTCAGCGAAAGCGATGGGTTTCAAGACGCTCGTCGTATGCCAGAAGGGTAGGGAGGAGCTGTACGCCAGGTATAACAAGCATCTTTTCGACCACGTGTTAATGGTTGACAGGTTCTCAGACATGGTTAGCGAAGAGGTTCAGGAGAAAATGATAAATCTTAACACCATTTTTATTCCGAATAGGTCTTTCTCAGTCTACGTTGGCTACGACAATATTGAGAAGGTCTTCAGGGTTCCATTATACGGCAACAGGATGATTCTGAGGGCTGAGGAGCGCGGCGAGGAGAGAAACCAGTACTGGCTTCTGGAGAAGGCGGGAATAAAAATGCCACGGAGGTTCAGCAAGCCTGAGGAGATCGACAGGCTGGTGATAGTTAAGGTTCAGCAGAAGAAGAAGCCGCTTGAAAGAGCATTCTTCTACGCCTCCTCGCCGCAAGAGTACTACGAGAGGGCGGAGGAGCTCATCAGAAGGGATGTGATAAGCGAGGAGGGATTGGGAAAAGCAAGGATAGAGGAATATGTGCTGGGCCAGAAGTTTAACGCTAACTTCCAAGGATGGGTTTTGAAAGACGTTTTCGACGATTTCGATCTGCTTGGATTCGACGACAGGAAGCAGACCAACCTACACGGCGTACTCGGGCTACCTGCTAAAAGTCAGTTATCTCTGGACGTGCCTGTTAAGAACGAGGAGGTTGGCCACTACGGGTTGACGATGAGAGAATCTCTCAAGCCCCTCGTATACAGGGCTGCGGAAAAATTCAGGAGAATATGTGAAAAAGAGTACCCGCCTGGGATGATAGGGCTTTTCGCGCTTCAGGGAGCAATAGCATACGATGCTGAAGACCCTGAGCAGAAAAGGCTGGAGTTCTATGTTTTCGACGTCAGCCCAAGGATACCCGGGTGCCCCTGCGTGGGGCCGACTTCCCCAGAGATGCGCCGGCTCACCTTGAAATACCTCAGTCTCCTAAGGAGGCACGGGTTGGAGAGAATAGAGACCCCTATGGACCTGCCGATGCTTGAGATTAAACACGCTGCCGTGAACAATAGGCTTGAAGAAATCGTGACGTAACAGAGCTATTTCAAACTAACCATCACAGTAATCAACAGTACACCGCGGCGTGTTTTAAAACAGAAAAAATAAATATTGCTTTCGAGAATGATTCTTAAATATGAAGATCCGCACCGTATTCATAAGCAAGCCAGATTTTGAAGCAGGCCAACGTACATCGGGTTTGACAACGAGGAGTATAAAAGGACTGTTTTAGAGAGGCTTCGCGCGAGGTTCAAGGACTTGGAGCTTGTTGACGAAGAGATAATCATAAAGTATAACAAGGATCTGATGAAAAAGATTAAGGAGGACTTAAAAGAATGCGACGGACTATTGGTCTACACGATTGGGCAATACGGCGACCCTGGAATCGTTGACGCTGGTGTTGAGCTTATCGAGCTTAATGTGCCAACCTCTTGGCTAACTATCCTTACGGCGGCGATCCGGTATTCCTGAAAATATGCGACAGGATTAAGGGTAAAGGATACAGAGTCTTACCGGTATCTTACCGGATTTCGAAGACATTGAGAAAGCAATGGACATGCTTAGAAGAATACTTTCGATTAAGGGTAAAAAGGTTCTGCTCTACACTCTGGATGAGAAGACTGGTTTCAACCTGGAGGGCCTAACGGAGCTTGTAAGCCCAGACCTGGGAAAACCATATGTTGAAAAAATGATTAAGCAGGTTATCGGCCGGGAAGGAGGATGGTCCATCGAAGAAACCTACATAGACTTGGTCGGCACGGATCAAGCGCACTCTTGGAGGGGAAACGAGGAGCTCTATAGGAAGAACTTGGAGGAGGTTTTCGGCGTTGAAGTCATAAGGCGTCATCCAGGCGAAATCTTGAAGTATTATCGAAGTGGATCTTAATGAAGTCAGAAGGATCGTTGAAGAATGGAAAAAGAATGCGAAGGCAATCCGCTCTGAAACTGCAGAAAAGGCGATTGAAAACGCCGTGAGACTTTACCTGGCCTCAAAGGAATTGATGAAGAGACACGGTGCTGACGCAATATCCTTGACTGCGGAACCCTTTTCCTTACAGGGAAGATGCCTGCATTCCCATGCTTCACATTCTCTAGGCTGATGGATGAGGGCTACACCGGAATCTGCGAGGCCGACTTGGATTCTGGGACAAGTGCCCTCTTCGTCAGGCATCTTTTCGACAAGCCGAGCATAATGACTAACCACTCGCTTGACACCGTACATAACCGTGTTACTTACATGCACTGCTTTGCTCCCACAAGGATGTTTAGATTAGGAGGGGAACCGTTGCCGTATGAAATAGAAAGACACTGTGAATCGCATTGAATGGGGGCAGTGCCATTGTAGAGTTTCCATTAGGGGAAACGTTGACGACGATCAAGATAAGCATATTGAAGAAGAAGATTGCAGTAAGAACAGGGAGAATCATCGGCATGGTTAAGGATGAAAAAGCATGTAGAGTAAAGGTTCTGGTGGAGTCAGATGCGAAGAAGATTTTGGAAAACTATGATTGGGACACTTTCGGCTTCCACGGAGTAAGTTTCCTAGGGGACCATAGGCACGACATAATCTCTGCAGCGAGACTCGCTGGTTTAGAAGTAAGTGAAGAAGACAGGTGAAGGAGACTATATCGGCAAGCCCTTCAAGTTAAGAATAGAAAGCGTGTTCGAAGACGCGGGGGTGGAAGAGCCATTATAATTAGGATAAGATGTTTTTCGGCGCCTGTTTAAACCAGTTTTTTAAATTCACTGAACTTCATCCCAGTCTCTTTTTTAGCCCTTTGCAACATTTGCCTCCAAAGATTGTTCAGGGCGCTTCTGCGTCTTCGAAGCTCCCTGATGGAAACCTCTCTGACCAGCGTTATCTCTCTCAGCATCTTGTTAAACCCTTCCGGCAGCCAGCTAAGCTGCTGGGCTTGGTATGCTAACCATTTCTCGGAGGGGAGCAACTGGTTATTCAGCCCGAAAAGAGCTTTAAACAGATATTCTAAAGCAAGATTTATGGAGCGGTGAGCGCTTACCATGTCTCCCCTGTGAACCCATGATTCTGAAACCGTGTTGCAGTACCATTCGGATTGAGTTAAACCCTCTATTATCATCCATTTTTTCTCCCTTTCTTTAAGGCGAACCTTTCTAGCTATAAGCTTCCCAATCTTACCCTCAGGGTCGTAGAAGATCCTCGCTGTGGAGAAGGCCCACCTAGCCTCCATGTCCCACTCGCTTTCCAGCTTGTCCTCGTAGTCAACAATCTCATAGTCTATCACAAACCCCTTATACTCGACCTCGTCTTCGCGCTTCATCCCCAGTCTCGCCTTCCTCCTCTTGAAAACAATGATATCAACATCTGAGAACCTGTCGAAGTATCCTCTGGCGACACCGCCTAGGAAAACAATTCCAACCACTCCATTTCGCTTCAGCTTCGACGCAAATTCTTCACCTACGGCTGTGGCTTCAGCAAGCCTTTCCGCCTTAAGGCTGTCAAACCTCATTTACCACTTTTACCCGTTCACTAGTTTTAAACATTCGGTAGCCGCTCTAAACCAAACTTCTTAAGCCTGAGGAGCAGGTAAGTCTTACGCCCAAGTGTGAACGTTGCCAAGGCGGAGGAGAGCCGGTTTAATCATGCTTTTGCAGGTTTAGAACGCACGCTAGGCATGCTCCTACGTACAGCAGGCTCCCCCTCCTGCTACAAGCCAGTATACTGAGCCTTGTTCAGCAAGTTCCCTCTCTAGACTCTAGATCGAAGCCACCGGGATATGCCCAACGCGAGGATACTGATCACTTTTAAACCCTCGGACTAATCCGGGCTGAGAACCTGCGGATGACGCCTTGCTCCACTAGTGATTGAATCAGGGAGTGGACAGCGACCACGAAGAGGTTTAGCCTATTCGCCAATTCACAGTAGGAGAGCCTTGAATTCGACAACAATAGTTGCAGAGGATCATGCCCGTCTTATCCATGCTAAGCTCTTATTAACATAAAGAAAAGGGCGCTTAAACCTTCAACTCAAAAGACGACCCGCTATGGTAAGCGCTAGCACATCTCAAAATCCATCGTTTTATGCAAAAACTTTTTACATCCCCTTTCAGCGATCGGCACATGCTTTAGGTCCTGTTCAACGCCTTCCTAGGAGGGCTGACGTGCTGGCCGTAATCGGCCTCTTCGCGATGGCCGCCCTGGTGAAGGCAGATCTACCGAGCAAAACCCTGGACTGGTTTTTCGGTTTCTAAATGGGGAACATGCTTGCAACCTCCTTCTTCAGCCTCTACAACCTGCTCTGGAGCTGGGTGGGATCGCCACGGGAAGCCTGAGCTTCCTCCTCGGGGTCTGCTCACGTATGGTTCAGATGTTTTCATGCCACAAGAATCCCTTGGGAATGGTTTCAGAGGCGGGGAAAGCCAGGAGGCATTTAACATTGACCTCTCAAAGAAAGCAAATATCTATAATTCGCTGTACGCCGCACTAGCCAGACTACCGGAGCCAAACTGTACACGCTTGACGAAAAAATAGGAGTTAAACTCACGGGGAATAGCTGATGTAGAGCCCGTAAGATAAAGCTTTTAAGCGCCTCAGTGAAAAAGCTGGAATGGGTTCCATGAAACGCAGAACCCCAGTATCTCTCGCCTTGATCCTGTTAGTCCTCTCGATGATCTTCTCCACGTCCTTCCCGCAGGAGCCCTTTAACATCGAGAAGGCGATGCTGACAGTCTACAGGGATGGGAACGTTCGCATTGAGGTAGAGCTCTCCATCGACGAATCAGAATTTTCAATCACGCTCCCGCTCCTAACATCCTCGGACAAGGTCTGGGAGATCATCGTCCTCAACGGAACAGGTGCCCTGCTGGACTACGATCTAAACGATTACAACATAACCATATACTCCCTAGGTTCCACGGACGTGACGCTTGAGTACTATACCTCCGCCCTGACCTCAAAGGAAGCTGACCTCTGGACCATCAAGTTCAGCTCACCATTTGAGCTTAATGTGGAGTTTCCGGTGAACGCGACCATCATCTACTTCAACAGGGTTCCATCCGCCATAAAGACCAAGGACGGGATAATCTCCCTTGACCTTCAACCAGGGGAATGGGAAATCAGCTATCATATTCCGATAGCATCTCCCCAACCCCCTACCCCTGGTTCACAAACTGACCAGAAGACCTCACAACCCTTGCCCACTTTGCAGATAGACATCATCGCCATTGTTGTTTCCGTATCCGCTTTAGTCATAGCCTTTGCCCTTATCAAGGGTAAGAAGGGGGTTGGGGGACTGAGCGGTGAGGAAGCCGAGATAGTGCGGTATCTAAGGGAAAGAGGAGGGAGGGCCCTTGAGGCCGAGCTCAGGGAGAGGTTCCCATACATACCGAGGACGAGCATGTGGCGCACGATAAGGCGCCTGGAGAAAAAGGGCATCGTCAGCGTGAGGAAGATAGGTCTACAAAACGTCGTTGAGCTCAAGTAGGGGAAAGAGGCGATTCGATTTCCTAGCGCTTCTAAGCGTCGTCGAATCGGAGGACCCAAAATGCTTTTTTAGCGTTTCTGACACTGAAACGCCGCGTTTCAAAGTGTCCCTTAAATAGATCGCTTTCCGTCAGTTATTAGGTGATGTAGGATGGCGTGGAAAAAGGCAATCTATGCGTCGGTGGTATGCGTACTGATGATATTATCCTTAACTGTAGTTGCAATCCCACTGTCTCCGAGCTCCGAAGAATCTGGCAACCTGGCTGAGAGAGCGAGGAGGATACTCTGGGTGACGGACTCGGCTAAGAATGCAACTCAGAGGCTGATAATCTCTGTGGAAGGAAACGAGACTGCAACGGCCCTTATTGAGGAAGCGGGTCTAATGGATTATTTTGAAGGCAACGTAACGCGATTCGAAGATGGCATCGCAATCCTTGAAGATGCACATGGGTCCTTAAACAAAGGAAACTATGAGGATGCCATATCTAAAGCGATGGAGGCGCTAGCGATATTCAGAGAAGTCTTTAGAAATATCAACAGGATCCTCTGCTCCGCGAAAATCAAAAATCGCGAGATCATGGATGGACGGGGCCTCCTCATAGCCATGAACTTGGCGTTAAACAGGGTCGAGAGGCTGGAAAAGCTTGCGGAGGCCCTTAATGAAAAAGGCGTTGATGTGAGCGACGTTATGGGGCTATTGAATCAAGCCAGAGGAAAATTAAACATAGAGGAGGCGAGGAAGCTACTCGAACAGGGAGACGTCTTAACTGTCGCGTCCAACCTTGCGGAGGCTAACAGGCTCATCGCAGAGGCTTCGCGCATGCTGAATGCGAAAAACAGGAGGCTAATCGCCGAGAGGGTAAAGCAATACCTCGAGCGCTTGCGAGCCAGGGTCAGGGAAAGGCTTCGGGAGATGAACGTTACCGAGGAGGAGTTTTTTAGGGGTTGGAAATTCAACTTCGACGAGTTCTGGAGGATGCAGTTTGAAGCTTTAGAGAGGATCCGAAGCCGCATAGAGGAGAGGAGATTTAACGATATACTATCCGATTTGAGGGAGCTCGGGAGGAAAATCAACGAGTTCAGCCACGAGTTAGAATTCAGAATTCAGCAGCGCAGGGGCACACCTGGACCTAAACAGGGAGATAAGCCCTAGCTGCGTGAGCAAGGATTCCTTTCCCTCTCCCACGTACCAGCCCAAGCTCCCCTAGGCTAAACATGCAGCACGATGGTGCTATCGCTCCATATCGACGTGGACTTTGATACCGGCTTATCTTTATCGAGCATCCCTGCCTTTTCGCTTAAAAATTTGGGGAAAATTTATATTTTAGCGCGCGCTCATTTTCCTCCGCCGGTCAGCATTAAGGCTAGGTTTTGCACAAGCCTATGGTTGTCCTCAACGTAGCAGTAGGGCTCCTGCATGAAAGTAATGTCGCCGATGGCTATAACAGTTCCTTTTAGCTCAACAACACTGATCACGCCATACGTTTTTGCCTTCTCCGATACTGATGAGAAAGTAGTGTTAGAAGTCCAAGCAACATCTTTACCAGTTGAACAAATACCTGTGGACGTGAAGAGAACTATTCTAGAGATGTTCAGGGTGAGCGTGTGATTACTGAAGCCCTCTACATATATGTTTCTATACATGCCGAAGAACTGGTTCTCATCGTAAAGATAGCCGCTGTTGAAGAATATGCCGAAGCCCATGGATAGGGAGTTCACCGGCCAAGTCAGGTCGGGGATCTTCACGTATTCCTCCGCAGGATCATACATTATCACCAGTGTCTTCCCGGACTCCACGAAGCTCCTTAGCCTTTCAACCTGTTCCTCCGAGTAGGGCAGTGTTGGAGCAGCTATTAACACTCCTTCAGCAGAACCAAGCTTAGACTCCAGCATGCTCCAACTCGTCGCGAGGGAGATTGTAGCGTTCCTGAGCATAAGCTCCCTAGCTAAAACCTCAAGGTCCCAGTAGGTAACCATGTTGCCGTGAGACATGTCGACTAGAACCAGGCTTTCACCATCCACGCCAGCCCATTCGCCGAAGTTTTGAGCAGCCGCCGAAGAAGAGTAGAGTGAAGCGTTAGTAGGAAGGTAAAGATAGTAGATTGAGGGTGGCGGGTGAAGCTCTTTAAGCTTATCCACCGTCAGGTTAGCCCAGGGAGCCTGCTCCTCTAAGCTGGTCCAAGCTTTAAACCTGCTCTTCACCGATTCAACCAGGTCCACTACGGAATACTTAGTCACCCCGGCTGCCTGCGCAACCCTCTTCAGGGCGCTCTCAACCGAGCCCAGCTCGTCGACGAGCCCGGCTTCCAAAGCCTCGCTCCCCATGTATATAGAGCCCCTGCGAAGCACGTTAGGGGGAAGCCTAAGCCTGCTTCCCCTTCCAAGCTCAACGGCCTTGACGAAGTTTTCAAGAACCCGGCTCATGTTAAAGGAGAACAGTAGTCTCGAGAATCCTGTTGCCTTATGCACACCGCTCTCGAGAACAGTTTCCGAGGGCACGAGGATTGGGGGACCGATACCGATTACTCCGATGTTCCCCACAGTCGCGCTCGGATGCGCATATATGTAGTCCGAGGCGACGGAAATATAGTAGCCTCCTGACAGGGCCATTGTTATTGAGGCTACGAGCGGTTTCCTAGCTTTCAGCTCTAAAAGATCCAAGTAAACCTGCTCAACCAGGTCGGCATAGCCTCCTGGAGAATCCACTTTAAGCACAATCCCTCTTATACTGTCATTTAACATTGCCTCCATTATCGCCTGCGAATATAGGGCAGCCTGGTCCCCGGTGAGCAGCGCTCCCTCAACTTTTAGAATCCCTATTACACTGGGCCTTGCTACAAAACTTGCTAAAAAGTATATTGCGGTAGAGAAAAGTATAATGATTATGAGGCTCAAAGCCAACATCTTTCTACGAGACCTAAGCATTGAGAAAACCCTAAAGCCTTTCCCCCAGCCCATCTGCTTCTCCTCTGAAACAGCAGTACCGTCATACACGGTGCTTCTCAACGCTCAACTCCCTGTCCTATTGAATGGAGAACTAGATATAAAACTATTTTTCCCAGTCTAAATAGGCTTCTTGAACCCGCAACCGAAATATCCTTTAGAGCGATACAAGCCGATGCCATAGGAAGACTTAATAGCCTGTTTAACCAGTTTTTAAATAGTTGAAATGTTGAAGGAGCTTGCAGCCTATGGGTTGAACATAGCTGAAAAACTTGGCACGACCTATGTTGAAGCTAGGGCTCAACGGACAAACTACGAGTTGATCACGATCGACAACGGGGTTCTGAAAGAGTTTTCCAAGACTTTCTCCGCCGGGCTGGGCATTAGAGTGTTTTACAACGGTAGGTTCGGCTTCTCGTCTACGAACGATCTTAACCGTGAAAGCGTTAAGGAGGCTGTTGAGAAAGCCATATCCGCAGCCAGAGTCTCCAGGAAGGTGGAGAAGCTTGGCGAGAGAGAGGCTTGCAAAGGAGTTTTCAAATCCGACTGTAGGAAAAAACCCGAGGATGTTTCAGACGAGGAGAAGGTCAGTCTTACCCTAGAGGCTAATAAGGCTGGGCTGAGCCTAGAGGGGGTAAAGTCAGCCGTCACTAGGCTAGGTGTCCAGCGCGACTGGAGGTATGTTGTTACGAGCGACGGGGTGGACCTGGAATACGAGTCAACATTGCTTGGTCTTGGACATATGAGCGTGGCTTTCAAAGCCGGGGCGATGGAGAGGGTTGGCGACCAAGAGTCCGCCGTAGCCGGCTGGGAGTTCATAGAGGGCAAAAACTGGGCAGAGTTCTCACTAGGCATCAGCAAGCTGGCTAATGAGGCTGTTAAAGCGCCGCTTCCTCCGCCGGGTAGGCTTAAGGCTGTTGCCGACCCAGAGATGGTTGGCCTAATACTTCACGAGGCTTTTGGGCATGCGTGCGAGGGAGACCTTGTTTCCTCAGGGGACTCAATACTGTCCGGAAGGCTTGGAAGCGAGATAGCTTCACCTTTGGTGACGATAGTTGACGACGGTCTTGCTGAGGGAGGATATTTCGTCCCGTTTGACGATGAGGGCAACATTAAGAGGAGGGTTGTTGTCGTTGAAAACGGCGTGTTGAAATCCTTCATGACGGGCAGGGAGACGGCAGGCATGCTTAACCTGCCTGTTTCAGGGAACAGTAGGGCGCAGGACTTCACCCATTTCCCGATCGTGAGGCAAACAAACTTCTTCATGACGCCTAGGGATCATGGTTTTGAGGAGATTATCAGGGAAGCAGGGGAGGGGGTATATATTTTGGGAAGGGGGGCAACGGGAGGCCAGGTTGACACCGCCTCCGGAACATTCACTTTCTCCGCCGGACCCTCATGGATTATACGCAACGGGGAGCTTGCCGAGCTGGTAAGGGGCGTAGTCATCTCCGGCTCAATACTTGAAACGCTCAAGGGTGTTGAAGCAGTTGGGAGAGACCTGAGGATAACGACCTCAGCCTTCGGCGGCTGTGGTAAGGATAACCAGCTAGCCAGGGTTGGAGACGGGGGACCACACGTGATGATTAGGGAGCTTATCGTCGGGGGTGGTTGAAAGATGAATGTTGAGAAGGCTGTTAAGAGGGCTGTTGAACTGGGCGCCTCAGAGGCAGAGGCCTTCCTGCTGAGCACGGCTGAGACATCGTTAACCCTTGCGGGAGACGTTGAGGCTTCGAAGACTGTTAGGATGAAATCCTTCGGAATCAGGGTTGCCGTTGGAAAGTCTACAGCCATCGTCGGAACCCAAGATTTAAGCGAAACAGGTGTTGAGAGCGCCGTAAGGTCTGCTGTTTCAATAGCAAGGGTTTCTCCACCCGACCCGAGATGGGTGAGGATGAACGAGAGGATTGGGACAAGCGATGTTGGGGAAACCTTTGACAAGGCTACTGCAGAGGCGACGCCGGAGGACCTGCTTCCCATCGCGAGGGAGCTTCTCGACTCTGTTAAGGAGGGCTGTAGCGAGGCTAAGCCTATCAGAGGCTTCCTGACGTCCAGAGCCATGGAGGCGACTTACGCTAACACTTACGGGGGGCCGGTTACAAGGAGGGAGACCATGGCGTTCCTCTACATAGATGCGAGGGTCGACGAGGCTGGTGAAGTAGGCACCTACTCTGAATACAGCATAGCTAGAAGCCTCAGGAGGCTGGAGGCTGGGAAGACGGGTGTTGAAGCAGGGTCAAGAGCCAGGGAGTTCGTTAAAGCAGGCTCAATACCCAACGGGAAGTATGAGGTGGTGACGCTCAACAGGGTTTCAGACTCCCTGCTGCCCGTCATGCTTAGCCCAGCGGTTTCAGCTTTGAACGTTCAGGAGGGCAGGTCACCCCTAGCCGGAAAGATAGGCATGGAGATAATGTCGGAAAAGATCACTATAGAGGATTTCGGTTCCAACGTGAACACGCTGGGCTCCAAGCCCTTTGACGACGAGGGATTCCCCACGCGGAACCTGACGATAGTGGGTAAAGGTGTTCTAAACGCGTTTGTCTACGATACTTATACCGCGAACAGGGAGGGGAGGGAATCCACTGGCAACGCGTCGAGAGGCTACTCCACGGCACCGAGGCCCTCTCTACACCATCTCCACCTTAAACCCGGAGAGGCAACCTTTGAAGAGATCATCAGCGAGACAAGGAACGGCGTGCTAGTGATGAGCACGATAGGAGAATGGATGTCGAACCCTGTAAGCGGGCATTTAAACGCCACCATAACCCACGCATACATGGTTGAGAACGGCGAGATAGCTAGGCCCGTGAAGAACGGGGTTATCTCGGGCAATTTCTACGAGATGCTTAAAGACGGTTTAGACATGGTTGGCAACGATACGAGGTACGACTACGGGGTTTCAGCACCCTCCTTAAAGTTCCGAAACGTGGTGATAGCCAGCAAGTAAGCCAAAAACCGATTTAAACATTTTCACTTAGCTAATAAGGCTTAGGAATCCTTTTTGGAAAATCCGACCCCCTGAAAAATTTGCGACCCCACGTGCATTCTCAATTTCCTCCAGCTTCTTACCGGGCCCGTTGAACAATACTTCCTCCCCCAGTTAGGCGGCCCTCTTCGAAATCTTAAGCCCTATAAATAGGAGGAATATCGAGAAGCACATTAGGAAGCCCTACGGACGTGTTTTCACAAGACTATTATGGGCTGACAAAATAGCTGAAGAAATCGGCAAGAAGTTCGGCGTTGAGGTTAAAGTCTTCATCGACGTGACAAGCCACCACTGGAGAACATATTTCATCTCCTCCTTCGATTCGAAGGGCATGGATGAGGAACGCAAGTTCGAAGAAATAAAGAAGAGGGTTGAGGCAGTCTCGGCTACACGCAAGCTCTACGACGAGGATTTCAAGAAGGGATACAAAAAGTTCCACAGAGAAATGCTGGAAAGATCAAAGGCTGGTCAAAGATATTTTTAAAACACACGATTAAGAGTTTTTCCTTTGCGGAATCTTATTTTTAGTCATGCTGGGATGAAAAAATAAAACTTGCTCCCTAAGTCTCGCTTAAAAGCTCCCTGACTCTAATGTTATAGAAACTGAAAATCGGAGTGATTTTTAAAAAGATTGTACGATTATCATAAAATTAGGATGAAGGCATCGGTGAAGGGTTCTTCAATTAAGGAGGGCTAGGAACATGAGCAAACTGTCTGAGAAGTTGAGGGACATACTAAACGAGAAGTATAAAAATGAACGATGGTTTAAACCCTTTGAGTTAGATACCAACCCTGTTTTTAAAGATGAAAAATGGCGTATAAACACATCTATGTATGGAGGTTTTGGAATTATCGGATTCAGTGATGGAAGGATTGGAGTATCAACCCACGTAGTAGATGATTGGGGTGATGGAATTTGGTTTATGATATATCCACTTTACGAACCTAAAATTAAAGAAGCGAAAATTAAGGAAGAAAAAGAGAAAATATGGGCCGCATTCAACAAAGAGAAAGAAGAAATACTTAATGATGTGGTAAACAGGAGGTGGGAAAAGTACCTCGAAAATAGATATCGAAAAAAAGCCCTATAATTGGTTCATTATATCGGCATACTGGGCAGATGAAGTGGTTAAGAGGGTAAGCAAGAAGTTTTCCGCGGAAGTGATATACTATATAAACCCGGATACGACTCCTTTTCATGTCACTCTTTGACTCAAAAGGTATGACAGAAGAACAGATAATCGATGAAGTATTGAGAAGAGTTGAAGCGGTTTACACGGCGTTTAAACTATACGATGAGCATAAGAGATCGCATGAAAACGAAGAATACAAAGAGTTCAAAAGAGAGTTCTTAGCCAAGGTAAGAAAAGAAACAGGGGAAGTTAAAAACGAAGGGGGATCAAATAATTAAGGATATCATGGGAGGAAAATGAAACGACGAATAGCGAGTTTTTCGAAAAATTAAGAAGCTTTTTCAACGAGAGGTTTAATGATGAGATGAAGCATAAGCAATTTAAGATAGAAACATACCCAATGAAGAGAAAATGGGAAATATATTGTCAGGAGCCTATTAGTTGTAGATACATCTGTGAATATAAGGATAGAAGGGTGCAGATAGGGACTCTATGTTTTGATGCTCCTGCGGTAAATCATTCCCATTATGTCTTAAAAACCCTGACTAGGCTACCGCCTTAGCCTCCTCAGCGCCCCAGCCCATCTCGCCACTCTTAAACTTCTGCAAATATTCATGCATTTTAATAATTGTATTTTGATAAACGTTCCCTTCAGCAGCAGAAACGTAGACGAACCATAAGCGGTCAGGATTAACCCCCATCTTACCAAGCTTCTTCTTCAAAGCCTCAACCCTCCTGCGAGCCCACTCATTGCCGCTGATGTAGTGACAGTCTGCAGGGTGACAAGGCGCGACGAGAACCATGCCCGCTCCCTTCTCGAAGGCCCTCAGGATCATCTTCTCACTCACTCTCCCTGAGCACATGACTCTGATTATCCTCACGCTTGAAGGATATTCAAGTCTAGACACTCCAGCGAAGTCCGATCCGGCATAACTACACCAATTACAGCAGAAACTTATAATTTTTTCTTTGGGTTGTTCTTCCAAGGCTGCGTCGATTTGCGCAAATATTTGCTCGTCTGTAAAGTGGTGTTGGTTGAGCGCGTTGAAGGGGCAGCCTGCTGTGCATGTTCCGCATCCTGCGCACATTGATTGCGTGACCTGTATTATTTTTCTTCCTTCCGTCTCTATGGGTTTTAGGGCTTGGAAGGGGCACATTTTTGTGCATGCTAGGCAGCCTTTGCATTTCAGCGGGTCGACGTAGCTTGTTATTGGCTCGAGCTCCATGAAGTCTTTCGAGAAGAGCATGAGTGTTTTTGAGGCTGCTGCATGCCCCCTGGCTATCGTCATCGGTATGTCCGTTGGGCCTGCGCATGAGCCCGCTAAGTATATGCCGTTTACAACTGTTTCAACGGGTTTGAGCTTGATGTGTGCCTCCATGAAGAACCCGTATTGGTCTCTTGGTACTCTGAGTATTTCGCCGAGCCTGTCTGTGCCTTCCGAGGGCTGCATGCCTGTTGCTAGGACTACGAGGTCGTATTGATCCTCTATTATTTCTCCGCTTAGAGTGTCTTCAACCCGTATCTTCAGCATTCCGTTTTCTTCCTCGACTCCGCTGGGTCTTCCCCTGATGAATCTTACTCCCTTTTCTCTCGCCATTCTGAATATTGTTTCATACTCTTTTCCACCTGCTCTGATGTCAATGTAGTAGACTGTTACCTCCATGCTAGGATTGTTCTTCTTAACGAGGAGCGCCTGCTTCAGGGTTATCATGCAGCATATTCTTGAGCAGTAGATGTTTGTCTGCTCGTCCCTACATCCTACGCATTGTATGAAGGCCGTTTTTCCAGCGGGTTTCCCGTCTGAGGGCCTGACCAGTCTTCCCCGCGTGGGGCCGTCGGGTGTGAGCATTCTCTCCAGCTCCATGCTTGACAGAACATTTCTAAGCCGGCTGTAGCCGTACTCTGGCTTCCTTAAGGGATTGAAAAGGTCGAAGCCGGTTGCGAGAATTATCGCACCAACCTTTAAGACTTCCTCCACGCCCGGTGCTTTAAGGTCTATTGCTTTAACTGGGCATGCTTCTACGCATTCGCCGCAGCCAGTGCAATTCTTCTCGTCTATTACTGCCGCTAAGGGTTTTCCGACAAGCCCGTGAACATGGAGGGTTTTCTCAAGGCCTTGATCGCAGGCAACAGTGCCCTGAGTCTTCTCAACCAAGTATATCGCCCTCCTTTTTGAAAACCCGTGGGAAAACTCCTCTTCAACCTGGACTGGACACTTCTCAACGCATTTGCCGCAGCCCACACACTCCTCCGAAACCTTTGACGGTTTCCTTCTTAATGTTGCAATGAAGTTGCCAACGTAGCCCTCCACCGCGACGACCTCGGATTGTGTCAGCACTCTTATGCGGGGGTGTGTGAGAACCCTGTTGATCATCTCGTTAACAAGGCAGGCTGTGCAGTCCACCATGGGGAAAGTTTTGCCGAGAAGCCTTGCTTTACCGCCTAGAATAGCTTGTTTCTCAACAAGCACTACGCTGTAACCCGCGTCCGCAACGTCAAGCGCAGCCCTCATGCCCGCCAGCCCGCCGCCTATCACTAGCAGTGTTTTCTCCACCGGGACGATTATCGGCTCAAGCGGCTCCAGGAGCCGGGCCTTGGCGACAGCCATCTTAACAAGGTCGATGGCCTTCCTAGTGGCGCCCTCAGGGTCACTCATGTGTACCCAGGAGCAGTGCTCCCTTATGTTAGCCATCTCGAAAAGATACGGGTTTAAACCTGCTTCCGAGACGCATGCTCTGAACGTTGGCTCATGCATCTTCGGGCTGCAGGCTGCGACGACAACCCTGTTAAGCCCGTATTCTTTAATTATCCTCTTTATCTCAGCCTGGCCAGCATCCGAGCAGGTGTAAAGGTTGTGAGAAGAGTAGACGACGTTGGGAAGAGTCTTAGCATACTCGGCAACCTTGACGACGTCGACTGTGCCCGCGATGTTCTTGCCGCAGTGGCATACGAAGACACCTATCCTCGGCTCTCCGCTCATCAGAGCCTAGCCTCCTCGATAAGCCTTCTTATCCTACGGTAGCCTTCAGCATCCAGCTCTCTCGCCAAGGTTTTCCCGCCCAGAAGGTTCTCAAGAGCGTTAGCCCAGACTGCTGAGAAGCCCTCGCCGTGAAGGACCCTCCGCCTGACCACGGTTATCGCGTGATTCCTGCATACATCCAGATGGACACAGGCGTTGCACAGTATGCAGTACCTGGGGTTGACGCTTATTACCCCGCTGGTTTTAGAGATGGCTTTCGTCGGACAGGCTTCCACGCAGGCGTCGCACTTCTCCTCACACTTAGACTCATCTATAAATACTGTTCCCTCGAACAAAGGGTTTACCTTTACCGCTTTCTCGGGGCAGGCGTCTTCGCACCATGGGCATCTTAAACACTTCTCCTCGTCAACCCTAAGGTTGTGCGCAGAGTCTATCTTCAGCGCGCCGGTTGGACAGGCTTTGGAGCATTCGAAGCAATCGCTCCTGCATTTCGATTGGTCAACCCTGATCTTAGGCAAGGGGAGGGGGAAGCCTCCTGAGGAAACCAGTGGGTTAAAACGCTTACCGTTAACCGTCATGGTTATCGCACTAGTTGGGCAGAATGGTTCGCATGCGCCGCATAGGCTACACTCCTCACTTATTTTAAGCGTTAGCGAGCCATCCTCCTTTCTCGCAAGCCTGATCGCATTTTTAGGGCAGACCCTGATGCACACGTCGCAGAAAATACACTTGCCCCTTTCCAGGGTTAGACGGACGTAATCAGTGTAGAAACGCCTCTCAACGGTTAGCAGAGAAGCATCCTCGGACAGCCTTACCGCCAATTAGCCGGGGGAAGACTCACCAGCGCTGTAGAAAAACTTTTTGAAACGGTAAACGACTAGTTAAAGCCCTCGGAAAGTCTTATATCGTGCCCTTCATGAATATTTTGACTGGTGCTTTGAACGAGGTTGAGCTGGAGCTTGTGGGAAGGTTCCGCGAGCTCTTCAAAAGGAGAAGCATGAGGATCAGTATTGAGCCAGGGACGAGTCTACTTGAAATCGTCACTGAGCTTGGTAGGGCTATTGGGGTTGATCTACGCTCAGAGTTCATAGGACCTGACGGCAAGCCAATGGAGGAGTCTTCCCTGATAATAGTTAACGGAAGGGTTGTCGACCTAACTAGGATGAGCGAGCAATTTATTAAGCCTGGGGACAGGATTGTCCTAGCACCCTCAGTAGCTGGAGGAGGATAGGGTTGAAGGGCTACGCTGGGAAATACTTGATTATAGACCTGACTAGGGGCAAGACATCCGTAGGCAGGGTTGACGAGTCTTTCGCCCTAAACTACATAGGTGGCTACGGGTTTGGGGCGAGGACGCTTTACGACATGATGCCTAAGCCAGCGGAGGTAGACCCGTTTTCACCCGAGAACGTTTTAATCTGGTGGACCGGCCCGTTAGCAGGGACGATCTCGACAGCCGGTAACAAGTATGCTGTTTTCGCGAAATCCCCCCTGACCGGTATTTTCGGGTTTGGAATCTCCTCAGGCCTATTCGCGTCAGAGTTTAAGAGCGCAGGCTGGGATGGTGTTGTTTTCACAGGCAGGTCTGAGAAACCCGTCTACCTTACTATCGACGATGAGAATATTGAGCTTAGAAGCGCTTCCAGCATCTGGGGCAGGACAACCTGGGAGACCGAGGAGATGATCAAGGAGGAGCTTGGAGACGAGTCTTTCACAGTAGCCTCAATAGGCCCGGCTGGCGAAAGGATGGTTAGGCTGGCGAACATCACGAACGAGAGGAACAGGCAGGTCGGCAGATGCGGCCTCGGCGCGGTAATGGGCTCTAAAAACCTTAAGGCGGTTGCAGCCCGAGGGACAAAGGATGTTGAAGTATTCGATACAGAGGGCCTCGTAAAGTTCATAGCTGAGTTGAACGAGCGCTGCCAGGGAAGTGCGACGGAGAAGTACAGGGTCTACGGGACTCCTGCGAACATTCTCGTGCACAACAAGCTGGGATGCTTGCCGTCATACAATTTCCAGAGGGGCACGTTCGAATATGCTGAGGAAGTGTCCGGGGAGATGATGCTTAAAACACACGTTAAGAAGATAGTCGCATGCGCAGGATGCCCCATAGCTTGCGACCATGTTAACCAGGCTAGGGAGGATTACGCCGGCACGGTTTCAAGCGTCGACTACGAGAGCCTAGAGCTGCTTGGCCCCAACTGCGGCATACGTAGCCTAGACACTATAACAAAGGCTGTTGAGATTTGCGACACGCTTGGAGTCGACACGATTTCCGCGGGCAACGTGATTGGATGGGCCATGGAGTGTTTCGAAAAGGGCATCCTGACGAAGGATGACACTGACGGCGTTGAGCTCAGGTTCGGCAGCAACGAGGCCCTGCTCGAAGCCCTTAGGAGAATGTGTCTTAAAGAGGGTAGGCTTGGAATGCTGCTCAGCGAGGGGGTCAGGAGGGCGTCTCAAATAGTTGGGAAGGGCTCTGAAAGGTTCGCTGTGCATTGTAAAGGGCTTGAGTGGGCTGCATACGAGTTAAGGTCGCTCCAAACATCAACCCTGGGCTTCGCCGTCTCAAACAGGGGTGCGGACTACCTTAGGTCGGGCTCATACCAGGTTGATGTTAAAGGCAAGGTTGACAGGCTTAGGCTCGATAAAAGCAGGGGGAAGATAGTTTACGACGGTGAAAACCAGTATGCGGTGATAGACTCCCTGATAATATGCAAGTTCACCAGAGGAGTCTTCAAATCCATGGACGAGCTTGCGAAGCTCTACACGCTTGTAACAGGCTTAAGCATGACTGGCGAGCAGATCCTGAAGGCAGGGGAGAGAATACATAATGTTGCGAGATGCTTCAACGTTAAGTGTGGCGTGACGAGGAAGGACGACTACCCGCCTCCAAGGGCTTTCGAAGACCCGTTGCCCGACGACATCGTTAAGGGGGCGGTTATAAGGAGGGAGGAGTACGACGAGGCTTTAGACGGCTACTACGAGTGCAGAGGCTGGAACAGGGACGGAGTGCCTTTGAAAAGCAAGCTTTTAGAGCTCGGCTTAACCAAGGAGGCGGAGGAGGTTGGAGTCGAGGCTTAGGAAGATAATTGTCTGCGACCCTGACAAGTGCAACGGGTGCAGGATATGCGAATACATATGCTCTTTCGCAAGCGAGGGCGTTTTAAACATTAAGAAGTCCAGGATAAGGGTTGTAAGGATAGAGCCCTTCCTAAACCTGGCTGTAACGTGCAGGAAGTGCGAGGACCCTCCCTGCGTCAAAGCATGCCCGAGGGACGCTTTAACGCAGAAGCCCAGCGGAATCATAGTTGTAGACGAGAACAAGTGTAACGGGTGCGGCTGGTGTGTTGAAACATGCCCCTTCGGAGTCATAAGGCTTCATCTCGACAAGAGGAAGATCATTATCTGCGATTACTGTGAGAAACACGGCTACCCGAGGTGCGTCGAATACTGCCCGAAGGAGGCTTTGAAATACGTTACTCTCGACCAGGCTGCCAGGGAGCTAAGCAAGAAGGCTGTTCAGACCCTTATGCAGGAGCTCGCCGTCAAGTAGAATCAGTCTCAGAAGAGGCTTAGCCGAGAGTTTGAAACCCGGCTTCCTCGAGAACAGGTGAAGCAACATACCTGCTGTAACCCCTGTATATCAGGAGCTCTATCCTCTGGCCTACGGATTTCCTTCTAAGCTCCCTCACCAAGGAGGCTGAGCTTTTAACAGGCTTACCGTCTATCATGGTGACAACGTCCCCAGGCCTCAGGCCGGCTCTCTCAGCAGGGCTCCGCGGAGAAACCTCCACGACGAGCGCCCCGTAGTCAACGCCGAGCGAGTAATAGTTTGCGATCTGCTTGTTGACGTCTATCGACTTAACGCCGAGCCAAGGCTTAACCATCCTGCCGTACTTCTTGAAGGATTCGATGAGGGGCTTGATGGAGCTTATGGGTATTGCAAAGCTTATACCCTGGGCGAAAGGTATTACTGCAGTGTTAACCGCTACAACCTCACCCTTAAGGTTGACCAGGGGCCCGCCGCTGTTCCCAGGGTTTATCGCAGCATCAGTCTGAATAAGCTCTGGGAAGAAAAGATCCCTTGAAACTATCTGCCTGTCTAAAGCGCTTACAACACCCATTGTTACGGTCGGCTCGCCAGCGAGGCCGAGCGGGTTTCCAACTGCGATAACTATCTCGCCAACCCTAAGAGTGTCCGAGTCGCCCAGCTCAGCAGGCTTAAGGCCCGCATCGTCAACCTTGATCAAGGCTATGTCAAGGCTTGGGTCGGCTCCTACAACCCGGCCCTCCGTCATAAGCCCGTCGGAGAAGGATGCTTGAATACGGTCTGAACCCCTTATAACGTGATGATTAGTCAGGAAAAGGCCTTCCTCGTCGACAACTATGCCTGAACCCACGCCGTGAACAGGAAAAGCGTAGAAGAAAAACTCGTAAACCATTTTAACAGTGCTCACGTTAACAATGCTGGGCTTAACCTTTTCAACAGCCTTAACAATCTCCTCGCTCAGCAAGAATCCTCGTTAACAGTGCTACGCGTATGCTTATATCCGTTTCTAATGTTTATTTCCACCTCCTGCTTCTAATAAGCAGGCTTGGAACAGTTTGAAGCAAGCCTTGCGAAGGCTGTTGAGGAGCTTAGGCGCAGGGTTGGAGAGGCCGTTTTAATCCACCACGACGAGGCCGACGGGGTTTGCTCAGCGGCGATAGTTGAAACAGCGCTTGAGAAAATGGGTTTCCACGTTAAAACCCTCTGCCTAGACAAGCTTTTCCCAGAGGTTCTTGTGAAAACCCTCTCCGAGCACCGTGTGACGGTGTTAAGCGACATCGGCTCAGCGCACGTCGGGAAGATAGAGGAGAACATCGGGAAGGATTGCCTAGCGGTCATCCTTGACCACCATGATACTCAGCCTTCGCGGAAAAGCAATGTTCTAAACCTGAACCCTGAGCTCTACGGGTACCGGGGTGAGAGAGACGCTTCAGCCTCGACAGTAGCCTATCTTTTCGCCAGGAGGGTTGACAAGGGTTTAAGCAGGATTTCCCACCTGGCGGTGATAGGCTCGGTTGAAACACCTGGTGAACCAGCAGGCTTCAACAGGATCGCGCTGGAAGACTCTTTAAAAGAGGGTGTTGTTAAAAAGTGGGGGAAAGACTTTAAGATAGTCGCGGAGGGCTTCGGCATCTCAAGGGTTAATGCCTCCCAGATCCTCACGATACTCGCCTCAGTGGGATACTACAGGGGAGGCGTGGAGAAGGCTCTCGAGGCCTGTTTAAAGGGCTTCACGCCAGAGGCCCTAAGCCTCTCGGAAAAACTCGAGGAGGAGAGGAGGAGGGCTAACAAGGCGCTCCTAGCCACGATAATCAGGAGGGGGCTGGGGGAGAAGAGGAGCCTGCAATGGTTCGACTCCGGCAGCTTTTTCAAGGGAATGGGCAGCAAGGTTCTCGGAAGCTTCACATCCTTCTTAAGCTATCAGAGGATTGTCGACGAAAGTAAATACTTAATCGGGTTCATGGAGATTCCGAGGGAGATACCTGGCTACGGCCTGCTTTCGAGTAACTATGTGAAAGTGTCGGCGAGAGCGCCTTCGAAACTTAGGAGGATGATAGAGGAGGGTGTTAAACCACCGTTGTCAAAAATTCTCCCGGAAGCCTGTGCTGAGCACGGGGGTTTTGGAGACGGGCACAGTGTTGCAGCATCAGGAGTGCTACCCGTCGGGGTGGAGGAGAAGTTTCTGGAAACCCTTGACGGCTTAGCTGGCTGAGCCGCGGCTGGTAAAAAAGTTAAAAAACAAAAAGTTTAAGTGTATGCTTGCATAATATTTACTGAAGATGGCCGCTAAGAAAAAGGCTAAGAAGAAGACAACTAAGAAGACAACTAAGAAGTGTTGACGCGACTTTTAAAATCCCCTCCTCTTTTTTTATTTTTCAATTAATGATAGGAACCCTTTAACAAGCTTCACCTCTAGGCCCACGCATCCTTGAGAGACCTCACACCCAGGAGCATATTCAGGAACGATGCTTAGAAAAACCGAGGCTGGCGGGCTAGCTTGCGAACAATGCTCGCTGAGAAGCTGGCTAAGTGTACAGTGGGGCTGCTCAAGCCTCCTGCACCCCTAGTCATCCTGCTTCTGATCGCTGTTCGCAACTCCTCGAGGCTGGAGGCGGCTGCAAGAGTATAGGCTTTACCGATCTCGCGCAAAGTATGGGCGTCACTCCCCCCTGTCTCAGCCTTCCCAAGCCTCCTGGCTAGCCTAAGAGCCTTCTCATTCTGCCCCCTGAAAATATTCCTAGAGTTAACCACTTCAACGCCGTCTAGAAGCCGTGTAACCTCCTCACCCATGCTGCCGCCAAGCCTCGGGAAGCCGAAGGGGTGTGCCGCTATAAGTACGCCGTCCTGCTCCCTAGCAAGGTCGTAAACCTCGAAGGGGTCTCTAGACTGGATTGGCTCCTGTATGAAAAGAACGATTATGTCCCCCGCTGAAGTCCTTATCTCCATCCCGGGCACGACTATGAGGCTGCTTGACTCCAGCATCCTGTGGGCTCCGAAAAAATCATGGTCGGTCACAGCAAAGCCGGCGAGCCCCCTTGAAGCAGCCGCCTTAGGAAGCAGCCTCGGGTCTAGAAGCGAATCCCTAGAGAAGAAAGTATGAACGTGAAGATCGAACCTCCCCATTTCCATCCTACCGCCAGCCATTTTAAGCAACACTTCCAACAGCCCGCCGCCCTAAGTATTCAGCAGTCAACCTTAGGCTCACCAGCCCCGTCTTGCCCTGCAGCCTGTCGTCAACATTCCGAGCCGGCGGGACTCTACGGTACGCACCGGGGAAAACTTTATCTTAAACCTTTCTAACGATTTCTCTTTCAACAGTTAAAGGATGGAAGGATACGGTTTCGTGCCGAGGGAAGTGTTCTTCACTAAAGGAGTAGGCGTACACAGGGAGAGGCTCGCATCCTTCGAAATAGCTCTCAGGGACGCGGGCATAGCTCAGTTCAACCTTGTCCCGATCTCAAGCATCATACCGCCGGGATGCAGGGTTATAGGCAGAGAAGAGGGGTTGAGCAAGCTTAAGCCGGGGCAGATAATCTTCGTAGTGCTGGCTAAGAACGAGACTAACGAGCCTAACAGGCTCATAGCGGCTTCAATAGGCATGGCTAAGCCTCTTGACGACGAGAGCTACGGCTATTTGAGCGAACACCATTCTTTCGGCCAGACTGAGAAGAAGGCTGGGGACTATGCTGAGGACCTTGCAGCATTCATGCTTGCCTCCACGCTCGGGGTTCCGTTCGACATAGATAAGAGCTGGGATGAGCAGAAGGAGATATGGAAGATAAGCGGCCGCAGGGTTAGAACGATGAGCATAACCCAGTCCGCAGTTGGCAATAAGGACGGCATGTGGACAACCGTCGTGGCGGCAGCAGTATTCATACCTTAAGCTTTGAAGGTTTTCAACCCTCAGCCGCTGAAACCTTTGCTCAAGCCGATAAGGGGAGGAGGCTTCCGAAGAGGAGCGTAACCACGTAGCTGAGGAGAATGAAAAGTGCCATTGGAACAGTCTGTTTGACTGAGACTACTCCGCATCCACCGCTGCCGGCGGCACACTCTTCTGAGGCTTCACCCCGGCTTACTGTCTTAAGCAGCGCGCATACAAACCTTTTTCGAAAAGGCTCAGCCTTAGGAAGGTTTCTACAGCCCCCTGAGTGCAGGTTGCGGAGAAGGTTTAAAGCAACCGCCGTCAACGACAGTAATTCGGCGTTTAAAAGAACCGTCAGGCTGAAATCCGGGTAGAAAAGCTTCAGGAAGCACCCCTGGAGGAGAGGCCTAGCTGTTGAAACATGGGTTAGGCATACGCCTACCATTATCAAGGCGTCTCCCGGCCCGTAGAGGCGTAGGAGGAGCAGCAAGCCCAGCAGGCTGAGTGTTTGAACCAGCTTGAAAAAGGTTTCTAGAAGCACGCTGGAAGCCAGCTCCAGGGCGAGGGCTGAGACCCCCAGCAGGAGGATTGGAAGCCATGCTGAAACGTCAAGCTCCCTCTTCTCCAGGTCCTGGAGGGCAGCTTGGGAGAGCAGGATTACTGGGAAAAGCGTCTTAAAACATGAGAATGCCTGTAGACACTGGCTTAAATCCATGTTTCACCCATTTAAACAATGCTCAAGGGTTTTTAAGCCGCCACACGGAAGGGAACCTTTATCTGTTTCAAAAAGCTCTGCAACCAGGCTTGGACGAGGCTAGGCTATACCTGGTTGAAAACCCGTATTTCTTCTCCGGGATCAGGCGCAGCTACGAGGAGTCATGGTTCGCGGTCGTGGGAGTACCCTTCGACGGGACGACGAGCTTCAGACCCGGCTCGAGGTTCGGGCCCGCCAGCATAAGGCATTTCTCAGCCGAGGTTGAAACCATAAGCCTTGGAAGCGGTGTCAACCTCGAGGACGTTAAGGTTTCAGACCTGGGGGATGTTTCAGTGACGTTCAACGTTGACGAGGTTTTGAAAAGGGTTGAGAAAGTATGCAGGGAGATCCATGCGGATTCCAAGATCCCCGTAATACTTGGAGGGGAGCACACGGTAACCCTGGGGGCTGCGAGAGGCCTTAGGCCGGAGACGATAGTCTCCTTCGACGCTCATTTCGACTACAGGGACGAGTATCCCGAGGGCGTCAGGATTAGCCACGCGACAGTAATGAGGAGGATAAGGGAGGAGGCTTGCAGGGTTGTGCACGTGGGCGTCAGGGCGGCGTGCAGGGAGGAGGTTGAGTATGCGAGCAGCGAAGCCTTCTTTTCATCGAGGCAAGTACTAAGGAATCCTGAGGAAGCATGCGTGGGGCTGAGGAGTATTGTTGATAAGGCTGGAAGCATTTATGTTAGCATAGACCTTGACGTCCTAGACCCCGCCTACGCGCCTGGGGTGGCTAATCCGGAGGCCTGCGGAATGCCGACGAACATCCTGCTCGACCTTCTGGAGAACACTGTAAGCGAGAAACTAGTTGGGCTCGACCTTGTTGAGCTTAACCCGCTGCTCGACCCCGGAGGCGCCTCGGCTGCAGCGGCGGCGAGAATACTGTTCGAGGCTCTTTCGAACACGGCTAGGAGAAAGAGGCTTGTCTAAACCTGTTTCCTCTGAATATACCAGCGTTCAGCCCCGTCCCTAACCCTCTTGTCAGCCTCTTCGACGGTTGAGGGTGGTGGAATAATCATCGGCTCACCCGGCTCCCAGTTCGCAGGAGCCAAGAGGCCTGATTTAACAGAGGTTTGAACAGCCCTAGTAACCCTAGCGAGCTCCTTCACGTTCCTCCCGATTTCAACAGGATACTGGGCTGTGAACCTCAAAACCCCCTCCGGGTCTATGAGGAAAACGCTTCTCGCAACGCTTCCCCTAGCGTCCGCAGCACCGTAGAGGCCCACCGTCCTCTTATCCGGGTCGGCTGCAACAGGGAACATTATTTTCAACCCGTATTTCTCCTCAACATCCCTAACCCAAGATATTACGCTCATAAGGCTCTCGGGGCATATCGAGAAAACCTCGACCCCGCTCTTCCTGAAGTCGTCAATCCTCTGGGACAGGGCGATCATCTCAGTCGTGCAGACAGGGTTGAAGCTCGAGGGATGTGTTAGGAGAAGAACCCATCTGCCCCTGAGCTCTGAAAGCCTGATCCTGCCCCTTGTGGTTTGAACCTCGAAGTCAGGAGCCTGCTCACCGACCAGAACCATTCTTGAAAAACCTACGGGCCAACAGTTTTAAACTTTTAGGTTTTAGAGGAATCCCTCGCAGCCTTCCTGTAGGCTTTTCTACGGTTCAGCATATCAAGGCCTATACGGCCATATCTGCGTCATAATGCTACGTTCATGGAGTTTTTTGGAGAGAGGAACATGCTATTCTTGGGTCTACTCGAGAAAACCCTCATACGCCTTTTTATATGTCTCTCCGGATGCGAGCTTCCTAACGTCCCTCTTATACTTAGCCTTATCACCAACGGTCCCGGGCTTAAGTTTGTTCCACTCCTCAAGGCTCACCGAGAACTCCTTCTGAACATTATCCCTGTAGAGCTCCGGGAGAACGTTGAACGTGCAGAACGGAACGACGTTCATGTCTGGGGTAACGTAGTGAACACCGCAACGCATAACCCTCTCAACATCATAATTATATGGATCCATAAAATGCATCATACCTAAATAATTAAATTTATAATGAAATATACTTAACGCGCCGTAGCTTCTTCTGAGGATTATGTTGGTCAGTATTTTTCCTAGGTTGAGGTCCTTGGGTTGTTTCTCCTTATCTATGAAGCGGCCGAGTCTACGGACTAGTTCAAGCATCACCATGTACCTGCTTCTCCCCTTCTCCATCTCAACGGTCTTCTCCCTCAAGTATTCCGAGAGGCCCTCTACGTCGACGAAGCTCGTTATCGGCATGAAGTGGATTCCGTCTTTAGACCTGTCGAGATAAACGTAGGTCGCCATTCCGCAGGCAGGGTGAATAGGCATGTGCCACCTCTCCTTCCCAGCGGTCAGCTTCTCTAAAAACGTTGTCAACACGAGTGTGAACGGAACAGGGTACCAGGCTTCTCTACCTATCTCCCCGTTCGTCTGCTCCTCCAGGAGCCTTATCACATCAGGGATGGTTATCCTATGCTTATCCCTCTCGCTCCTAGGCATCTGGCCTACCAACGAGACGGGTTGAAAGTTAACACCCCTAACTATATCGCTGTTAACGGCGGCGAACCTCACTATCTTTCCAAGCTCATGAGTGTTCCAGCCGTTTATCACCGTGGGGACGAGGACGACGCTGGTCATACCGGCCTTACGGAAGTTTTCGAAAATATACGGGATCTCCCAATGGTTCTTCACGTTTATCCTCGGGTCGAGCCCGTCGAAGCTCAGGTAGACCGTGTTAACCCCTGCTTGCCTAAGCCTCCTGGCGAGCTCGACACCGCCTTCAAGCGCGAAGAAAACACCGTGAGTATTGAGTTGAATATGGGTGAAGCCCTCCTCCCTCGTTATCCTTATGACGTCGGCAAGGTCGTCCCTCATCAAAGGCTCGCCGCCCGTGAGCTGAATAGCCTTAGCACCGTAAGGATACTGCTTCCTCAAATGCTTCATCATCATCCTGTACTGCTCCAGCGTCGGCTCATACACGTAGCCAGACCTCTCGGCGAAGAAGAAGCAGTTGCTAAGCAGAAAACCGTCTGACGCTACGAATGAATGGCCCTCGTTCTCAACCTCTAAATCATAAACGTAGCCAGCGTAGTGCTCTTCTTCTATAGACTCCACCTTATCTAGGTAAAAGTCTCCAAGCCTCACTACCTTAGCCTCCTTCCTTTCACCAATATCGACAAGCTTCGCTAAATGGCTCTTCCTGAGCTTAAGCAACCCGTATTTCCTCCTCAACAGGAGGACATTGATGTCCTCCACGCTTCTGACGTAGACTTTCTCCTTGTCTTCCCCCGGAAGTGTTTTAAACCCTTCTAAGAGGTTGGTCTCTCCGAGGCTGCTGATGGCGTTGAAATTCCAGAGTAAGATGAGCTCGCTTCCCCCATCAAGCTGATCAGCTCGCTTTTTGTTTATTTCTCCGTTCTCATTAACGAAAAACATGTGTTCCGGCGTCACCCTGACTTCACGCCCTGTCCGCGACCTAATCCTCAAAATCTTTCCCTCATATCTTCTTCTGAATATTTTTGTAACCCTGGTCCATTCAGCCTTACCCTCATTAAACGTTAGAACGTTCAGATTTTCGGGAACAGCGTATTCACCGGAGAAGCCTTCCATCTCAGCTTTATGGTTGAAGACAAGGTTCTTCGAAGCCTCCTCAAAGCTTTCTAACAAAATTTCTTCACCGGTCTTAAAAAGAACCCTCTCGTCTCCCGGTAGGCAGTACCAGCATGAGAAGTTACACCTGTTCGTCACGACAACGTTGGCAAGAGCCGTCTGAGTAGTGTGGACTGAGCATATGCCGCATGAGAACGGGCAGGGGTTTTCAAGCTGCTTGTAAGCATACTTAACCTTTGCCCGAGGAGCCTCATACCTCATCGCCCTCCTGTACATCGCGGCATCACCCCAGTAAAGGTCCTCGACCTCACCGTGCTCCGGGCACTTCTTCCTAATCCAGATTTTACCATCCTTCTCGTAGACAAGCGCGGGGAGAAGCCTGTAGCACTCTGGGCAGACTGAAAGCGTGTTTTTAACGTGCTCCTCACCCTCCTTTAGAACGGGCTTCGGACCGCCTGCGAGTATCCTGCGGCCAGCCACCTGTATCATTCTCTCTTTAAGCTCCTCAGCATCCTGCTGAACCATCAGGCTTCACCAGAAGGCTGGATAAGAAGGTTATAAAAGTTTCCCGTTTCCAGCCTCATGGTTAAGCGTCGACTCGAGTCGAGACGAGCTGGAAAAGCTTTTCAAGCGGAGTTTAAGCCATTTTAACACAGATAGCATAGATTGCGGGCCCCAACGTTTCAACTTTTACGTCTAAAACCCGGATTAAACTGGTTAAACCCTGTTTAAACGTCATTTTTTAACCAGGAGACTATGGTACAGCTTATCGAGAATTGTTTTCGGAAGAACATTCCTGTTCTCCACGTTTACGACGAATGTTGAAACATCCTCCCTGGAAAGTATGGTTCTGCAGAAAGAGCTTTGCGAAGCCCTGTAGTGGATGGTTGCGACAACACTCTTCGCCGAGGCGAAAGCCTCTGAAACGGCTTTCCTGAAGGATTCTGAGTACAGCTCCATCGGGCCTATCTCATCTATGATGACAACCTCATCCCTTTCAACAGCATCCGTAATAGCCTTGACGCCGACCCTCTCAATCTCAGCGAGGTTTACAACGTATTTCCCGACCCTGGGGCCAGAGCTGTAGTTGACGCTGGCCATTAGGCCCTTCAAGCCGGTTTTCAGATCCTCAACCAGGAAGCCTGTTCTAACCTGCTTCTCCCTAGTCTCGTAGGTTATCATGCCGCCCACGCTCACACCCCTGTCCTTAAGCATCTGGGCAAGCCTTGAGACAAGCGTCGTCTTACCGATCCCCGGCCTCCCCGTCACGAGGATCTTCATAGCTCTATAAGCATCCCCCTGGGCCCAGGGTTGAGGACAAGGGTTCCGCCGATCCTTTCAGACAAGCCAGCCCTCTCGTGAACATGGCCGCATAAGCACGCTAGCGGAGACTCCTCCTCTATGAATCTTCTCAGCTCAACTGATCCGATGTGCTCACCCATGGAAGTAATGTCCAGGGAGGTGTTGAAGGGTGGTGTGTGAGAGAGCAGGATAAGCCTGTCAAGCCCCTTGAAGCCTGAGAGGACGCGTTTAAACTCCTGCTCGCCGATTTCGAAAGGAGTGTTGAAGGGTGTTGGAAGGCTCCCGCCTATTCCGGCGAGGGTGAAGCCTTTGAAAACCGTCTTCCTAGCGTGAAGGAAAACAATGCCCCTGGCAGAGGCCTTCTCCTCCAGCTCCCCCGGAGCCTCGTTGTTGCCGGGTATTACGAGAACATGCTCGTTTAAAGCCCGGAGCTTCTCCAGGGCAGCGTCTAAACCCTTTCCGTAAACCGTGAGGTCGCCGAGGAAGACGGCTAGGTCAGCATCCCTAGAGGTTTTCAAAGCCTCCTCAAGCAGTTTCAGCCTCAAGTGGACATCGCAGCACGCGAACAGCCTCAACCCGAGTCACATAGGATTTGGAAGTTTTTATGCTTTTCAAAAAAGTTACCTTGCGAGGCGGCTCGCCACCAGGAGCGAGAGCGCTAGCAGAATATCGCCGTAGAAAAGCCTTACGACTAGGCCTAGGAGCAGTAGGACTTGCAGGGGCATTAGGAAGCTTGTGAAAACATGCTCGTCAGGCTTGAAACCCTGCTCAGCCTTCTCATCCATCTTTCTCGAGAAAACGATTCTTCTAACACCGCTCCTGCTCCTTCTTTCAGCGAGCAGGAACCTGCTGTTCTCAGCACAGTATTGCGAGAACCTTACCTTCCTTAGGAGGAGAAGCGCAGCAGCCCTTCTCAACAAGTTTTCCTTCTCCAGGCCTTTGAAAAGCTCAACCCCCCTGAGCTTAACAGAGATGTTCCAGAAAAGGTTGATCGGCAGGTAGAGTACGGTGAGCATTAGAGCATTGTTCATCGTTGAGAAAGCTACTGGAAGCCTCCCCGTGCTCAGGTCTATCAGGAAACCCGTCGGCGTGGAGGGGTACATTAGGCTGAGGCACATAAGCCCCTTGGCGTCAGCACCCCCGTAGACACCAGCGTAGTACAGGAGGATGAAGAGGCCTGACTGGAGGCCTGCGGAGAGAAGCCACCAGGCTGGCTCAACGGAACCGTTGAAAACACCCGGAAGGTTTAGGATTACCGCTGAGGCGAGGAAAACCACCCATATGCGGTCATCTATCTCTCTGCTCTTAACATCCTGGATTGAGCCTACGGATAGGAGTATTATGGAGACTATGCTGCGAGCATTCTCAAGCCAGGGCCAGTAGGACAATTCACCTTAGTCTTGAAAGCACCTCAGCCCTCTTAACGTGGAACTCGGTCACAACCCTGGCAACATCCCTGAAGTGGGTCACATTATTATCCATCATCCATCTTATGACGCTCTCCCTCACCTGCAGCTCCCTTATGTACCAGTCTGGAGGCATGCCTATCTTCCTGCACACGTTGGGGAGGTGCACAGACCTGCTGAAGTCAACATCGTGGAAATCCTCCATCGGGTCCCAGTGTGAAATCGTAATCCTGTTGCCCTCGGGGTCAAGCTCCCAAACGTGTCTAACCCTTCTCCCGAAGGGTACTCCAGCCTTCTTGGGTAGGACAACCCTCTCAACCAAGCATGCTACGTTCATAAGCGGAATATAGGATTCGGCGATGTTCATAGGCGGGCTCGTCATCCTCTTAATAGCGTAGTCAATGTTCTCAGCGTGAACAGTGCTGAGACCACCGTGGCCAGTGTTGTGCAGGAGAACGGGTACCCCGCCTCCTAGGAAGGACTCCGTCCCAGGGACGGAAAGATCATAGACATAACCCTTATAGTTTCTCCGTCGTATGCTCTTTACCTTCACGACGGCGAGCTGACCCTCAATCAGCTTCTCCAGCATCCTTAAGTACTTGAGTGCTTCAGGAGTCAGGCGACCCTTCGCCCTAACCCACTCCAGTATCTCCAGCGCCTTTCTCCTCGTTACGAATTCCCTTTTCCTGACGTATGTTAGCCTGAACGGCATCGATGTTGGCTTCGCGATTCCAATCAGCTTCAAGAGGGGTTTCACGGGAATCCTCTCAGCCGGGTTCGGCTTCCTATACCTGTGATCAAGGTAGACGATCACGTTCCAATATGTCCTGCCAGAGTTCCTACCCGTACCGCGTTCGCACCGTAGGCTCGAGTAGAAGCCGGCCAGCCTGGCGAGCCACGTAAGCTGGTATGCTAGCCACTCGTTAGCCGTCGAATACTGGATTCCACGTTTCCTAACGGTTCTCCGGGCTTCTGCACGCAGCCCTTCGAAGAACGCTCGCACAACACTGCTTGGAGAAGACCAGAGCTGCGAAGGGATTCGTTTCTCCCTTAAGCGTGCCCCCAGCAGCTTTTCAAACAGCTCCGCGAGAAGCGTGTGGTTAAACTCGTAGATAAGGTGTTTTCCACGGTCGTCTACCGAGGGTTTGACGCCGAACCTCTCAGCCAGGGTCTCCACAACCCTGTTAGCCATATCTGCTTCACCCTTGCCGAACGTGAAGCATAGTCTCTTACCCCTGCCCCGCTTAACACATCCTTCAGCCACGTAGGCGCCGAACACGAATGCCAGGTTCTCGTCGACACGAACCAGAGCGGGCAGTGCATGCCCGTGTGGACGATGCAAGACGACTCTTTCCAGCTCCTCTTCCTCAGCGTCCAGCCTGGCGAGAACGCTTAGCAGCACAGGGTTCCTTCCTCCAGTAAGCTGCTTCAGGCCTGCCGGCAGGTTGTCGGCGTAAACGTCTTCAATCCCGCTGAGCATCTCAACCCCGTTGATGACGCGATAATCGTCCCCACCTCCCCCCGTGAACGTAACCAGGTAATCCCCAGGCTTAAGCCGTTCAACAGGCTCCTCCCTAACATCGAGAGTCTCAGGGTCAAGGGTGAAGACGCTGTGGCTGCCGGTGGCCAGCAGTCTCCCGCCGCTTTCATACTTAACCTCGTAAACCTCCCCGGCACTGTGCCTCAGCACGTATCGCACCGGTTTCCAGACCGGTTTGAAACCAGCGTGGGAAAGCACCCAGTATCCTTCAACATGCTTCGGGATCCGCTCCTCCCCTTCCTCGTAAAACCCGTCTACGAAATCACCCACTCTGACCAGGGACACACGTCCCTCCCTATTCTTAACAAGGACCGGGGTGTCGCGCGAAACGCTGGCCATGGCTTGGAAAAGCACGAATGCTTCGGCACCCCTTATCTCTCCGACGATCAGGTAGTCAGGCCTATACCTTAGAGAAGTCTTGACGAGGTCGAACATTGTTATCTCGCCTATCTTGGAGGTTCCAAGACCATAGCTCTCCCTTGTTACGAACTGGACCCAGTTGTCGTGCGGAATGTTCAGCTCAGCCGTCTCCTCAACCGTGACGATCTTAAGACCAGGCTTGAAAAGATTGGTTAAAGCGTTCAGGAAGGAGGTTTTACCCGCGCCCGTTCCACCTATGACCATGACGGTCAGCCTGTTGTCGAGGATGAACCAGAAGTAGGCTGCGAGAGACGGGCTTATCGTGCCCAGCTTAATAAGGTCGATGATGCTGAAAGGCTCCTCCCTGAACTTCCTTATGGTGAAGGTTGAGCCGAAGGTTGAAACCTCGTCCCCGTAGGTTGCTGCAAGCCTATGCCTGCCTGGGAGCATCGCGTCGACAATCGGGAAGGCTGCGCTAATATGCTTCCCGGCGAAGTGCGCGAGCTTAATTATGAAGTCGTTGAAATAACCCTTGTCCGCGATCCTCAGGTTCGAAGGGAGGCTCTCATACCTCCTGTGCCAGACGTAGACAGGCTTGTCGATGCCGTCGCATGAAAT
>JAFNIQ010000010.1 GCA_017601395.1 Candidatus Brockarchaeota archaeon
GAGGCATGCTCATCTTAAAAAGTTTTCACCATTGTACTTATAAGGGGTGTTTCTAAGTTTTAGAAGCGGTTTATGTTTAAAAGTGCTGGTTTACATTTTTAACGGTGATAGGATCTGAACACAAGAAGAGATCAATCGATTTCACGATACCATTTCCGGGCCCTCCACCTTGGAGAATAATGCGACCTTATTTCTTCTGACCCTTTTCTGCTTTTATCTGTCTTTTCTTCCCAATCACACCTCTAATCTTCATTCTTCATAGTTTCATTGTTTGTTTAATCCTCTGCGCACCAGATAAAGAAGGATATTGAATCTTACGTATTCTAATACCTCGGCTTCACATAATCTTTTCTGCACAAACATATTGGGGAGAAGAACTAAGCTTTTACATGAAATTAAAAAGTTATGCTTAAAAGCTGAATTCATGATTATTAACGGTGATGATAAACTCAGAGCTTAAGAAGCGTTTCGTAGATTCAATAGAATACTTCAGGAAGATGGATTCCTTCCAAAAATATTCCCGTCTCTCCCCAGAGTAGATGCTGGATGAAATACTTAACGACCTAGTCAACGGGAAGTGGTAGAAGTATTTGAGAAGACCCTATGGTGGCTTTATTCCTACCCTTGTACTGGGGAAAAGAAGTGGCCAGAAGAATAAAGGAAAAAAATACTGGGTAGATGTTGAGTTTGAGCTGAATCCAGGGCGTAGCACGTTTTTCACCTTAGTCTTTAACCCTAAGGATATGTCTGAAGAGCAAGTCTTCAACGAGACGGTGAGGAGGGCTGACGTGGTTCACGCTGCACACTTAATGTGTGAATTTGACTCCAAGGAGAAGGAAAGATTCTGCAAAGAGTTTGTAGAGAAGGTGAGAAGGAATAGGAGGCCACTCGTCTAAAGGATAAAGTATGTAAAGCTGTTCAGCAACCAGTTTCCACACGGCTAATCACTGGGAGAGAACACTGGTTCCAACCTTCTAAAGTGAAAAACCCTCGTTACCGGGTTTAACCCTCCTTTTTCAATGTTGCCTGGGAATAATGTTTATAACCAGCTTTCTCCAAAGCCTCGTCAGGTCTGCTTATGAGCAACAGGGAGTTTAAGGAGATAGTGCGGATCGCCGGAGTGGACTGCGATGGGAAGAGAAAGGTATTGGACGGCCTCTCGCTAGTTAAAGGCGTAGGTTGGTCTACGGCTAGGGCGTTATGCATAGCTCTAAACATACCCATGGACACTAGGCTGGGCTACTTGTCTGATGAGGATGTTGCGAAAATAGAGGCTGCGCTAAACAATCCCAGGTCTCTGGAAATGCCGGCTTGGATGCTTAACAGGAGGAAGGATCCTATAACTGGTGAGGATAAGCATCTGATAACGTCCGACTTGGAATTGGCTCAGAAGATGGATATTGAGAGGATGATGAGGATTAAGTCTTGGAAGGGTGTTAGACACTCGCTCGGCTTAAAGGTAAGGGGTCAGAGGACTAGGACAACCGGCAGGACCGGTGGGCCGGTTGGTTTTTCAAAGGCTGCTTTGAAGTCTTCTGGAAGCGAGAAAAAGTGATGAGGAATGGGTGATCCGCGTAAGATTAGAAGCAAAATCCTGCATCCGAAGCACCCATGGGTTAAAGAGCGTCTGACGGAGGAGCTTATACTCGTGGGGGAGTATGGTTTAAGGAACAAGAGGGAGCTTTGGAGGGCCGCATCCTTCCTGAGGGGTGTTAGGGCTTCAGCCCGCTCCTACCTGAGCCTGACGGGCGAGGAAAGGGTTAAGAGGGAGTCGGAGCTTATTTCAAGGCTCTACAGGCTTGGCCTGGTCGGCAAAGACGCGAAGCTTGACGATGTTCTCTCACTTACTGTTTCAAACATTCTTGAAAGGAGGCTTCAAACAATCGTCTACAGGAAAGGTTTTGCAAAGACTATTCACAGCGCTAGGCAGGCTATAGTTCACGGCAAGATCATGATAGGCGACCAGATTGTAAGATCCCCAGGGTACTTCGTCACTAGAGAGGAAGAGCCCCTCGTAAGGGTTAAGACAGTCGAAGAGGCCAAGGCAGCTTAGTTTTCTCTCGGGGCTTGAAGAGGCCTGCCTGTGATATGAGGGCAAGGTTGGTAAAAGTTACCACGAAGCTCGCTTAACCAAGCGGTCTAAACAGATGGTTTTGAATAGACCATAGTAGGATAGGTAAGGCTGGGCGTGCATTATGATGCTGGGTGAAGCAACCGAGCCTCGCTTGTCTTGCTGTTAAAGGTTTGCAGGAAGAATATTTTCGAAAACTGGGTAAAGCAGGTGGAGAATGGATTTACCAGTGTAGGTTAAACCCTGTCTTAAAAGGCTAGAATCTTCTCCCCCTTCTGCCTCCGGGTTTCCTAGTCCCGTCGGTTGGAATTGGTGTTACATCCTCTATCGCTATTATCCTTAGGCCAGCCCTTGTTAACGCTCTTATAGCTGCCTGAGCCCCCTGCCCAGGGGTTCTAGACTTTATGCCCCCCGGAGCCCTGACCCTTACCTTAATGCTTGTTATTCCAAGCTTCTTCAAGGCTCCAGCCACAGCGTTTGCAGCCATCATCGCGCCATAAGGGCTGCCTCCAAGCCTGTCAGCCTTAACATGCTGGCCTGCTGCGGATATTGCGAGTGTTGAGGCGCCGCTTGGATCCGTAGCATGCACTATAGTATTGTTGCTGGAGGAGTATATTCGTACGACTGCATACTTCCCCTGTTCAGTGCTCACGCGGCCATCCTGCTTAAGGAGGTTAATAAGCGTTCTCCAAGTGCTTCAGCGCCTAGCGGCCCATGACAGTGGAAAAGCTAACCCTTAAATACCTTCTCGGGAAAATAGCACGTTAATATGGATGTAAAGATACTTAAGCTGAGCGACGATTATCTAGAGGCTAGGCTAGAAGGATGCTCAGAGGCGCTTGTAAACGCGATAAGAAGGACTATTCTTGAAGAGGTTCCTACGCTGGCGGTTCACGAGGTCTTCATCTTTGAAAACTCGAGCCCGATGTTCGACGAGGTCCTTTCAAACAGGCTTGGTCTGATACCCTTGAGAACCCCGCCTGGGAAATATCTTCCGATGGATTCCCCGGAGTGCCTGCAGGGCTCTAGCGAGAAGTGTTTCACCACGCTGAGCATAGATGTTTCAGCCGGCGACTCGCCTTTGACGGTTTACTCTAAGCATCTTGTCTGCAGGGATGAGGATGTTTACCCTGTCTACGGCAATATTCCTATAACTAAGCTACCCCCAGGTGGGAAGCTCAGGCTGGAGGCGTTAGCTAGGCTAGGAAGGGGTAAGATGCATGCTAAATGGCAGCCCGCCTCCCTGGCCACGTACAGCTTCACGGATTCCCCGGATGCTTTCGTTTTCAGGCTTGAATCAACGGGTTCTCTACCCTCAATAGAGGTTTTCAGGCAGGCTCTTGATATTTTGAGAGATAAGTTTAAAACGCTTCTGGATTCTCTCACGCTTCCTGAGGTTGAAGAGAAGCGTGGCTGTGAGGAGGGTGTTGATTTCGGTGAGGAAGGCAGCAGGTGACTCCAGGTTCTGGAGAAGGGTTGAGAGCCTTCTGTCCAGGCCTAGGAGCAGGATGGCTGAGGTAAACGTGGGTAAGATTTCGCGTTTAACCCAGCAGGGTGACCGTGTAGTGGTTCCTGGGAAAGTCCTAGGCAAGGGGGAGATCAACCATAGCGTCACGGTTGCCGCCCTCTCCTTCTCCTCGGCCGCGCTAGATAAGCTTAGGTCAGCCGGATGCAAGGTTATGCGGCTGGACGAGTTTGCAGAGGTTGAACAGAAGGGCTCGGGGGTGAAAATAATTGTCTGAAAGGATTCTCGTGGTTGACGCAACCAACCAGGTTCTAGGAAGAATGTGTTCAATCATAGCTAAAAGGCTTCTCGAAGGCTACAGGGTTTATGTGGTTAACGCTGAGAAGACAAGAGTATCTGGGAGAAAGGACAGCTTCATCAGGGAGTACGTGGGCTTCCTGGAGGTGAAGAGCGTTAGGAACCCTAAGCATACGCCGAGGCATCCTAGGAACCCGGTGACCTATGTTAGGAGCGTTGTAAAAAGCATGCTTCCAATGGATAAGCCTAAGGGGATGAAGGCGTTTAGAAGGCTCAGAGTCTACTGCGGCTGGCCAAGTAGTGTTAAGGGTGAGGCTGTGAGGTTTAAGGATGCTGACGCCTCTAGGCTTGGGAGAAGCTCTTTCACCCTTTCAGACTTGAAAGGGTTTTTCAGCGTTCCGGAGGCTGACTAGGTTTGCCCACCCCCAGGAAACTGCCCCTTGTTGTAACTGGTTCCGTCAAGAGCTCAGTGGCTAGGGCTGTTGTTAAGCAGGGTTCCGGGCGCGTTACGATAAACGGTTACCCTGCTGAAAACTGGCTTTACGATCCCTACAGGATGCTCGCCTTAACGCCTTTGAAACTTCTCCCTGAACAGTTTAAGGATGTTGACGTCGAGGTTAAGGTTGAAGGCGGGGGTCATGCTTCGCAGGCCAGGGCGGTTATGCAGGCTTTAGCCAGAGGTATTACTCAGTGGACGAGGAGCTCCACTGTTAGAAACATTTTCAGAAGCTTCGACAGGCATCTCCTCTCTGGAGATCCCAGGAGAAAGGAGCCTAAGAAATTTGGAGGACCAGGTGCTAGAAGGAGGTTCCAGAAGTCCTACAGGTAGGTGACTATGGCTTGATGTTTCCAGTTAGATGTTTCACGTGTGGCAAGGTAATAGGCCACTTGTGGGAGGAATACCAGAGTAGGGTTGCTTCAGGCGAGGATCCCAAGCAGGTGCTCGACTCTCTCAACGTTACAAGGATCTGTTGTAGGCGAATGTTTATTTCTCATGTTGATTATATCGACGAGCTGCTTTCATACTCCCGAGGATTATCGCTGGGGGAGGATTACAGGCAATGAGCACGAGTGAGAGGAGCGGGGAAGGACTGTTGATTCTGAGGACGGAGTATATTGCTGCAGGTGTCCATATAGGAACAAAGGTTTGCACTGTCTGCATGAGGCGCTTCGTAAGGTTCACTAGGCCTGACGGGCTGAACCTGATTGAGATTGCTCAAACCGATGAGAAGATTAGGGTTGCCGGAAAGGGGCTTTCCAGGTATGAGCCGAGTGACGTGATAATAGTATCCGGGAAAGAGTATGGGAGAACACCGGTCCTTAAAATGTGCGAGTACACTGGTTTCAAGCCTATTGTGGAAAGGTTTCCGCCGGGCATCTTCTCTAACCCGAAGTATGAAGGCTATATTTCTCCGAAGATAATTCTTGTTTCAGACCCTAAGGTTGACGAGAAGGCTATTCGAGAAGCAACACTCGTCGGAATACCCGTGATAGGCATATGTGACACCGATGACTCCTGCTCCTACATAGACCTTATAATTCCCGCCAACAACAAGGGGCGCAGCTCCCTAGCCCTAGTATTCTGGCTGCTGACAAGAGAGGTTCTCAGGAACAAGGGAGTGCTCTCTCCGACTGAAAGCATGAGTGAAAACTTTCACGCTTTCGAGACCCAGATTGAGGAGGCTGCGGGGACAGTCTAGCATGGCTAGGGTTAGAAAGCCAGCGTACGCTGGAAGCTGGTACGAGGGTACTAGGGAGAGACTCCTAGAGCAGCTTCAAAGTCTTTTCAAGGGGAGACTGGGATACGGAAGCCTCCCGGTTCTCGGAGAGTACGATCCCCGCTTGCTCGGCCTCATGGTTCCACATGCCGGATACGTTTACTCAGGTATGGCTGCCACATGGGCATACGGCGAGGCTGCTACCCATGGTCCTAGGGAAACGCTGGTGGTGATGGGGCCCGACCACCATATGGCTTCCACGGGCTTCGCCACTATGAGCGAAGGTGTTTGGCGTACTCCGCTCGGTGACGTGGAGGTCGACAGGCAGACGGTAAGCCTGCTGCTCAGCTCAGTGCCCTTCATCGAGGATAATTTTCACGCGCATGCTTTCGAACACTCTGTTGAAATACAGCTCCCATTCCTCCAGCTTGTCTACGGAGGCTCGTTCAAGCTCATCCCAATAATAATACACGATTTCAACCTTGAAAGGAACATTAGGCTTGGAAAAGCATTATCCAAGGCTCTTGAAGGGAAGAAGGCCATCGTTATCGCCAGCTCGGACATGAGCCATTACGTTCCAGCAGGGGAGGCAGAGGAGAACGATATGAAGACCATCAGAGCAATAGAGTCGCTGGACGAGAAGCTGATTCACTCCGTCGCCGTCAATTATGAGTCACTCTGCGGCCTAGGTCCAGTTATAGCGCTAGTCTCATGCGTGAAGGAGATGGGGTGCTCTAAATCCGCCTTGTTAAAATACTATAATAGCGGAGAGATTTCAGGCGATTACGGTGGTGTGGTCGGTTACGCTTCAATAGCCTTCTACAAGTGAACACTGTTGAAAATAGTCTGCAAGGCTCCTGGGAAAGTAATCATTTCCGGCGAGCACTCCGTAGTATATGGCCACCCCGCCCTAGTGGCTGCTGTAAACGTTTACTCGAAGGTTTCTGTTGAAGCTTTCAACGAGATCGGTGCCCACGAAATATTCTCAGACAAGTATGGGTTTGCGAAGATGATAGGCAGAGCTTTCTCAGGCCCAAGCCAGCTGAAGCCTTTCGCGAGAATCATAGACGTATTCCGGGATTCAGAAGGTTTTAAAGGTAGGCTCAGGATCCGCATAAGCTCAGACATTCCCCCTGCTTCTGGAATGGGTTCTTCAGCCTCATTATCTGTCGCATTGGCCAATGCTCTGCTCAAACTGGTTTACGAGAAGCCTTTTGACGAAAAAGTTTTTAGCCTCGCGATGGAGGGTGAAAAGGTTGCGCACGTTAATCCGAGCGGCGTAGACGTGGCGGCAGCACTCTGGGGTGGCTTAATCCTGTTCGTTAAAGACAAGGGGATTGAGAAGCTTGAGGCAGGCCAAGGCGTATTCCTGCTGGCTGACTCAGGCTTGGAGCGGAGTACGAAGGACATGATTCTCAAAGTAGCGTCCCTCAAGGAGAGGGAACCGGATCTCTTCAACATAATTATGTCTTCCATAAGTGATGTCACAATCAAGATAAGCCGCCTCCTTCAGACTGACATGGTTGAAGCAGGCAGGCTAATTACGTTAAACCATCTTCTCCTCTCCCTAATGGGCGTCTCAAACAGTAGGCTCGACTCCCTGGTGTGGACAAGCATTTCAGCCGGCGCGTATGGTGCTAAGCTTACTGGCGGAGGCGGTGGAGGATGCGTCCTTACACTGGTTGATGAGGGCTCGTTGAACGCCGTTGAGGAAGCGTTGCGCAATCTGAATGCTTCCACGATGATCCTTAGAACGGTTGAAAAAGGAGTTTACACGGAGGAATTAGAGTAGAAAAACCGTTTCACATCCTTTATAGAATCTCTTGTGGAGACAGTGAATCCGGGTGATAAAAAAGTCGCAGAATCTCTACTCGCCACCCGGTCGAGAAACAGTTTACTCTTGGAGTCGGGGTTAACAGCATTCATATAACCCCATTATTCCACGTATATTTGGCTAACTTCAGCGGTTGGTTAAACCATGCTGGCAACAGAGTTAAAAACTCTCGAAGAATCCTTAAGCCGTGGCAACCGAGAGCAGGAAGGCTGAGCATATTCGAATAGCCTTGGAGAAGGATGTTTCCTCCAGGGTTTCCGCGGGGTTCGAGGATGTTGAGCTTATTCACAACGCTGTCTGCGAGATTGATGTGAGCGATGTAGAAACCAGTGTTACAGTCATGGGTAAGAGGCTTAGGCTGCCGCTTATAATAGAGGCTTTAACCGGGGGGACAAAGGAGGCTAAAAGAATAAACATGGGTCTGGCTGAGGTTGCTGAAGCCGAAGGAATAGGGATCGGTGTTGGAAGCGTCAGGGCTGCGATGGAGGATCCTAGTCTTGCAGACACTTATTCAGTAGTCAGGGAAAGGGCTCCGGGGACGCTGGTGATTTCGAACATAGGTGCCGCCCAAGTTGCTAAACACGGCTCAGAGTATGCTTTGAAAACAATGGAGATCGTTGGGGCTGACGCGCTGGCCATACATTTCAACAAGCTTCAGGAGCTTGTTATGCCTGAGGGGGAAACTTGTTTCAAAGGAGTTGGTAACCATGTGGCTGAACTATCCGGGAGGCTGGGGGAGAGGCTTTGCCTCAAGGAGACTGGCGCCGGCTTCAGCGGGGAGGCTGCTAGGCTCGCAGAGTCCTGGGGCGTTAAATGGGTTGACGTAGCCGGTGTCGGAGGGACAAGCTGGTACGCTGTAGAATACTATCGTTCAAGGAGAAGTGGGAGCAAGGCTTCTCTGCTGGGCAAGGCTTTTTGGGACTGGGGTGTTCCAACAGCCGTCAGCATTGTTGAATCAAAAATGTCAACGCGCAGCCTGAGAGTTATAGCGAGCGGAGGCGTTAGGACTGGTGTTGACGCTGCGAAAGCCATCGCCCTCGGGGCTAGCTGCACTGGTATGGCTATGCCGTTCCTGGTTTCCTTCTCGAAGGGCGGTGTTGAGGAGGCTAGGAGACTGGTTAAATCATTTGAGCTTGCCTTAAGGTTCACAATGTTCCTTGCCGGCGCTAGGAGCATTGAGGAGCTCAGCTCAGCACCGCTTGTTGTAAGAGGTAGGACGGCTGAATGGCTTGAGCAGAGAGGACTGCTGGCGAGGCTTCTAAACGGGAGGAGAATCATATGAGCGAGGAGCTCGTCAGCCTGATAGAGAGGCTTGCGCTTGAGAACGCTTTGGCTTTCAAGGGTGTGGCTAGGGCTGAGGCGGTGCTTGGGAAACTGCTCGGCATGAACCCCAGTTTAAGAAGCAGCGTCAAGGAGCTTATTCCACTAATCCGGGAGGTGACTGAGAGGGTTAACAGGCTTACGCTTGAAGAGCAGGCCGAGCTAATTAAGAGGCTAGGGGTTGTTGAGAGAACGGGGAAGGTGTTGAAACAGGAGGTTCCTCCACTGCCTAGGGCAGAGGGCTTCTCTAAAGTTGTTTTAAGGTTCGCTCCGAATCCAGACGGGCCTCTTACGCTTGGCAACGCTAGGCCGGCTGTGCTCTGCAACTATTACGCCAAGATGATGAACGGTAAGCTTATTCTAAGGTTTGAAGACACGTCTCCCTCAGTCAAGCCTCCGTTGAAGGAGGCTTACAACTGGATTATTGAAGACCTGGAGTGGCTCGGCATCCATCCCGATGAGATACACTACCAGTCTGACAGGCTTCAAACATACTACGAATATGCTGAAAAGTTTATTGAAAGAGGCCTCGCGTACGTCTGCCTCTGCAAACCCGAGGAATTCAGGATTTTCGAAAAGAAGGGTGAACCATGCCCGCATAGGGATCAGGATCCGAATTTAGGCTTAAGCCTCTGGGAGAAGATGTTGAACGGGAGCCTCAACCCGGGTGAGGCTGTTGTGAGAGTCAAGACCGATATGAAGCATCCTAATCCTGCGGTGAGAGACTGGCCCGCGTTAAGGATAGATGTTGCAAAGCATCCTAGGGTCACGGGCTTCAGGGTCTGGCCGCTCTACAACTGGTCCTGCGCCATCGACGATCATGAGATGAAGGTTTCCCACGTGATAAGGGGTAAGGAGCATTTGACGAACGAGGTCCGTCAATCATACGTCTTCAAATACTTGGACTCTCCACCCCCGCTTTCAGTCCACATAGGCAGGGTTAGGCTTGAGGGCAGTGTGTTGAGCAAATCCAGGATAATGAAGGGTCTGGCGGAGGGTGCTTACACCGGGCTGGACGATCCTAGACTCGGCACGCTTAAGGCTTTAAGGAGAAGAGGATTCAAGCCTGAGGTGGTGAGGAGGATTGTGCTTGAAATGGGCTTGAACATAGCTGAGTCAACCGTTAAATGGGAGAATCTTTACGCGTACAACAGGGAGGCTGTAGACTGGGAGGCGGAGCGATACTACTTCGTGAAAAACCCGTTCACGATGGTTGTCAGAAACATTCCCCAGCAGGTTGAGGCGAGGCTTCTGAGACATCCGAGCAGGCCCGAGCTTGGATCCAGACTCATTGTTTTAAAACCTTCCAACGGGGAGGCTAGGCTGATTGTTTCATCGGAAGACGTTGAGAACCTGGCTCCGGGTTCAAGGCTTAGGCTAATGTCTCTTTTCAACGTTGAGGTTGAAGCTCTTGACCTGCGTAATAAGAAAGTTAAAGCCTTTTTCAAGGGTCTGGAGGTTCCTGAGAAATCCTCTGGGGTGAAACTCATCCAGTGGGTTCTACCCGGTGACGCTGTTGAAACAAGAGTCATCATGCCTGACGCCAGCCTTACCGAGGGCTTGGGCGAGTCTCCTTTAACACAGCTTGACCCAGGCAGGGTTATTCAGCTGGTTCGATTCGGATTCTGCAGGGTGGAGGCAGTTTCGAAAAGCACTGTCAACCTGATTTTCTCCCATCCTTAGAAAGAGCTTCAAGTTTAAGTTTTTATACCCCTCTGTCCCCGCTGTGGAAGGGTAGAGGTGCTTAACGGAAATGGTTAAGGTTAAGACGGCGGACTACGAGCCGAGTAAAGAGCTTGTTGAGGAGGCTTTAGAACTGCTTAGGATCGCCTCTAAAACTGGTAAGGTTAAAAGAGGCACCAATGAAACCACGAAAGCCCTTGAAAGGGGGGTGGCTAAAATCGCGTACGTGGCTGACAACACTGACCCTGTCGAGGTCGTCCTCCACATACCTTTGCTGAGCAGGGATAGGAAAATCCCGTATATAGTTGTCCCAGATAAGAAGCAGCTCGGCGAGGCCGCTGGCCTCTCTAATGTTTCAGCCGCGGCCGTGGCGATAATAGACCCGGGTGATGCTGCTCCAATGCTTGAAAGCGTGGTTAAGAAGATAGAGTCTGAAAGGGCGAAGGCTGGGGGAAGCGGTTGAGCGAGGAAGCTACTCCGGCAGAGGTTGTCGAGCTGGTAGCTAGGTCAGGTGCTTCGGGCGAGGTTACTCAGGTTAGGGTCAGGATTCTCGCGGGCAGAGACAGGGGTAGGGTTATCCTTAGGAATGTGCGGGGCCCAGTTAGGGTTGGAGACATACTTATGCTTAGGGAGACTGAGAGGGAAGCTAGGAGATTCTCGGGGTGATGAGTCACGCCTACAGCCTTCAAGTGTAGCTTCTGCAGCAGGACGTTCCTGATCGGGGAGGGCGTTCTTTACGTTAAGAGGGACGGGAGCATACTTAGGTTCTGCAGCTCCAAGTGTCTCAGAAACTCTGTGAAGCTGGGCAGGAATCCAAGGAAGGTTAAGTGGGTCGTTAGGAAGACGCGGCACGGAGGCTCGTCTCCATGAGGATTGTAATCTTCGGCCCGCCCGGCTCAGGCAAGGGCACGTATGCTTCAAGGCTTGCGCCGAGGCTCGGTGTGCCGCATATTTCAACCGGAGACATCTTGAGGGATGAGGTGAAGAGCGGATCTGAGCTAGGGAAAAGCATATCGAGCTATGTTTCAAGCGGGAAACTTGTTCCGGACGAGGTTGTTAACAGGGTTATGGAGAAAAGGCTTTCGCAGGAGGACTGTGGGAGGGGTTTTATTCTTGACGGTTATCCAAGGACACTTCAGCAGGCCTATTTCCTAGAAGGCGTTTCAAAAATAGACTTCGTGATAAACCTGAACGTTCCGGATGAAGTGATAGTTAGACGCTTGTCTTCGAGGCTTGTCTGCAGAAAATGCGGCGCAATATACAACAAGATCACGCTGCCGCCGAAGGTTGACGGTGTTTGCGACAAGTGTGGAGGCGGGCTCTACCAGAGGGATGATGATAAGCCTGAGGTCATAAGGGAGAGGATAAGGGTCTATAAGAATGAGGCTGCTCCACTGCTTGAACACTACCGGAAGGCTGGTGTGACCGTAATAGATTTCTTCTACGAGCCTGATGAGGCTGGCAGAGATGTTTCACCCGATACTGTCGTAGACAGGATCATTAAGGCTCTTAAAGGCTCCTAGTGCTGTTTTCAACAGGCTTTGCCAATGCTTCGAACAACCATACCTGATATTTAAGACTAATAATGCGGTTTTTGACGGCATACCCGTGTTTTTCAAAACGGTTTTTTCCTACTTCGCTGAAACGGTAGATAGAGATTAATACTCCTGCGTGACAATGTCTCGAGGGTGCGGTAAGCAAATGGGTGTTAGGGAGCCTATTGTGGTTGTGCTAGGGCACGTTGACAGTGGAAAGACGTCTCTACTAGATAAGATACGAGGCACCTTCGTCGCAATGAGGGAGGCCGGCGGTATCACTCAACACGTCGGGGCAAGCCTGATTCCGGCTGAGGTAATAGTTAGGGTTGCGAAAACGCTTAACATAAGGCTTGAGGAAAAGCTCAGGGTTCCAGGCATACTTTTCATCGATACGCCTGGACACGAGGCTTTCGTAAACCTTAGAAGGAGAGGAGGGTCCATCGCTGACTTCGCAATTCTCGTGATAGACCTGGTTAAGGGAGTTGAGCCTCAGACTGTAGAGTCCCTAGACATCCTTAGAGCTAGGAGAACCCCGTTTTTAATCGCGGCCAATAAGGTTGACCTTCTTCCGGGGTGGAGACCCCAAGGGGTTTTAAGCGTGCTTCAATCACTCTCCAAGCAGGATGATAGGGTTAAGCGTAGCCTAGACGAGCATCTCTACAGGATAATGGGGGATCTTTCAACAATGGGCTTCAGGTCAGACAGGTTCGACAGGCTGACGGACTTCAGGAGGAATGTTGCCATAGTACCTGTTAGCGCGTTAACAGGGGAAGGAGTCTCAGAGCTTATAGCTGTCTTAATAGGTCTCGTCCAACAGTTTCTAATAAGCAGCCTCGAGTACACCGATGGTCCCGCGAGGGGCGTTGTGCTCGAGGTTGTTGAAGAGACAGGTATGGGTACTACTGTCAACGCCGTTATCTTCGACGGTGTGCTGAGAAGTAATGACACTATTGTGCTGATGGGGCTGAACAAGCCGATTGTCACCAGGGTTAGGGCCCTGCTCATGCCTAAGCCTCTCGACGAGATGAGGGATCCGAGGGATAGGTTTAACCAGGTCGATGAGGTCAGGCCTTCCGCGGGGGTTAAAATTGTCGCGCCAAACCTGGAAGATGCTCTCCCAGGCTCCCCGCTTACAGTTGCCTCCGGGAATATCGAGGAGGCTGTTGAAAAAATCAAGTCTGAAGTGGAGTCGATAAGGATTAAAAGCGGCGAGGAGGGTGTTGTTGTTAAAGCGGATACGCTCGGCTCTCTAGAGGCTATAGTGGGGGAGCTTGAGAAAAGAAGTGTTCCAGTCAGGCTTGGAGACCTGGGGCCTGTTTCAGAAAGGGACGTTATTGAAGCATCTATTTCCTCAAAGGACCCGACGCTCAGGGTTCTGCTAGCATTCAACGTTAGACTAATGCCTGAAGCTGTTGAGGAGGCTAGGAGGAGGAACGTCCCGGTTTTCCAGGGCAGAATCATCTACAGGCTGATCGAAGAGTTTTCAGAGTGGCGTAGGCGAGAGAAGCAGAGGGAGGCAAGCATGCAGCTTGAGCAACTTATTCTCCCGGGCAGGATTAGAGTCCTGCCGGCATATGTTTTTAGAAGGAGTAAGCCCGCTATAGTCGGTGTTAAGGTTGAGGCGGGTTGCATAAAGCCGGGTTACCCTTTAATCAACAGTGAAGGTGAGAAAATAGGGGTGATTGAGCAGATTCAGAAAGAGGGTAAAAGTATTCCCAGGGCTGAGGCGGGGGAGGAGGTTGCAATCTCCATACCAGAGGGAATAGTGGGCAGGAACCTAAAGGAGGATGATGTTCTTCTCGTCGACGTGCCGAGTAACGATGCTTCCCTCATAAACAGGGTTTTCAAGGATCAGTTGGGGCCTCATTATCTTCAGGCTTTGGAGGAAGTAGCCAGGCTTAAGAAGAAGGAGAACCCGTTCTACGGTTTATAGCTTAAAAACCCTAACAAGTTTATACTTAAACGTGTTTTTAAACCTTGTAGGCCTACCGCCTTGGGTAATGTTTTAATACTGGTTTAACAAACATACTGCTGCATGCCGCCTGAATTCAAGCTATGCATCTCCGACCCTAAGAGCGGTAAAACCGAGTCTGTTAAGCTGGAGGGGAGCAACGCTGTCCCCCTGCTCGGCTTAAAGATAGGGAGTATTGTAGACGGTTCTCTAGCCGGTAAGCCTGGGGTTAAGCTGATGATAACGGGGGGGTCGGATAGGTCCGGCATACCGATGGTCCCCTCTGTCCAAGGCGGTGTTAAAAAGGAGATCTGGGTTAAGAGGAAGACGGTCGTCGGCGAAACAAGGAGGAAAATGCTGGTTAGGGGAAACCAGATTTCCGAAGAGATCTACCAGATTAACATGAAGATAATCACAGGGGACGCTTGAAAACCGAGGGTTATAAGCGTGCCAAGAACCCATATGGAGATTAGTCTTTAAAGATTATAAATAGGCCTGCGCCGTCTACACTGAGTTAGAAATATGTCGCAGCCAGCCGAGTCCGCGAGAATGACGGTCGTTCACGGTTCTGGTATAGAAATAGATAATTATAAACGTATTCAACCATGTCTAAATTTAGGAACTCTGGGTCATGTGGATCATGGGAAGACCACTCTCGTCCAAGCCATTACCGGTGTCTGGACCGCTAAACACAGTGATGAGCTGAAAAGAGGTATAACGATAAAGCTTGGCTACGCTAACTTCAGCGTTTTCCAATGCCCGAAGTGTCCACCGCCATACAACTTCGTGACGACCCCAAGATGCTCATGCGGCTCCGAGGCTGTCTTCCAGAGGAAGATAAGCTTCGTGGACTCGCCTGGTCACGAGATACTAATGACAACCATGCTGAGCGGCGCAGCCGTAATGGATGCCGCGATACTGGTGATCGGCGCGGATGAGGTTTGCCCGCAACCCCAGACCTATGAGCATCTCCTGGCTGCTGAGATAATGGGCATTAAGAGGCTGATCGTAGTCCAGAATAAGATCGACATAGTTTCAAGGGAGAGGGCGTTGAAAAACCTAGAGGAGATTAAGAGTTTTCTTTCTGAAACAAGGTTCGCCAACGCTACCATAATACCTATGTCCGCGCAGCACAAGGTTAACGTGGACGTTCTGCTCTACGTTATTCAGAAAGAGGTTCCGACACCGGTTTTCGACCTCGGTTCTCCGCCGAGGATGATCGTTATAAGGTCTTTCGACGTTAACAGGCCTGGCACTCCAGTCAGGGATATGCGCGGCGGAATACTGGGCGGCTCGATCATCAGGGGGGAGATAAGGGTTGGCGACGAGATTGAAATACTGCCCGGCCTCAGGCTTAAGAAGGATGATACTGTTGAAACCATACCACTTATTGCCGAGGTGGTTTCAGTGGGCTTCGACAACGTTTTTGTCGAAAGTGTTAGAAGCGGTGGCCTCGTAGGGATTGGAACAACCCTCGACCCTTCTCTAACTAAGAACGACATGCTGGTTGGAAACCTTGCCGGCAAGCCTGGCACGCTACCGCCTGTTACACGAAGCATTACTCTAGAGTACAGTATGTTTGAAAGAGTTGTAGGCGTTAGAGGCCTTGTGAAGGCGGAGCCCATCCGGGTTGGGGAAGTTTTAAACATTAATGTTGGATCAGCTTTAACACAGGCCGTAGTGAAGGATGTGAAGGATAACAGGATCGCCCTGAGCCTTAAGATGCCTGTTTGCGCCGAGAAGGGTCAGAGGGTTGCTGTAAGCAGGCTTGTAGAGAGGCGTTGGAGGCTTATTGGCCACGGTGTGCTTGTTGGTTGATGGTGCTTCTGGACTCCAGCGCCCTGCTGGCTCCCTTCGAAACCGGGGTTGATTTCGTAAACGGGATAACGGGTTTAACCCAAGGTAGGGTGCTGTTTCTAGTGCCTTTCGAAACGCTTGTGGAGCTTAGAAGGCTGAGCACGGATGGGCCTAAGGTTTCCAGTATGGCTAGGCTAGCCCTATCTGTTGCAAGGGGTTTCAGAATCATGCTTCCAACCGGGATGGGTTGCGACGATGCGCTCGTCTACCTTGCAAAAACTTATAAAGCGGCTGTGGCAACAGGCGACAGAACTTTAAGCAGGAGGCTTAGGACCTTGGGTATACCTGTTTTCTATCCTTCCGGGGGGAGAAGGATAGTGGGGAAAGGATGGTTCGAAAAGGGGTGATGAGGGTTATTCAAGATAATCGAGCTTGAAGACGTGGTTAAGGTTCCCCCCTCCAGGCTCGGGGATCCCGTAGCCGAGATTTTCAAGAACGTTCTTAAAGACAGATATGAAGGTATGGTTATAGAGGGAATCGGCTACATAATCCTCCTCGTTGACTATGAGTTTAACCCTGTGGGCCAGATATCCCCCGGAGACGGCCATAGTTATCACAAGGTTAAGGTGAAGGTGCTCTCCTACTATCCTGAGGTTAACGAGGTTGTTGAGGGAAGGGTTGTTGAGGTAGAGGAGTTCGGAGTCTTCGTGAGGCTTGTTACGACCGACGCTTTGATGCATGTGAGCCAGATAACCGATGACTACATGGATTACAACAGTTCCCAAGGGATCTTGGTGGGTAGACAGACCAAGAGGATAATTCAGAAGAACGATTGGGTTAGGGCTAGGGTAGCCGCAGTGTCAATAGGCAGAGGAGCCATGACTGACAAGATTGGGCTAACCGCCAGGCAGCCGTTCCTAGGGAAGAGCGAGTGGATTGAGGAGGACATTAGGAAGCTGGCTGGGGAGAAGCCTAAGCAGGAGGCTAAGGCTTAATGCCCCTCAAAGCGTGTCTAAACTGTAAAATGATAAGTGATTCGCCTAAGTGTCCAAACTGTGGCGGTGAGGAGTTCACGCAGGAGTGGAGCGGCGAAGTCCTGGTTTTCAACCCTGAGGCTTCTTCAATAGCTAAACTCATTGGGGCAAGGGTTCCCGGAAGGTACGCGGTGAGGCTGAGATAAGCGTGTTAAAAGCTTCGGAGGAAACTAGAAGGATCGTTAGAAGGCCGCTGGGTACTCTGCTCGATACAGACGGGTTGAGGAAGATGTTAAAAGGGTTCAGCGGAATTGTAATCTCTGTCGGCGACGTTGTTTCACAACGCCTCTTAGACATGGGTTTCAAACCGGGTGTCTGCGTGGTTGACGGGAAAACCCTGCGGACATGCACCCATAGTGTTGAGCGCTTCCAGCAGGGGAGGATGGTTTTAAGACTGGTCAATCCTCCTGGGACGATATCCAAGGAATCTTGGAAGGTCTTTAAACAGGCTCTCGACTCACAGCCCTCGACTATACTTGTTGAAGGCGAGGAGGATCTTCTTACGCTCGTAGCAGTTGAAACAGCACCCTACGGCTCCATAGTAGTATACGGGCAGCCGGGAGAGGGCGTGGTAGCGATAGAGGTCAACGAGTCTTCTAAAAAAACTGTCTTGGAAATCGTTGGAACGATGAAAACATGCGGCTAGCCTTGCTAGAACAGTGTTGTAGCTAATCCTGCGTAAAAGCCGGCTGCCGTTAAGACACTGTGCTCCAAGCCTTGTTAAAGCATGCGGGGCCTGCATTTTCCCGGCGTCTATAGACTTTCCATTCCTAACACTGCTCATGCTGCCTACAGTAATGTTTAAAGCCTGACCACCCTGGTGAAGCACAGTCAAATGACGGAGATCAGGATACTTAAAGAGGTTGAGAATCCTCTTTTAAAGAGGATGGAAATAGTGTTCGAGATCCTGCACCCCGGGGGTAAGACTCCCACCATGGCTGAAGCCAGGGAGGCTGTTTCAGCCTTAAAAAGGGCATCCCTTGAAGCAGTCTACGTTAGGAGTCTTAAAAGCGTTTCAGGAAGACAATCATCGATCGGCGAGGCACATATCTATTTTTCACCGGAGTACGCTAGGATCGAGCCGATGCACGTCAGGGTTGCAAACCTGCCTCCGGAGGAGAAGAAGCGCAGGAAAGAGGAGATTAAGAAGATGAGGATGGAGATGAAGGCTAAGGCAGCCGGTGGTAAGAGATGAAGGACACTGTGAAATACTACGAGGTTGACGCGAGCAAGGCTTCAGTGAGGCTTAGGAACAGGAAGTGCCCCAGGTGTGGCAGGGTTATGGCGTTCCACAAGGAGGGAAAGCCCAGGTGGCACTGCGGCGCGTGCAACTACACCGAGTTCAAAAGATGAGGGGGAGCGTCTAGCCTGTGGAGGAGCGTCTCACGTGCATCGGCGTTGAATCCACTGCCCACACTTTCGGCATAGGTGTTGTTAAGCATCCTCCTTTCGAGGCTCTTTGCGACGTTCGCAGGGTTTACCGGCCTTCGTCAGGCGGAATACATCCGAGCGAGGCTGCGAAGCATCATCTTCAGAACGCGTCTAATGCTCTTCAGGAGGCGTTGTCTAAAATCAGTGTTGAAGACATAGACCTGGTTTCCTTTTCACGCGGCCCAGGCTTGGGGCCGTGTTTAAGGGTTGGAGCCGCCCTAGCAAGAATGATTGCTATGAAGCTTGGAAAACCTCTGGTGGGGGTTAACCATGCTGCTGCACACGTAGAGATCGCGAGGGCTTTAACCAAGGCTGCTAACCCGGTTGCGCTCTATGTTTCCGGAGGGAACACGCAGGTTATTCATCCTTCTGAGGGAAGATACGTGGTTCTCGGGGAGACTGAGGATATTGCTGTTGGAAACCTTATCGACGCTTTTGCTAGGAAAGCCGGCCTCGGGTTCCCAGGTGGTCCGAGAGTTATGGAGCTGGCTTCAAAGTCGAGCAGGCTGATAAGGCTGCCTTACAGTGTTAAAGGTATGAACGTGTCGTTCTCTGGAATGCTCACCATGCTTGAAAGCCTCGTTGGGAAGGAGCCGGTTGAAGACCTCTGCTTCTCGCTTCAGGAAACCGCTTTCTCAATGCTGATAGAGGTTTCGGAAAGGGCTATGGCGATGCTTGGACTCGACGAGTTCATAATAGCCGGTGGCGTGGGCGCCAACCGGAGGCTTAGGGAGATGGCTGGGCAAATGTGTAGGGAGAGGAAAGCCTTATTCCTAGATTATCCTGTTGAATATTATGCTGACAACGGCGTCATGATCGCTTGGGGAGGAATCGTGCAGTACAGGCTGGGAGAGTCCCTCAGGGTTGAAGAGTCTTTTGTTAAACCGAGGTGGAGGCTTAGTGATGTTAAGTCTCCTCCCCCAGGGTTGTACTCGAATTAAAACCCTCTACCAGGGTGCAGAGGCTATTGTAGACCTCTGCGAATGGCTCGGCAGAGAGGTTGTTGTGAAGACCAGGGTTTCTAAGGGCTACAGGGTTAGGGAGCTTGACGATTTTATAAGGCGTTCGAGAACAGTTAGGGAAGCATCGCTCCTGAGCTCGGCTAAGAAGGCTGGGGTGAACACTCCCTTCGTCTACCATGTGAACCCTGTAGAGGGCTGGATAATAATGAGCTATGCCGGAAGCCAGAGTCTAAGGAGCATGCAGGGCTCAAGCATTTTTGCAAGCCTAATTCATATGCTTGGGGATGCTGTTGGAAGGCTTCACTCAGCAGGGATTGTTCATGGCGACTTAACGTTTTCAAACGTGCTAGTCTCAGAGACCATGTTGACACTGATAGATTTCGGCCTCGGAGAGTTTTCAAACGAGGTTGAGAAGAAGGCTGAGGATGTATACACGCTTTTCTCAAGTCTAACTCCTCTTCAGGATTCTGAAACACTAATGAAGCTTTTCCTCGAGGGCTACAGGGCTTCGGCCGGAGAATCTGCCGCAAGGGTTGAGGATAGGCTTAGAGAGATAGGAAGTAGGGGCAGGTATGTTGAGAAAGAGCTTAGACGCCGCGCCTCAAGCGGAAAAATAGGGAGAACGTAGATGCTTAAACCTGATGTTCCCGCGGAGAAGGCTAAACTCCAACTATAACCTTGTCGTGAACCGCTTTAACAGCTTTCTCAGCGTCCTCCATAGACACTGCGAAAGATATGCTTGTCTCAGACGAGCCTTGAGCTATGGCTAGAACATTAACCCCCGCTTCAGCGACAGCGGAGAATATTCTGGCTGCAACACCCCTTGTTCCCTTCATGCCCTCCCCGACGGCGGATATTACTGCAACACCCCTCTGTATCCTAATCCTTTTAATAAGCCTCTGTCTGCTGAATCCCTCCCTCAAGCCTTTCAAAGCCATATCTAAATCCTTGTCTTTGACTAGCATGGTTATGCCGATTTCTGAAGCATCCTGGCTTATCATGGATACGCTTACCCCTCTTTTCGCAACTTCTCCAAGTATGGCTGAAGCCACGCCCGGGGTCCCAGCCATAGCTGCCCCCTCCACAGTTAAAATACTCATGCCCGGTATCATCGCCACAGCCTTAACTATCTGTTTCTCAACAGCCTTCTCAAAGCCTATCGTCGTGCATTCTTTGAAAGGATCCTGTATGCTTGAAACTATTATTCTTACTCCCAGCTCCTCAGCAAGCTCAACAGCCTGGGGGCTTACAACCCATTCTCCAAGCCTTGAGAGCTCCAGTGCCTCAGAGTAGGATAGGCTGGGAACGATTCTTGCCTTGTCCGTAATCCAGGGGTCGGCCGTGTAGACGCCGCCATTAGCCTTAGGAACATAAACCTCTCCAATTCTCAGCTCGCTGGCAGCAAGTATCGACACTACGCTACCCATCCCTTTTTTAAGCGAGGCTTCGCCGCCTTCAGGGTCGACGCAAGACCTTCCGGAAACTATGAGAACCCCTTTTGAAACGCTTTTCAACTCATCCGGGTTAACAAGGCTCACATAATGGCTCCAAGGCGGTTCATAGTCCTCTACGAGTGTGAATCCAGCCTGTCCGGCTGTAACCCATTTAGCGTCGACGCCAAGCGCGTTAAAATGGCTTGAAACAACTTTGGTGACAGTGTCTCCGAGCAGGTTTAGCATTACGGGCAGCCCCCTGGGCGTTGCACCGCCAGCCTTCTTCTCAGCATGCAGGTACTCAGCGATCCTGTTCAAGCTTTCAACAAGCCCGGCTTCAACACTTCTCCTAAGGTCTCCGGGAATTCCTTTCACCAGGCCGTTAAGCTCGCCGGCTAGCTTTGCTAAAGCCTCCTCCTCGCTCATGCGTGAAGCAGCAGCCTCGGTTAAAACCCTAAGGATCTCCTCACGTGGCTCAACTATGATCAATAATCCCTGTGAAGCTTTTTCAGCAAGCTTCTCGCAGAGCCGTTTCAATTCGAGCCCCGTGTTCTCAAGGTTAAGGTTTACAATTATCAACGCTTCTCCTCCTCCAGTATTTCGAAAATATCTCTAATTATTGCGGCGGCTGTTTCAAACGGTCCAGCGCCTCTTCCAAGCAGGTAAACCGGTCCAGCCCTCTTCATTCTGAACTCCACCGCGTTCAGCGTCCCGCTCACATCAAGCACACTCCCCCTCTTAAGCTTTGAAGGACCTACCCTAAGCTCTCCTTTCTCAGTGAACTCTCCGACGAGCCTTATTGAATACCCGTTTAAAGCAGCTTCACGCAGGTCCCTGGGATTAACTCCCTCTATGCCTTTCAACTCGACCTCGTCAACCCTGTGGCCCCCCTCAATAGTGTTAGCTATTATGGTTATCTTGTAGGCAGTATCCATCCCGGATACATCCATAGTCGGGTCGGCCTCAGCAATACCTATTTCACGCGCTAGCCTCAAAGCCTCCTCGTAGCTCCTCCCCTCCTCCATTAATGTGAGAATATAGTTTGAGGTCGCGTTTAGAATCCCCCTGAAGCTTTCAACAAAATCCCCAACGGTGAGCGTTTTAAGCGTTTTCAAAACAGGCAGTCCACCCCCGACTGTTGCACTATACTTCACTATTCTTCCTCGGGACAACGCTGTCTTCATAACGGTGTCGTAATCGTATGCGAAAGGAGCCTTGTTTGCTGAGACAACGTGGGAACCGTGTTCGAGAGCCTTAAGAATGTGTCTTAAAGCAGGTCCTGAGCCCCCCCTGCTAGTTGGGGTTGCCTCAACAGTCACATGGGGCTGGGCAACACTTATCGCCTCCACCGCATCCATGCTTGGGAAACCCCCCTGCTCAGAATAGGCTACTGAGCCCCTCTTCATCTTGACCTTTAAGAGGCTACTAGCCTTAACACCGTTTTCAGAGAGCGTCGCCCCACCCCTGTCCACTATTCCAACGATCCTCGGGTCTGCTCCAAGCCTCCTGAACCTCCTCCTCTCCTCCTCCATCAGCTGGAGGAAGGCTCTTCCAACGTTTCCAAAGCCTATCAGAAGGATCCTCATAACAGTTTCCTCAAAGCCTCCGCAGGGTTTTCACCAGGGTGAATTATGAGCTCAGCATAGGGCTCTATGTTTACACTAGGATCCTTCAAGCCGTGTCCCGTAACCACGGCGACGATCGTTTCATCACCTTTGAAGAACCCTTGTTTAGAAAGCCTAGCTAGGCCCGCCACCGGGGCTGCTCCAGCCGGCTCCGCGAACAAGCCCTCCATCCTGGCGAGGTCTAACTGAGCCCTCAATATTTCTTCGTCGCTAACCGTAACCGCTGTCCCCCGTGAGTCTCTTAACGCTTTGATCGCTTTCTTCCAGGAAAACGGCCTACCGATCCTTATTGCTGTCGCAACAGTCTCAGGCTTCTCAACAGGCTCTATGGCTTCCTCTCCCCGGAGGAAGGCTGTTGCTATTGGGGCGGCTCCCTCAGCCTGAACCCCTATCATCCTCGGCTTAGAATCAGCTAGCCCAGCTTCAACCAGCTCTTTAAAACCCTTCCAGCCTGAGGATATGTTGGCCGCGTTTCCAACAGGGTATACGACGAAATCAGGAGTACGGTTAAGGCCCTCCCATATTTCGAAGGCAACTGTCTTCTGACCCTCAACCCTATACGGGTTCACTGAGTTTAAAACGTAAACGCCGAGTTCCTCCCGGTGCGAGAGAAGCGTTTTCAACGCTTCGTCAAAGTTCCCCCTGACCCTGACTATCGTAGACCCATGGGCAACAGCCTGGAGCAGCTTCCCCGGGGCAACGTATCCGTCTGGAAGGAAGACGATGCTCCTTAAGCCAGCCCTTGCAGCGTAGGCCGACATTGATGCTGAAGTATTTCCTGTTGAAGCACACGCAACGCTCCTAGCATGGAACTTGAGAGCAATGCTGACGGCTACAGTCATACCCCTGTCTTTAAAAGAACCAGTTGGATTCGCCCCTTCAAACTTTACGTAAAGGTTTCTCAAACCAAGGGATTCTCCAAGCCTTTCAACCTTAACCAGCGGAGTGTCTCCCTCGCCCAGAGTGACGGTTCTCTCAACCCTAGGGAGGATGCTCCTATACCTCCAAACACCCCTGCCGTTGAACGAGACGCTTCTGAAAACACTCCTAGGGTAAGCAATCTCCAAGAGCCCCCCGCATTTCCCGCAGACAAGTACACCTACCTCAGGCTCATGGGTTGCACCGCAATCCATGCACACCAGAGTCTCGCCGTCCTGATGCTCCATACCCGCATACTCGCCTCCTGAGAAGTTTTAAGCTTTAATAGGTCTAAAAAGGGGAAAATGGCTGATGAAGCTAGTCTTCATAACGGGGAACCTTGGGAAATTCCTCGAGGCGCAGAAACTGCTCAGAGAATTCGGAATAACGCTTGAACAGGCTGACCTTGAAATAACAGAGCCCCAGTCGGAAACCCTTGAGGAGGTTGCTGAGAAATGCGCCCAGGAGGCTTTGAAAAAAATAGGGGAACGCTTCATAATCGAGGACTCCGGGCTCTTCGTAAACTCTCTGAACGGTTTTCCAGGAGTATACTCCTCATACGTTTACAGGAAGATAGGCTGCGAGGGAATATTAAAGCTTCTAACGGGCTCAGCAGACAGATCAGCATACTTCATGACAGCCCTAGCATACGGCGAGCCGGGCAAAGATGTTAAAATCTTCACAGGAAGAGTCGACGGAACAATCGCAACAGAGCCACGCGGGAAAAGCGGGTTCGGTTATGACCCCCTCTTCATACCTTTCGGCTCTAGCCTGACTTTCGCGGAGATGAGCACTGAGGAGAAGAATAAGTTTTCTCACAGGGCTAGGGCTTTAAGAAAATTTGCATCATGGTTCCTGAGCAGGCATGAGGAAAAGTAAGTGCGGAATCTCGTGTAGAGATTGTCATTATTATGATTATAAACAGTTATGCTTAGGTTGTAGTATTCTTACAACATGGACTTAATGGTGCGGTGAGCATTACGAAACGGGTCATGCTTTATACGCATACGGCAGAGGTTTTTTACGCAGTCCCGAACCCTTTAGGATGAAGCTTGGCTGACAAACCGGAATCTCTCGACTAAAGGGGAATGTGAGGAAGGTTCTGGTAGGCCTCGCCGTGTCCGTCCTTGAAAATCAATACTTCTTTGTTTTTACCATGCACGTTATGCTAGTCGCACGCAACCTTCGAAGCGGTGTCGATTATACTGCCGGCTATGGAAGCTTCGTGTGAAAAACGAACGTTTTCGTGCTATTGGGTCAGGGAGTGTTTTCAGGGAACGCTTAAATAGGGGAGTTACAAGAGAAAGTTGGCTTAAAGATTGGCTAGGATGCATAGCCATAAGAAGGGTAAGTCGGGTTCACGTAGAGTAGTCTACAGTGGGGCTCCGCCATGGTTGTCGTTGAAGCCTGAGGAGGTTGAGGGGCTCGTGGTCAAGCTTGCGTCAGAGGGGCATGGTCCTTCTCAAATAGGGTTGATCCTGAGGGACTCGTACGGGGTTCCATCCGTCAGGAATATAACTGGTAAAAAGATTTCAAGGATACTTCTCGAGAAGGGGGTCAGGTTCTCTAGGACTGAGGATCTTGATAGGCTTGTGGCTAAGGCTGAGAGGATGGTTACTCATTTAACTAGGAACAGGTCTGACCGTTTCAACGTTCACAATCTTCAACTGGTGGAGTCTAAGATTAGGAGGCTTGCTCGTTACTACTCTAGGAGGAAGGTGCCTCTGCCCGACCTGAAGGTTCTTGAAGCAAAAATATGAGCCATGCTTCGGAGACTCAGAGAAGGTTCATTTTTGAAGCAAGGGATTTTGCGAGCAGGCTGGGTTCCTTCGACTGGAATGATGCGTTAATAGTTTTCCATGCAGATGCAGACGGGACTGCTGCCGCAGCTATAGCTTGTCTCGCTTTGAAAAGCATGGGTGTCTCCTTCTCAGCCAGGTCGGTGACTCAGATAGACAGGGTGTTTCTGGAAAGCATCGCATTCCCCCCCAGGCCCGTGCTTTTCCTGGATATTGGGGCAGGATACTTGAGCGAGATAACGAGTGCTCTGGATCCTTCTAGGGTCGTCATACTCGACCACCATGAGGTTGAGGGTGATTCGAACAGTGTTCTCATGCTGAACCCTAATGAGCACGGTTTAAACGGTGGCTCAGAAGTCTCCGGCTCAGGGGTTTCATACCTGGTTTTCAAGAACCTGGTTGAAGACTTCTCAAGGATGAATGAGCTAGCCATAGTCGGCGCGCTGGCCGACATGCAGGACACGGGTGCTAACAGGTCGCTCACAGGGTTAAACTCTACGATAGTCCTTGAAGGAGAGGAGATGAACATAGTTAGGGTCGAGGAGGACTTCGTGTTCTTCGGCAGGGAAACCCTGCCGATACATGTCTCAATATCTTCCTCGTCGAACTTCATAATACCTGGGCTGAGTGGTGATGAGAATGTTGCTCTAAACCTTTTAAGAAGCCTCGGCATAGAGGTTAAGACTGATGACAAATGGAGGACTTTCAGCGACCTCTCACAGGCTGAGAGGTCAAGACTTCTCGCAGGTTTGATGCAGTATATCGCTGACCTCGGCTTCTCGCCCGAGAGTGCTCAAAACCTTTTTGGCACAATTTATGTCTTTGAAAAAGAGCCCAGAGGTACTGTTTTAAGAGACGGCAGGGAGTTCTCAGCCCTGTTGAACTCTTGCGCGAGAATGGGGCGTTCAGCCGTAGGCTTAGCCGTTGCGATGGGTGAAAGAGGCAGAATGTTTGAAGAAGCTCAACGAGTGAGTCGGGAATACAGGACAGCCATCTCAAAGTCTCTCTCAAACCTTCTAAGCATGCCGGGGGCCAAGATCGAGTCTGAAAGAATACTGCTTTACAACGGCGAGGGAATCATAGACCAAAGAGTGTTGAGCCCGGTTGCCTCAATAATATTCTCCAGCCTTCCCAAGGATCTTAGCAAGATCCTGGTCGTAACCGCCGCTGAGGATGATTCGCTAAAAGTTTCAATAAGGGTTCCGAGGAGCCTTGTTGAGAAGGGTATTAAAGGTAGCATGCTGGCTTCAAACGCTGCCAGGGAATCCGGAGGGCTCGGAGGAGGGCATGATGTTGCAGCCGGTGCAACCGTGCCCAGGAGAAGATTTCACTCCTTCATGGAGGCTTTCGAAAGGAATGTGGCAGAACAATTCAGCATGCTTCGCGGTTCTTGAAGCTGTTTTCAGGAGCGAGCTTGAAGCAAGGCTTGCGTACTTAGCGTTGAAGCCGGATGAGGCTTTGAAGGTTAAGGGGCTTAAGGTGTCGTCCAGTTTAAAAGGTCGAAGAATACTTTTTAAAGTAGCTTGTAAAAGAGGATTAATGTCCCTGGCCTACACGCTGACCGATTACTTGACCCATCTTAAGATGATTCAGGAGGCTTCTTCAACGCTCGAGGAGGCCAGGTGTCCATGATCAGAGGCTTAAAGTCTGGCCACCGTCTCTTCACTTCTACAGGCCAGTCTTCAGCGTTGAAGCCATGTCTGGCTAGGAAGGCATAGACCCATCTTTCAAGACCATTGCCTGAGCAACCGGTCCAAACCTCTCTCCCCTTTCTCTCCTTAATGTTAAACCAGTCAACATACTTGTCGTAGTGGACAGACGCGTTGGCTATTTCAAGCCACTCGCTTTCCCTGTCTCCTCTAAACGGGAGGTAGGCCTCAATGTCGAAGGTTGCGGAAACGTTTCTGGAAACATCTTTTATGACGCCTGCGTGAGCCATCCAGACCGGGGTTACCTCGGCAGACCTGACCTCTATGTCAAGCGTCTTGTCGAGCAGGCTCAGATAGTTCTCCACCAGCCTATCTCTAATCTCAACAACCTCCTCAGGCCTGCCAAGATAGACTATCTCTATCCTTGTGAATGCTGTAAGCCTCTCGAGGCTTCTTAAGCCTCCAGCCTCATGCCTGAAGCTGAACCCGGATCTATCGTAGAGCCTGACAGGAGGGTTGTCAAGGTTCACGGTCTCCCCGGCGAAAAGCTCGTAGAAGGGCTCGCACTGCGCGTATGGAAGAGTGTAAGCAGGCTCCTTCAGAAACTTTTTCAAGACTTCAGGCTTAGGCTCGTTGAAAACCTTAACCAGGTCAGTGTAATCCTCGAAGTAGGAAGGCTCCCTTGAACCGGGTTCGCAGACGTAAAGCATCTCGCTAGGGATTCCGGAGAGGTGGCCCTTCTTCCTCGCGACTTCAAGCGGTATAAGCTTAGGTAGGACAACCTCCTGAAAGCCCAGCGGCTTCGCAACCTTCTCAATAATCATTTCCTCAAGTATTCTCAGAAGACTAGTGTAGGGCTGGAGGTAGTACCATATGCCGGGGTGGAATCTTTTAACCCACCCCTCCTCCTCCAGCAGCAGCCCAGGGTCAGAAGCATACTTAACAGGCTTCTCCGAGCTACGCCAGACAACTCTGTGAACCTCTCTGCCTATTGCACGGGCCTCCTGCTTCTCCAGGAAAAGGCTTATGATCCTGTCGGGAACCTGAGCGTAGAGGCCAGACTCGTCGACCTCAAGCCAGTATTTCAAGCCTTCCCCCGTCTTCTCGGCCTTCCTAACAAACGGGAGCCTCACCTCCTTTAGGTTTTCCCCTATGAAAGTTACTTGGAAAGACTTGACGTTTATCCTCCTGACGCCCAGCCCCATTTTAGGCCCAAGCTCATCGCCCAAGACCTTCCTAGCCCTTTTAACAGCTTCATGCGCCCTAACCCTTCTTCCAGACTCCACAGTGACGCTCACCCTCTCCCTGGTGACGGTCAGCTCAACCATCTTGGGCTCCTCCCCCTTAACCGCTCCACGGGCGAATACTCTGGGGAAGCTTGAAACAGCATACTCCGCAACCTTTTCAACCTCATCCTCCCGCAGCTCTCGGCTTAAGTAAAGGTCTGCAGAGACCGTCATCCTTAAATCCTTAACCACCATCTGCTTCTCCTCCGACGTTGCGGTGACAATCCTGCTTAAAATAGGCTTTTATAGGTTATGATGCTGGCAAAAGCTGAATATACGCCGGGCTTCTGAAGAGCATAGTTTAAATACGCTGCCCGCAAGCCTCTTACGGATTGGTGAAGCATAAAAAGGCTAAAAAATGGTTTCCAGTAGTTGCCCCGGACTACCTCGGGGGCAAGCCAGTGGGCAGCGTCCTAGCCTCAGAGCCGAGCAGCCTAATAGGCAGGAGTATAAGCGTTCTTTTAAGCGAGCTAACAGAAGATCCTTCTCACACAACCGTTAAAATAAAGTTCAAAATCACCGGCGTAAAGGGGGAGACTGCTTTCACAGAGCTATGGGGCTACGAGCTTGACAGGGATTTCGTGAGAAGTCTTCTTAGAAAAGGATCCTCGAGGGTTGACATTATTTTTAACGCCACTACGAAGGATGGCTACCGGATGCGTGTTTCAGCAATCGCCGTGACCCGTTACCGTGCTTCGCAATCCCAGAAGAAGAAGATGAGGAAGGCGATGATGAACATAGTTTTAGGCAAGTGTAGCAAGCTGAACTATTCCCAGCTGGTTCAAGAACTCGTCTTCGGGAAGATCGAGTCAGACCTTTATAATGAGGCTAAAAAGTTTCATAGGATAAAGCTCGCAGGAATTAAGAAGATGAAGGTTCTCGAATCTCCAATTAAATTTGAGGAGGTTAGGGTGAGCCTAGCCGAGGCTGTTTAAAATGTCTACGGGCCTCAGCGAGGAGGAGCTAATGAAGATCGCGGATGAAGGGTACTCTGAGAGCCTTGAGCCCAAGACTCTTAAAGGATATGTTCCAAACGTTTTTGACTATATTAGGAGGTGCGACAGTTTGGAGGAGGCTTTTCAGATAGTGGACTTCCTCGTCTCCCGGAACGAGCTTCCGGAGAAGGTTGCCCGCGTCATAAAAAAGAGGATAATGGAGAAGGGAGTCAGGTTCTACGGCCCTAAGAAGCAGGCTGGTTACTACGTTGAGAAATATAGATAGATTTAACAATTGTTTTTAGCCTAAGTCAGCTCTTCTGCCTGCCGACGGCTACGATGCTAACCACATCATCATCCTTTAAAACATAGTCCTCGCCAAGCCTAATCCTACGCCTAGCGTCAATAGCGTAGAGAAAATTGTTCATAAGGTCGCTGTGTATGAGCCCAGCGAACTCTTTAACATTCATTCCCATCGGTACAAGGTAGACATCGGGCAGAACATTCCCCTTCTTGTCGGTAAGCTTATTCGGATCTTCAACGGGGTAAACAGTTATCATTTTAAGAACCCTGAAGTAAACGGTGTTCAAAAGCTCCTGAACACCGGTCGAACCCCAATGCTTCAAAACCTTCTCCCTAACCATTTCAAGAGCCTCTTTCTGCTTCTCCCTAAGAGCCTCAGGCCTAATAATCTTAAAGTCATTGTCTCCAGGGAAATATTCTACAAGCCCTGCTTCAGCAGCCCTCCTGAGGACAAGCTCCGCCTCAGCGCTGATCGGGATGGGATCGTAGCCAGCCTCCCTCATCCGCCTAACCCCTTCCTCAGCCCCCTTCCTGTCAATCTTGTTCGCCGCTATAACCATCGGCTTAGCAATCTTCCTAACAGCTTTAGCCAGCTCGATCACAGTCTCCCTGCTCCATTTAGAGAACTCGTCAGGCGGGTTAACCCTTTCAACAGCCTTCTCAACATCCCCCCTTCCTATCGCTAGGCCGCTTAAAACCTGGCTTAGAACATCCTCAACACTTCTCCTGGTAGGCCTAGCCCTAGGAACCTTCTGAACACCCCTCTCAATAATTCCGGCGAGCCAGCGATCATACTCGTCCTCCAGAAACCTTATGTCTCTCAAAGTGTTCTCAGGATCGGGATCAACCGGCCTACCTTCAGCATCCAAGCTGCCTGAAGCGTCAACAACATGAATCAAAGCATCCGCCATACTTATCTCGGATAGAAACTGGTTTCCGAGACCCCTGCCCTCGTGCGCCCCAGGAACAATACCGGGAAGGTCGACCAGCTCAACCGGAATAAACCTGAAGCCGTTTACACACCTGGAATTCACAGGATTATCGACTACGCCGAGACTCTTGCAGACGCACTTCTTCCTCAAATAGCCAACACCCTTGTTCGGAGTCAACGTGGTGAAAGGATAATCAGCAATCTTAACAATGTTCAGCGTCAAGGCTGAGTACAATGTTGACTTGCCAACATTGGGCTTACCCGAGAGACCAACCAGCCTTGTAACCATTGAGTAGTCTGTGCGCTACTATAATTTAAGATTTTAGACATGTCTTCACTCTTAACTTGTAACGTGTGTCTTTACTAATGGCTCTTGATTTCGACGAGCCCTTTACGTTCGCTGACTGCATGCATGAGTTTGTTCCAGTAGCATGCTCTTATACAGAAGGTCGAATATGCCGTAACCAGCAGCATAGCGTGCGCTTCGCTGTGCTGGGTTTTTCTCTGTGAAGCTTAGATATGAATTCAGCTATGCTCCTATGAGTTCCGAGACTTATGTCCTGTTCAACGGCTACTGCCTTCACTGCTTCTACAAAGGTCCCTCAGAGTTTTTCATATGCTTGAGAATAATCTTTCTTCTCTAGAAGTTTCTCAGCCTCCTTAAGATGTTTCAAGCTTAGTCTAAGGTATTCAGATTCAGACATGTCTCTACCTTATTGCGTCACGTCTGAGTTATAAGCGTGCTCTGTCTACAAAGTCTTACTATTTCCCAGCTTTCCAGCGAATGACGTTCACTTTAACTGTACAATAATCTTGAAAAACCTTGGGCGACTGCATGTGGACGCCTAATTCTCACTCTCTTCTATCTCGTCGCCACGCCCATACTCCTTGTTCCCCCGGTCGTGATGGGGCTTCCGGGGTTTATCGGAGGCTTGATGAGCGGGATAGTGTAAAGCTGGTTGGACAGCCTAAACGTGCAGAAGAGCTTCCACCTCCTTACCGCCTTCCCCTGAATAGCTGGCTGAGAATAAGCGTGCAGGAATCCTCCTGCAGGGGTAGAAGCGTTGATAGCTAGCGGATTTCAGGCTTTTCATCAGGATTAATACTAGGAAGTATTTAGATTAGCATACTGACTGAATAGCTTAAATACAGGTGGGATGGGTCAGATACCTACGCTATGCTTTCGAAGCACAGGGTAGCGGTGGTTAAGGCTGGTCGAGCCCAGGCGTCAGGCTATGCACATCCCCCTCTAGAAGGGGTTTTAATAAGGCGGGTGTCGCAGCATGAAGAGGATTAGGCTTTTAAAGGATTCTGAAAAACTTCTACTAGCTTCCGTTGAAGAAGTCCGCAGGAGGAGGCTTATAGAGTGGAGGCGCGAGCCGGCTGTAACCAGGGTTGAGAAGCCTACTGACGTTAACGCTGCTAGGAGGCTCGGCTACAGGGCTAAGCCCGGTTTCATAATAGTCCGGTCTAGGGTTAGGAAGGGCGGTAGGAGGAAGCCTAGGCCAAGATCTGGAAGGAGGCCTAAGCATCTTGGCGTTGTTCTGTTTAAACCGGGTAAGAGCAGGCAGAGGATGGCTGAGGAGAGAGCTGCCCGGAAATATCCCAACATGAGGATTCTTGGGTCATACTGGGTTGGGGAGGACGGGGTATACAAGTGGTTTGAAGTCGTGATGGTTGATCCTAATCACCCTGCTGTCGCCGGCGACCCTAAGTTGAAATGGCTTAGGGAAGATTAGCCTTGGAGGAGAGTAAGATCCTTATTTTCGACACCACCCTGAGGGATGGTAACCAGGCTGTAGGCATAAACTTCTCTCTTGAGGATAAGATTAAGATTGCTCTCAAGCTTGACGACCTTGGGGTAAACTATATTGAGGGAGGATGGCCTAACGAGACTAACCAGGTTGACGTCTCCTTCTTCCAGAGAATTTTGAAATACAGGCTGAGGGCGAGGGTTTCAACATTCGGGAGGACTCGAAAGCCAGGGGTCAGGGTTGAGGAGGATCCTGATTTAAAATACCTTCTTCAACCCAATATTCCGACTGCAACGATATTCGGGAAATCCTGGGTTCTACACGTTAAGGATGTTTTAAACACGACGCTCGAAGAGAACCTGAGCATGATTTACGATAGTGTTAAGTATTTGAAGGAATCCGGCAGGGAAGTAGTTTTCGATGCTGAGCATTTCTTCGACGGCTATAGGGATGACCCGGACTACGCCCTTGAGGTTTTGAAGACTGCTGAGAAGGCCGGCGCATCCTTCCTAGTTTTAGCTGATACAAGGGGTGCTTCAGACCCTCTGGAGGTCTACGAAGTCGTTAAGAAGATCAAAGGGGTTTTTGAAACCCCGCTGGGGATTCATGCTCATAACGATACAGGTATGGCTGTTGCTAACACTGTTGCCGCTGTTAAAGCCGGGGCGGTGATGGTGCAGGGTACGATAAACGGAATAGGGGAGAGGTGTGGTAACGCAGACCTTGTTCAGGTCATAGGAGTACTGGCTGCTCGGTTTAACTACAGGATGGATGTTAACCTGAGAATGCTATCCACGGTCTCCCGGTATCTGCGCGACATCGCTTCGCTGGAGGAGAATCCTAGGCAGCCTTTTGTAGGCAAGTATGCTTTCTCCCATAAGGGCGGTGTCCACGGTGACGCTGTTTTAAAGAATAGGGAGGCCTACGAGTTCGCGGATCCAGCTATCTTCGGCAGCACAAGCGCCATAATTGTTTCCTCGCAGTCTGGGACGGCGAACCTTGCAGCCAAAGCTAAAGAAATGGGTCTTGAAGTAGACAAGAGGGATCCAAGGATCCTGGAGGCTCTGAGAAAGATTAAGGATCTGGAGTCGAAAGGCTATGTCTTCGAGGATGCCGACGGAAGTCTTTTCCTGCTTCTCCACGAGGCTCTTCACGGTTCCTCGCAGCTTTTCGAGCTTGAACACTGGACCTCGATAGTAACGTGGCTTGGAGACAGGCAGATCGTTGAGTGCGTTGTTAAAGTGAGGATCGGCGGAGTCAGCATGTCTGCTTCAGCAGAGGGAAACGGGCCTGTTAACGCTTTCGACAGTGCTTTGAAGAAAGCCCTAAGCCCAGTCTACCCTGGGATTGCATACGTTTCACTAACGGGTTTCAGGGTGAGGGAGATAGACGCGCCCTCCGGTACTGCGGCGTCAGTAAGGATACTAGCCGAGTTTGAATCAAACGGCAACAGGTGGACGACGATAGGTGTTTCAACAAACATTTTGAAGGCTGCTGAGGAGGCTCTTGTAGCAGGCTACAAGTATTTCCTCTTGAAGCATAATAAACAGTGACGCATGTTCATCGGATGTTCAACGTCTAACCCTCTAGATTCTTATGCCTGGATTAACGTGGAATTATAAACGGCAGTAATAGGCAGCAGGCTTCTCAAGTAAAATTTTTAAATACAGTGGGCTGTGGGGCCCTATGCTCAAGTCTTTGAGGCCTGTCGGAGAGCCTCCTGAAGCCTCACGGGCTTCGGGAGAAGGCTTTTACCTCATGTTCCACTATTATTAAAAGCTTAGGGGGTTTTGGAGAAATGGGTTCCAACGAGGTTCTCGTTGTCAAGTTCGGGGGCGCGGCTCTATCAACCAGGGAGCGAGTTGAGCATGCTGCTGAACTGGTCGCCCAAGAGGTTAGGAGGGACAGCAAGGTTGTGGTCGTCGTCTCAGCCATGGGCTCGACCACTGATACTCTTCTCCAGCTTTTCAAGGATGCCGGCGACCCCAGGTTTATGGATGAGGTTCTATCGATGGGTGAGAGGACAAGCGCCAGGGTTTTCTCAACCATGCTCTTGGCAAAGGGCGTTAAGGCTACTTTCCTAGACCCGTCTCAAGACGACTGGCCCATCCTTACAGACAGCAATTATGGTAACGCTAGGATAACTGTTCAAGAGTCATGCAGGAGAATCAGACAAGTTGTAGGGGGCCTGCTGGAAGAGTTCGACGTGGTCGTGGTGCCTGGTTTCGTAGGCAAGGATCCTAGGGGTAATGTTACAACGCTCGGCAGAGGTGGGAGCGACTCAACTGCCTTCATACTGGCCTCAGCCCTAAACCCTAAGGACACTATTCTGGTTACAAGCGTCTCCGGAATAATGTCGGCTGATCCACGCCTAGTGAAGTCAGCCAGGAGGCTGGAGGAGCTTACAACCGAGGAGCTCGCAGCCTTGGCTGACGTCGGGGTTAAGTTCATACATAAATCGTCCCTGAAGTATATTCCGCCATCGCTGAAGGTCAGGGTGATAAGCTATGATTCTAAGAGTCTAAGAGGCGATGGCACGCTCATACTTGCCTCAACCCCGCCGTTAAGCATGGAGATTATTAACGGCAGTGTCTCAGCAGTAATGTTCGTCGGTAGGAGCCTCAGGGCTGTCGGCAGAGCCATGGATGTTCTGAGAAGCGTTGAAACGGATGAGCCTAGGCTCCTCGGAGTTGTTTCAAACAACAAGGAGGTCCTAGCATACTTCTCCGGGAGGCTCGGCGAGGAGACTGTTCAAAGGATGCATGACGAGTTTCTGCTCGGCGAGGATGCGGTCGGCCTCGCGGTGAGGCAGGGCCTGCGGGGAATAATCATAAGGGGGACAGACCTGCATGAGACCCCCGGCGTCCTATACAGGATCTCCGCGCCCATGGCTAAGGAGGGTATTAACATACACGGCATCTTGACGCTCGGCTCCTACTTCATAGTGCTTATTCCCGAGGAGCATGTTGAAAAGGCTTTTAGGCTTCTGGAGGAGGCTTTCAGGGTTGAGGAGGATTAGCGTAGCCGTCCTCGGGGCCACAGGCCTAGTAGGCCAGAGGTTCGTGAAACTGCTCTCCAGCCATCCGTTCTTCGAAATAAAGGTTTTAACAGCTTCTGAGAGGTCTGCCGGGAAGAAGTATAAGGAGGCTGCGCACTGGCTTCTAGGAGGCGACCCGCCTGAGCCCGCTTCAGAAATGATTGTTCAGGAAACCAGGGTTGAGGCCTTAAGCGATGTTGAGCTTGTCTTTTCAAGCCTGCCTAGCGAAGCTGCTTTGAAAGTTGAGCCCATGCTTGCGGAGCAGGGTTTCAAAATCGTCTCCACCGCAAGCACCTTCCGAATGGATCCGCTCGTACCCATGATAATCCCGGAGGTTAACCCTGGCCACGTAAGCATGATAGAAAGGCAGCGTGAGGAGAAGCGTTGGAAAGGCTTTCTCGTCACTAAGTCGAACTGCACGACGATGCCTCTGGTAATATCGCTGAAACCCATTTTAGACGTGTTCGGCTTGAGAAGAGTTGTAACAGTCTCGCTGCAAGCCTTGAGCGGAGCAGGCTACCCGGGTGTCCAGTCGCTCGACATCGTTGACAACGTAATACCCTTCATAAAGGGTGAGGAGGAGAAGCTTCAGGCTGAGACTGTTAAGATACTCGGTGAACCATTTAGGCCGCTTAACATACCGGTTTTAGCGAGCGTGAACAGGGTTCCGACTCTAGACGGGCATCTGCTGCATGTCTTTGCTGAGCTCGAGAAGGATTTTGAGCCTGAGGAGGTTAAGAGGGTTTTAAGAGAGTTTAAACCTCTACCGCAGAGGATGGGCCTATACTCGGCGCCAGACCCAGTTATACAGGTTAGGGAGGAGGAGGACAGGCCCCAGCCCAGGCTGGACAGGGATTACAAGGGTGGGATGGGGGTTGTCGTTGGGAGAGTTAGCAAGTGCAACTCTTTAACAGTTAAGTATGCTGTTCTCTCGCATAATACTGTGAGGGGTGCTGCAGGAGGCTCGATACTCGTGGCGGAGCTGCTTAGGGAGATGAGGCTTGTTTGAGCATGCTGGATGTTCCGGAACCGGGTAAAAGGAGGAGGCTTAGAAGGATTTTCAGGGAGGATGGGAGAAGCGTAATAGTGCCGATGGACCACGGTGTCTCAATAGGGCCGGTGAAGGGCTTGCAGAACATGGCGTGGCTTGTGGGCGAGCTGTCTAAGGGCGGTGTCGACGCGATAGTTGTCCACAAGGGTTGGGCGAGAATGGTTGACGCCGCCGGGCTCGGGCTCATTGTACACGGCTCAGCTGGGACGGACCTCGGCTCAGACAGGCTTAGGAAGACCCGTTGCGCAACCCCTCTTGAAGCGCTTTCACTGGGTGCAGACGGCTTCTCCATCCATGTTAACGTAGGCTCTGAAACAGACTTTGAACAACTAGCCTTCCTAGCAGAGTCCGCAAGGGTCTGCAGCATCCTGGGCATGCCTCTGCTGGCGATGATGTACCCTAGGGGTCCGAAGATCGCTGACGAGCATTCTCCAAAGGAGGTTGCTCACGTCGCGAGGATAGGCGTGGAGCTCGGTGCCGACGTCGTCAAGACGAACTACACCGGGTCGCCGGAGTCTTTCAGGATCGTCGTGGAGTCTACGCGCATACCCGTGGTTATAGCTGGCGGTCCTAAAACATCTTCAACCAGAGAGTTTCTCAAAATGGTTAGCGATGCTGTTTCAGCCGGTGCCGCAGGCGTCTCAATAGGCAGGAATGTTTTTCAACACGATAATCCGAGGAGGATGGCTGAGGCTCTGAAGGCGATTGTCCACGAGAATGCTTCCGTCGAGTATGCGCTGGAGGTAGCTGAATCTTGAAGGAAATATGGATTATCGCTGAGGGTGTTAACCAGGCTCACGGGGTGGACAGGGTTGTCTCGAGAAGCCGGGGAATGGTGGAGGGTAGGGGTGAAAGCCTTAGACTGGTGAAGTGGAGTCCCCCGGAGCCTCACGTGGACTTCGACCCCGGTTCAACAGTGCTCGAGCTCGAGGTTAAGAGCTCCGGGGACGAGGAGAATGCTTTGAAGGCTGTGGAAAAAGGCTTTAGGAAAATACTTGTGAAAACATCCGACTGGAAGGTTATACCGTGGGAGAACCTTGTCGCAAAGCTGAGGGGGAGGGCTATGATCATCGCTGAGGCTTCCAGCGTCGAGGAGGCTAAGCTCGCCCTCAGAGCTCTTGAGCTCGGCGTTGACGCTGTAGCTTTGAACATGCCTGTCAGCGAGGCTTCGAGAGCCGCGGTTGAGCTTAGGAGCATTGAAGCCGTGCTGAGCCTCCGTGAGGCCATTGTCGAAAAGGTTTCTGAGGCCGGCGTTGGGCTCAGGGCGTGCATAGATGCCTGCGACACTATGAGTCCTGGGGAAGGCATGCTGATAGGAGCATTCTCGTCGATGCTGGTTCTAGTGGAGGCGGAGGTGTCTGAATCCGGTTTCACTAAGCCCAGGCCCTTCCGGGTTAACGCTGGAGCAGTATGCCAGTATGTTCTCTCAACCAGGGGTTTTTCACCATATATTAGCGACCTTAGGTCTGGAGACGTTGTCCTGGCTGTTTCTAGAAAGGGCGAGGCTAGGCCTCTCACAATATGCAGAATGAAGGTTGAGAAGAGGCCTCTCAGAATGATCGGGATCAGTTTAAACGGTTCAACGGGGAAGGTTTTTCTGCAGGACGCTGAAACCATAAGGGTTGTAACCCAGCAGGGCTCAATAAGCGTTAGAGACCTTAAGCCGGGTGACAGGGTTATCGCCTATTCTCCGGCAAGGGTTGGAAGGCATTTCGGAACCCCTGTGGAAGGGGAGCTGATGCTCGAGTTTTGAGGCCTAGAATATGCGTTTCAGTGAAGGCGGATAGTGTTCCAAGGGTCTTAAGAGCTATAGGGCTTTCCAAGAGGCTTGGGGCCAGTCTTGTTGAGCTTAGGCTTGACCATGCCGGCGAGAAGCAGTATGAAGCCTTGTTGAAGACTGTTGAGTCGTCGCGCGTCGGCTGCGTGGCGACGATAAGGCCCAGCTGGGATGGTGGTGCTTACCTTGGGGACGAAGACAGGAGGCTGAGGCTTTTCGAAAAAGCATTGGAAGCCCCCTTCAGATACGTGGATGTTGAGCAGAAATCCAGGATTGTCGACGAGGTTTCAAGGCTGGCCTCTCAGAAGGGTGTTGGCCTGATTCTTTCACGCCATGAGTGGAACGGAACCCCCAGCGTGAAGACCCTTGGAAAAATTCTTTCAACAATGAAACGTAGGAACGCGGATATCTATAAGATTGTCACAAGTATCAGGAGCCCTGTTGACGAGGCGAGCCTACTGTTCTTCCTGAGCAGCATCCGGGAAAGCAGGGTCGTCTGCTTCGGGATGGGGGAGAAGGGTTTAGCCACAAGAATACTCGCGCCGCTGCTCGGAAGCTTTATGACTTACGCTTCATACGGAGAGGCTCTTGCACCAGGCCAGGCGGACCTTAGGAGAATGGTCTCGATATACAGGAGAATGGGCGTATGGTAGGGTGGCTTCCAACATCAGATTCAAAACTGCTCTTCGTCATAGGAGACCCGGTTTCACACTCAGTGAGCCCGGCGATCCACAACAGGGCTATAAGGAGGCTTGGCATAGACGCTGTCTATCTTGCCTTAAGAGTAAAAGGGGAAATGCTCGGGTTCTTCATATCCCTTTGCAGGCTCAACAGAGTACTGGGTTTCAACGTAACTATACCGCATAAGATTGCTGTAGCAAGCCTTGTTGACAGGCTGGATGATTCTGCTGAACTAACAGGGTGCGTCAACACCGTCAGGGTTACAAGCGGTCTTCTAGAGGGTTTCAACACGGATGTAGCCGGGGTTGAGAAGTCTTTGAGGAACGCTGGCTTCAAGGGCGGGGGTGTTGCGGCAGTCATAGGTGCCGGCGGAGGTGCTAGGGCAGCTGTCTTAGCGTTGCTTTCAATGGGGTGTAGAGTGGTGGTGTTGAACAGGAGCCGGGGGAGAGCGCTTGAGCTTGAGAAACACTTCTTGGAAAGAGGCCTGAGGGTTGAGACGCATGGCCTCGACCATGCTCGACAGGTGCTTAAAGATGCTGACCTTGTTGTCAACGCTACGCCAGTAGGCATGGGAAGCAGCGTTGAAACTCCTTTTCCGGCCGAGTTCCTGAGGAGTGGTCAGACACTCCTAGACATGGTTTACACGCCTCATCCTACTAGGCTCGTCAAGGAGGCGTCTGAAAAAGGGTTGAACACCGTGCCGGGCGTCGAGATGCTTATCCACCAGGCTGCTGAAAGCTTCGAAATATGGTTCGGCGTAAAGCCTCCGCTGGAGGAGATGAGGGATGAAGCCTTAAGGAGGCTCAGGGTTTGAGCAGGGCCATAGTTCACGGTGCCGTAAGCATTGTTAACGCTATGGCAAACGGCCTGGGTGCAGCACTAGGGGTTGGGCTGAGGGTTGAGGCGAGCTGCAGGCTAATGGAAGAGCCAGTGTTCAGAATACGCTCCGGAGAAATTTTTCTCAAAGCCGGCAGCCTGCCTGAAAAGGTTTGCAGACTGATACTGGGGGACTTCGGCGTGCAGAAGGGATGTGAAGTGAGCATTTACTCTGAAATACCTGCGAGGAAAGGATTGAAGTCGAGCAGCGCCGTCTCCTCAGCTGTTGCCCTCGCATGCCTTAAAGAAGTCACGGGGGAAGCCGGGCTCATGGAGGCAGCTAAATACTCTGTTGAAGCGAGCATCGAGACAGGAGTGTCGGTGACAGGGGCTTTCGACGATGCTTCCGCATGCCTCTTAGGTGGAATAGTGGTGACGGATAATTTCGAGAGGAAGGTCCTGGCGAGAAGGCTGGTTGACCCCAGTCTTAGAGTCGTCATACTCATACCTTCAGGCGGGATGCTCAGCGGGATGGTTGACACTAGTCTCTTTAAGCCTGTTGAACCCTTGATGAGGCTGGCCCACAGGCTGGCTTTAAACGGGGAGGAGTGGCTGGCGATGACTCTAAACGGGCTTGCTGTTTCAACAGCCCTCGGCCTGGGCGTGGAGCCAGCGTTAGAAGCTTTGAAGAACGGCGCCATAGCCTCAGGGGTTTCCGGAAAGGGGCCTGCTGTGGCTGCTGTAGTAAGGCCGCAGGATGTTGAAAAGGTTAGAAGGGCCCTTTCCGGGTTCGGCAGGGTTGTGGAGACAGGTGTGTGCAACGAGAATGCGAATGTCGAGTAGCGTGTTAAAGGTTAAAGGGGGCTGGGCTGGAAGCATCAGCTATGTGGCTCCGCCTTCGAAATCCTATTCTCACAGGAGCCTCCTCATTTCAGCTGTTTCCAAAGGTGTTTCAAGGATAACCGGGCTCTCCAAGTGTGACGATGTGGAGGCAACCCTGAGGGCGCTAAGACTAATGGGTGTTCCTGTATCGACAAGGGGTGGCGAAGTGCTTGTTGAAGGCTGCGAGCTCCAGAGCCCGGGCGGAGAGGTTTACTGCGGCGGCTCAGCCTCAACGCTCAGAATGCTCGCCCCGGTTTTAGCCGCTAAGCCCTCCTATGCTGTTTACACTGGTGACGAGAGCCTTCGGAGGAGGCCTGTTAGAATGCTTGAGGAAGCGTTCGCCACGCTCGGTGTTGAAGCAAGCTCTGCTAACGGGAAGCCTCCTTTAAAAGTTAGAAGCGGCGGCTTCAAGACTAATACTGTTATGCTGGATGCTTCAGAGTCCAGCCAGCATGTTTCAGGCTTCCTGGTCGCCGGGGCCAGGCTTGGAGAAGGGTTCAGGGTTGCTTTGAAAAACAGGGTGCTTGTCTCAAAGCCCTACGTGGAACTCACTCTAAGAATGCTCCGCATGCACGGTGTGGAAACCCGTGTGGAGGGGGAGTCTATAACGGTTGAGCCCGGGGAGCCTAAGCCTTTCAACCATACTGTTCCAGGCGACTATTCTCTTTCAGCAATCCCCTTAGCTATGGCAGCGGTCTCAGGCGGCAGCGTCAAGGTGCACGGGCTTGTCGACGAGCCTCAGCCGGATAGGGAGATTGTTGAAATACTCAGGCGGATGGGGCTTAAAATAGAGTGGTCGGGCAATACGCTTATAGCTGAGAACACCGGGGTCCTGAAAGCATGTGTAATAGACTGTTCGGAGAACCCGGACCTGGTTCCAGCTCTGGCGCTCGCCGCTACGGCAGCGGAGGGTGAGACGATCCTGAGGAATGTTGGCAGGCTTGAGTCGAAGGAGTCGGCTAGGGCGACGCTCATCACAAAGGCTCTTTCAAAAATGGGTGTGGAAGCGTTTTTCAACGGCGACGAGATTCTCATCAAGGGGCCTTGCAGGCTGAGGGGTGCAACCGTTGACGCCGGCGGCGACCATAGGATAGAGATGATGCTTATAATGGCTGGTGCTGCGGCTGAGGGTGAGACAACCATACTTAACGCGGGCTCAGTTTCAAAGTCTAACCCAGGGTTCTACAGCTGGGTTTTAGAGACTGGGGTTGAGCTCCAATGGGTTTGAACACTCTAGGCAGGCTTATTGTCTTCAGCTTCTTCGGGGAGAGCCACGGCAGGCTGGTCGGCTCGCTAATACAGGGCTTCCCGGCCGGCTTAAGGGTTGACGAGGACAGGATTAGGCTCAGCCTCTCCCGCAGAAGGGTTGGATACGGCTCCACGGCGAGGGTTGAAGAGGATTCCTTCGAAATCCTAACCGGGGTTTTCAAAGGGTTCACCACGGGGGCTCCCCTGCTCATAGTTGTTTGGAACACTGATGCTGACCCAGGCTTCTACGAGAGGATCAGGAGCACTCCTAGGCCGAGCCACGTTGACTATCCTTACAGGGTTAGGTACGGCGGCTTCAACGATTACAGGGGAGGAGGATTCTCCTCAGGAAGGTTCACCGCCAGCTGGGTTGCGGCAGGCTCGCTAGCAGCACAGGTTCTCGAAAGAAAAGGTGTTAGAATATACGCGCACGTCACTAGGATAGGCAGAGCCAGTTACAGGGGTGAGCCGAGCGAGGATGATTTGAAGAGGGTTTACGAGTCCCCAGTCAGGTGCGTAGACCCGGATGCTTCAAGAATGATGATGAGGGAGATAGACGAGGCCTCGCGTGAAGGTGACAGCGTGGGCGGTGTTGTGGAGTGCAGGATATACGGTGTGCCCCCTGGCGTTGGAGACCCGCTTTTAGAGGGGCTTGACGTTGAGCTCGCTAGGGCAGCGATGTCTATCCCCGGCGTCAAAGGGGTGGAGTTCGGCAAGGGTTTCGAAGCCTCCTGCATGAGGGGAAGCTTGTTCAACGATGAGCTGACCGTTAGGGATGCGAGGGTTGAGGTCGCCGGGTTTAGCGACGGGGGTGTCGTCGGAGGTGTTTCAACGGGAAGCATGATAGTTTTCAGAGCAGCCTTTAAGCCGACCCCCTCGATAGCGAGGGTTCAACGCACGGTCAACCTTGATGAGATGAGGAGCGTTAACCTGGATCTCTCCGGGGGGAGGTTCGACATCTGCATCGCTCCCAGGGCTGTTCCAGTTGTCGAGGCTGTCTCAGCAATGGTTCTCGTCGACCATTACGCTAGGGCCGGCCTCGTCGAGAGAGTGGTTAAAGATTGAGTCTCAAGAAGCTGAGGAGGATGATGGACAGGGTTGACGAGAAGCTTGTCGAAGCCATCGCTGAGAGGATCAGGGTTGCGAGAATGATAGGCGGGGAGAAGAAGAGGCTTGGCCTACCCGTTGTCGATGAGAATAGGGAGAGAGAGGTTTACAAGCATGTTCTTGAAAAAGCTTCTGCAAGAGGCTTAGACCCTGTTCTGGTTGAAAAGGTTTTCAGCATCATAATAGACCACAGCAGGAGGGTCCAGGGGTGCTTCAAAGTAGCCTACCTGGGGCCGAGAGGCTCGTTCACAATGGAGGCTGCTGAGAAATACTTCTCCGGTAAGCCCTACGCTCTCCAGCCCTACCCCACGATCAGAAGCGTTTTTAAAAGCGTTGAGGAGGCTGAGGCTGACTACGGGGTTACGCCGGTTGAAAACAGCCTTGAGGGCCCTGTTTCCGAAACGCTTGACTGCCTAGCCTCCTCGAGCCTCAGCATAGTCGGCGAGGAGGTTTTGAAAATAGCTTTCCACCTTTCATCCAGGGAGAAGAGGCTTGAAGACGTTAGGATTGTTTTCTCCAACCCTCACGCCCTAGCACAGGTCAGGATGTTTCTAGACAGGGTTATGCCGGAAGCCAGGATAAGGGAGGTTTCAAGCACCTCTAAGGCTGCCTTGATGGCGGCTAAAACAAGGGGTGGAGCGGCGGTGTGCTCCGAGGCTGCTGCAAGAGAATACGGCTTGAGAATCCTAGCCAGGAATATTCAGGATGAGCGGGAGAACTACACTCGCTTCCTAGTCCTCTCTAGAGAAGCCTCGAAGAGGTTTAAGGGGGCTGCGAGAACAATGCTTATAATGATTCTGGAGCATAAGCCCGGCTCCCTCTACAGGGCTCTCGGAGTGTTTGCGAAGCATGGTTTAAACCTTACCAGAATAGAGTCTAGACCCGTCAGGGGTAAGCCCTGGGAGTACATGTTTCTAGTGGAGTTTGAGGGCGCCTCCTGGGACCATGGTGTGCGCAGAGCGCTGGAGAATCTTAAGCGTAGGGCTGTGGAGATTAGGCTGCTCGGCTCATACAGGCCTGCTGAACACTAGGCTTCACGGCTGCTGGTTTTCACATTTTAAACCGGCTGACGCGTTACAGACATGATGTTTTTATATTCCTATCGCGTTTTTAAAGCCCGTGGAGGAGGAGGGCCTGGAGAAGGTTATACTTGCTCTCTCATACGGCAAGAGGAGAGCCCTGCTGATGAAGCTAGGGGAATCCGGGTCTATGAGCATCAAGGATCTTAAGAGGGAGCTGGGCCTGAGCACGGGCAGCCTCTACCATAATCTCCTAGCGCTCGGGGAGCTCGTCGAACAGACCAGCGACAAGAAGTATGCTTTAAGCGAGCAGGGCAGGAGGGTCTACTTGGCTTTGAAATCAGGCCTACTACCCCCTCCGACTTCAGGAGAACTCCCCAGGGTTTTAGAGACGCTCGTCCCAGTATGGTTTTTCACAGGGTTGCCGAGCAGGATGGTGACGCCGATGGCTGCGCTGATAGTGCTCAGCCTCTCGGCATCCAGCCTCTACGCTAAGATGGGCCTTGCCCTACTGATCCCGGTTGCGAGAGTCAGCTTCTCCTCAACCCTGGGAAGCGTCGCCCTAAGCCTGCTCCTCGCCTACCTTGTTCCCAGAACTGTTTTCCAGAAGAGGAGTGTTGAAACAGGATTCCTGACGGCTTTACCCTTCTGCTTCCTTCCCCAGCTCTTCTACAGCCTGATACTGGTGGTTTCAAACCCGCCCAGCCTAGCCACCGGGCTTATTCAAATATTCTCAGGAGGGTTGAGCGCACTCCTGCTTTCAGCAGCAATAGTGTTCTGGTTTAAGGCTAGTCCTCAGGCGGCAATGCTCACCTCGTTCCTAATGCTCTACCTTGGGGCGGCTATTCAACAATTAATGGTTTAACCTTTTAACCCATGTACGTACAGTTCCTTAAGGAAAAATATTTGAAAGAAACCGTTTCCTAAAATCCCTGGGAAATGTGCTGGGGGAGTGTTCTCATCCTGGTTGGCTGGAAAACTGTAAATCTAGTGGATAGAGACACTCCGCCGAGCTTCCGACCATGCGCCATAACCGGACCCAGAAGAGCTGGAAAAACATGCTTCATGTTTCAAATAGCACGGAAGCTAATGGAAAAAGGCTTCTCAAAGCGGCGCGCATGATTAGAACCGTAGCAAGCCCGTGTGCCGCATAAAGCTATTCTTTAAGCTTCTTAACATACTCGTGTAGGGGCTCCAGAATAACAATCCCCTCCAGGGGCTTAATCTCGTAGACGTAGGGCGTCAGGTCCACCCTGGTCCACCTTAGCTTCCTAACCATAAGCGTCCTGAGATTCCTGTTCTCAATAGGGGTTATTGAGAGCTTAATGATTCCTGAGGAGAGGAACTCTTCAACGCCGAACCTGCTGAGAAGCCCACTGCCAGTGGGAACCTCACTAGTTATAATGGTGGTGCAGCCGAGGAACTTTTCAACAGCAGTCACAAAGCCCCTTATGAAGTCCCTCGTCCATGAAACGTCGACAACCTCGCCGACGAGCGGCGCCACGGGATCTATGACGAGCCTCCTAGCCCCTATCTCGGAAACATGCCTCTTAAGCTCCTTAACAATCTCCCTCACAACCTCAGCCATGAACTTCTCCCTAGTGACCTCGGCGAAGAAAGGCCTGGCGTCAAGTATCCTAAGCATGTTCCTCCTCATCGGCGTCTCAAGATCCCAGCCGAGTGTTAACGCTCCTTCAACAGTGCTCTCAACAGTCTCGTCGAAAGGAACGTAGACGCAGGGCTCGCCTATCTCAATACCCTTCAGAATAAACCTTAGGCTGAAAATAGTCTTACCAGTGCCTGTTTCCCCTGCAACCAGGTATGTTTTACCCCTAAGCAGACCTCCGTCTATAATCTTGTCTAAGCCGACTATGCCGGTTGGAGTTCTCAAAGAGTATTCTGGAGCATGCTCCTCCTCTGCTTCAAGCCCAGGCTCCTCCTCAACCGGCGGCGGGGGCGGGTTCTCCCCATCCCTCCTTCTGATGAGCATGCCTCAGCCTACCGGGAGAGCGTTTAAATGTCTTTTCAACGCGTTTATGCAAGCTTGAACCCGACTATGTTTTAAGCATCATTTTAAAGAGGCATAATCATTGTGAATTATCCGGAGGGAAAGCCGATTCCGTCTGCCAGCTTTAAAGAGGATTCTAGGCAGTACTTTGAAAATTTGGAAAGTGGGCTGCGTCGATGAAGCCGTGAGAATGGTCATGGGGATAGGGATAACGATCTATGATACGC
>JAFNIQ010000123.1 GCA_017601395.1 Candidatus Brockarchaeota archaeon
TCTCAGGTATTCCAAGCGGCCAGGCACAGAGCTCAGCCATTTTTCCCAGTAGGCTAGTATGTGGTGGAAACCTTCTCGTTGACTCATAGAAACTCCTCCTCTCCTCGCTCGCCAACCAGGCTCTGAACCTCCTCCTGTATTCTGCCAGAGCCCTGATTCTCGTAATCGTCGCCGCAGTAGCCTCTTCGTCACTCATTTCCGAGATGGGGAAGGATAGGAAAATAGAGAACCTTATACCTGTGGGAATCCGGGCGTCGTTCCACACTAGCTCTGAGGAAGGTACGTTATATTTTGTCAGCGACTCGTTCAAAAGCCTAAGAAAGACCTCGATGTCTTTTATCGCCGCAGGTATTATTCTCGCAGCCTTAATCCTGTTTGGTCTTATGCTAAACTCTAGGCCTGGCAATGTAGTGTAAAGATGATAATATCGCTTCACCATGAAGTCCTAATCAAACTCACGCGACGAACAGATTTCGATGTGATCTGAAATCTTGACATAATCTATGCAGATAGGGGTCTTATCGATCCAGTCCTTATCCCAATCTATTTCTCCCTCCCAGCCATAGTAATCAGTTAAGTCTGCTGTCGTGAACATTATTCCGAGGAGGCCCTCTTTAAGATATTTCCACTCATCGTAGACCGGAAACTTTGAATCAACCTTATCCTTTTCCCATCCGAGGAAAGACCTTGTAAGAAAGCTGTGTTTCTCAGGCTCCCGCATGAAGGCTGTTCGAAAAGCAACGACACTGTCCTCCTCTAGCAACGGCTTCAGCCTCCTTGCCAATCTGTTACTTCTATCTTCTAACGGCATTCCCACTCTCCCAATCTATACCTACTTCCGCATATTTAATCTCAACTCCCTTGTCAGTTATTCTGATAGCTATGAAATAGCCTGTCTTTGTAGAACCATCCGTATCAAAGTTGGGCGTGTGCTGACTTTTCCGCTTAAGTTGACGCTCTCGAACACCTCAACTTCGCTGCAAGCGTTGAGGAGGCTAAGCGACGTATTTATCCAAATATTTCTTATGCTTCTTGAAAGAGCTCCTCAGGCTTTTACTCACAAAGTTGTGAAGCTCCTGCAACTCTTTATATTTCTCAACGTTGGAGGGCTTTGGGCTGGTACGGGTTTCCTCGTCGAGCTTGACGTAGCGGTCGCAGATCTCCTGGATACTGGTTTTCTCGCCAACGTAGTTCAGGTAGCACCACATCGCTTGCAAAGCCGCCCCATAGGCTGCACCTTCATCAATCTTAATGCAGACAACCTCAGCATTGAATATGTCCGCGGCAATTTGCCTCCAAGCCCTATTCTTTGATCCTCCGCCAGTCAGCCTTATCTCACCGGGCTTTATCCCAAGCTCCCTCATCCTGTTCAACCCGTAGTTCATCCCGAGAGTAACATTTTCCATGGCTGCCCTCGCAATACACTGCATGTTGAAAGTCCTGCTGTTCAAGCCAAAGTATACTCCCGTGCCTTCAGGGATATTCGGCGTCCTCTCCCCTTCGAAGTAGGGGATTAGCAGCAGCCCGTTGGAGCCTGGAGGAGCCTCCTCAACGGCTCTTGTTAAATCCTCATGCGTCATTTTGAAAAGCTCCCTGACGTACTCGGTGGCTACAGTAACGTTCATCGTGCACAAGAGAGGGAGCCAAGCGTTCGTCGAGTCGCAGAAGGCAGCTATCTCGCCCATTGGGTCTACAACAGGCCTCTCAGAGTAAGCGTATATCGTGCCGGATGTTCCGAGGCTAGCGGTCACAATGCCTCTTCGCACGTTGCCCGTTCCAATCGCGCCCATCATGTTGTCCCCTCCTCCAGCGCTAACTATGACATCGCTGCTGAATCCAAACTCTTCAGCCACCTCCCTCCTGATTCTCCCAGCAGGTTTATCAGACGACTGCAGGGGGGGCAGCATGCTCCTGAGCCCCACGTCGATCGCGTCAATAACCTTCCTGCACCATGCTCTTCTCCTAACGTCCATCATCGCGGTTCCAGACGCGTCGCCATACTCCATAACCATGTTTCCAGTTAAATAGTAGTTTAGATAGTCATGGGGCAGAAGGACGTGGCGAAGCCTAGCATAGTTTCCAGGCTCATTCCTCTTAAGCCAGAGTATCTTGGGAGCAGTATACCCTGGGAGAATCGGGTTCCCTATCAGTCTTAAAACATTCTTGACTCCGCCGAGCCTCCTAGTCAAGTACCTGCATTCTTCAGCTGTGCTAGTATCGTTCCACAGCTTCGCAGGCCTTATAACCATGCCGTTCTCATCAAGGGGGACGAAGCCGTGCTGCTGGCCTGAAACCCCTATAGCCTTAACACTCCTAGGGTCTATTTTCGTCTTAGATAAAACTTCCTTAACGGTTTTATTGAAAGCGTTAATCCAAACCTGGGGGTCCTGCTCCTTGTGGCCTGGTGGAAGATTCTCTATCAAGCCATAGTTTTCAACAGCTTTGCCAACCACGGTGCCGGTCTCCCCGTTTACAAGCAGGGTCTTCATGCTTTGCGTACCCAGGTCTACTCCGATGAAATACGCATCTCCCTCCATTCGCCCGCTTCGAAAATGAATTATCCGAATAATATTTAAACTTAAAAACGGTTCACCTAATTAAAGGGTAAGCCTGTTAGTGGAAGCTGGAAACGCGTTTAAACCAGGTCGATTTATAGTAGAATTGTTTTCTCAAGCCCTTGTTTCTATTGAAACGAGTCTTCGATTATTTGGTTCGCATTAAGGTTTAAAACGATCTCAGCAATATCGCTCGCATATTCTATCGTTCTACGTATGCTTTCTACAATCATTCTTAAGCTGGATGTTTTTGAAGCATCCGGCCTCTTGTAAATGAGCTTCATGAGCCCACTTTCCATAAGGGATACTGCCTTTGCTTTCGAGATGACGCCGTCAGCCAATAGATAGTTTTTCTCATACAGTGATTTCACAGCATCATTGAAAATCGACATCGAGAAAAGGCTCATTTCAGATATTCTTTTCAAAACCGGTGTTTCAATACTTCCACCTATTGCCATGACGTTTTCAGCTATCTTAACCGCGTGGTCAGCTATCCTCTCGACAAATTTCACTATTACCCGGTATCCTAAGCAATCCTTGGGATTGGAAAGACCTATTTCCCTAAGTATCCGCTCATTCTGCACAGCCATCTTCAACTGTCGTATCACGTAAAGACCGAAACGGTCAACCTCATCATCCAACGTAATAACGTTTTGAGCAAGCTTTTCATCAGATTCCTTTAACGCTTTCAATGCATCGCTATGCATAGAGGCAGTTATGAGACACATGCGTCTCAAAGCATTTTCAACAGAAAGCTCAGGATAACTGACCAGTATTTGCAATACGATCTCGTTTTCAGAATCCGAGATCGTTTCGACACCAACAAGCTTTCTTCGCGTGAAGTCTTTAAGCAGGTTTCTCTGAAGAGAAGTTATGTTTTCACCCGAGGTTTTAACCCTGATCAGATTGTATCCTATGAGGTAAAGCGCAATTATTTTACGCATGACCGTGTCAGGATTATCTTTCTGCGATATTTTGATAGTTGCTTCGGCTGGTCTCTCCAGCTTGACAAGCATCTTAGGGGTCAGGGTTAGCGAAACACCGCTTTCAGAAATTGCAAGCTGGTCTCCGACATTCAGCTTCATCCTAGTCACCCAAGCCTTTGGCAGAGACACTATGTATGTTGATTTGCCCGTCAATTGAATCTTTCTTATCTCTTCACCAGTTTTCTTGGGAACTTCGCTTCTTATCGTCTTTTCACCCTGTCTATATAGATTACTCATGACTATATATTCTACGTGGCCAAGGTATATATATGGTTTACTGCACGCGCTAATCCGGTGAGAAAGCATGAACCGTAGAATAATGATCGTCCTGCTGGTCGCGATACCAATAGCAGCGGGAACATTCCTAGTCTACCAGCAGTTTGCAACGCCTCAGAGAACCATAAACTTGAACGGCGCAGGCGCTTCCTTCCCCTTCCCGTTGATAGACAAATGGGTGTCGGAATACAGTAAAATCAAGCCGAACATTATAATCAACTATCAATCTATCGGA
>JAFNIQ010000042.1:0-13192 GCA_017601395.1 Candidatus Brockarchaeota archaeon
AGGAAGCTGAGGAGTACGTTAAGAACGTTGAGCTCGAGATAATCGGTTTCTGCAATTCCATCTCGAATTCCCAGCTAGCGGGCGAAGTGGAAGACCTCCTGAGGCACATCCTGGACACGCTCGGGCCAAACGCTGCGGATTGGCTACTGGAGCTCCTCAGGGACGTTTACTCTAAAGCGCTGGTTGAATCTAATGACAATAGGGATTATGCTGACGCTAATCTTAGAAGCGTGGTTGAGAAGGTGTTCAAGTATCCGGAGAGCAAGCTACACAGCTGCAGGCTGGCCTCAGTGAAAATCCCGCAACTCATGGAGCTCCAGAGGGGAGTGCTGATGAAGCTTGTGGAAGAAATCCTCAGCTCTGAGAGCGGAGAGGTAGTGGTCTACGGGCCTGATAAGATAAAGGTATTTGGGTCCGGGTACATAGAGCTCCGTGGGAAGTTCGAAAAGGGTCTATACTTAATTGTGGTTAAGAGGATGGAGGATGAGAAAGTTTTCAAGTGGTCAACTAGGAAAGAGGAAACTGGCGATTTTAGCCTCACGATTCCAAAGAGATTTCGTGATGAGTTGAAAGGGAAGGAAGTGGAAATCACGATTATCAAGTACGATTATTCATCGCACTTCAGGTCAGAAGGTCCCAATTTCTCCTTCAGCCCGATGGAGGGGTTGATAGTGGATGGAAGAGAGATAGAGATCGGGCGGCCCGAGCCGCGTCCTTGGAGCGTAGAACATAGGACAGCAATGACAGTTAAGCTCGCAGAGAGAAGCATAGATGGGGTTGAAGTATATCTCGTATTCTATGAAGATGGAGACGTTAGCGTTACTTTCGGCGGAAAAGGAACATTGTATGGTGTTACATCATTAAGAATTGAGGGAGAAATCTTGATAATAGAGTACAACGCGGGTTCTAGAGTGTACAAAGCGATCGTCCCGCTTATCATAGAAAAGTGGGAGGTAGGAAGAAGGTATGATCTCTATATTCGAGTAGAGAAAAGGGAGGGCATTGGAATGGTCAAGGAGTTGAGGAAACTATTCGGATACTACAATACCGAAGAATTGAGACAGAAGATTGAGGAGGGAGAGCTGAAGATCGTAGCGTGCTTCGATAATGGGAGGTTCGCTATATGCGGTACTGGAAAGCTTACGATTAACGTGCCGGAGGGAGCTGAGGTACTGGAATACATTGTAATTCATAAGCCCTCATACTCAGAGGAGCTGAGCGATGAGGACGTCAGGTGGTTAAAGAATGCCTCCACGGTAGCGCGGGGTAATCGTGCAAAGGATATGGCTAGAATGGCAATAGAGGCTGGCAAGCTTGCTGGATTGGAGGAGATGGAATTCGTAGATGAGGAGATCGAAATAGGAATTAAAGGTGAAAAGGGAGTGATAGACCTGGTCTTCAAGACGAAGAATAATCGCCTCGCAATTGTAGAAGTCGAATCGACTATAGATCCTAATTATATAAGTGATTGTCTTAAGAAAGGCGCAAACCAATTAAAAGATTACAAGAGGCTGATCGAGAAGTATGGCATTGACCTGAGCGGGAAGGGCCTAGGTATCATGAAAGCGGAGGACATTGAGGCCTACGTAGTGGTCTATGTTTTCTTCGACTTGAAGAACAAGAAAGTAGAAATGGGATTTACATTGCCAAAACTATCGACGTAGATAATCTCAATAAATGTATTCGAACTTCCAGCCCCTTTCCTTCTTCAGCTTCTCGGCCTCTTCTTTAGTCAATACGCCTACGGTTATATAGTCGTCTTCAACCTGATAGTATTGATATTCAGTATCTTCGATCAGTTTGTTTAGCTCCCTGAGGCCGATGTCCTCGAGGAAATCGTGACGCAGAACGATTTGAATGCTATACCTTTTTCCTTTAAAATCAAAACCGACTTCTTGTATTTTCCATTTATATCTTCCCTGAAACATCCATCTGCTACTTATGTTCGTAGGCTGGAAAACGCCCCTTGATATCCTCGCGAGTCTTTTAAGTATGGCTATGCCCATATTGTCATCTATCCATGTTTCCACAGCTTCATGCATGACCCTCTTGGTATCGAAGGGAATTAATGAACGATCTATTTCGAAATTGCTCTTCTTCATCCAGTGCTTCAAATACATTCCTATGTTCTCTAATAGGTCAGACCCATGAGGATCGGATTCCGGTATAGGAAAATGGGAACGAGGCTCCTCATACCACCAGGCACATGCATAATTAATCTCATTGTTAAAAATCTTTTCCAGAATTTCTTCAGATGTTAAATTAGAATAGTCCTTGAAGAAATCCATTTTCCTAAGGTAGTCTAAAGAATCTATGAGGCGCTTCTTGATCTTCGGATTTACCATCTCTGTAAAATCATAAGGCTGGAGCTTTTTAAGCGTAACCGTTATCCTCCGATCTCGTATAGAGGATAATGCTAAATTGAGTTGAGAGAGGCTTCTTGACAATAGCTACAGGGGTCGTAGGTCAATTGTTCCAATAAGACTAACCTTCTAAGAATACTCTCTCCAAGTATAGCCGCATTTAGTACACTTGAAAAACTGGGTTGCACTCTCGTCCGCACCCCTAGTCTGCGTTATCCACCAGTACGCCTCTTTATTCTTACACTTGGGGCAGACAGCAATAGTAATGGGCAGCGGGTTAAGATCCGTGGTCTTTCTAACCACTTTTATAGCGCCGTCTCTACGCGCCGTCTCAACGCTTCTCTCAACAACATGTGCACGCTCCTCGTAGCCGCATTTAGGGCAGGAGTACAGCAGGCTATCCTTACCTCTTTTTATCTGAAGCTTAGTACCGCATTTCGGGCAGAACCTTATCTGCATAGGGGTTCTAATTGGGTGAACCGCCTCATTATAAATGTTACTATACGCTTACAGCTAGGTTTTCCCAGCAGCCTTGTCAAACTTCTCCCTTAGAGACTCCAAGTCTTCAATCAAACCCCTGATTACCTCTAAAAGAAGCTCCCCAGCATCTCCTTCCCCAGCGTTTACGTAGAGCGTTGCATCCTGTTTAAGGGGGTGCTCCATCCTGTAAGCAGAATATCCTTCAACCAGCTTCGCGTTCAAATAGCTCGTCAAAAGGTTTAGCACAGTATGGGTCTCTCCGTATACCTCCAGCTCTATGCTGCCCCTCCCAACCCTTCTATAAACTACTCTCATACTCTAGCCACCAGCCGTTCAATCGGCTCATCGTAGAAAACGCTAAGCTTCCTGTTCTCCCTTGTCCTGCAGGAGGGGCAGGTTAAGTATTTCTTGAAAAGCACCAGGGGGCTTCCGCAATTGCCGCAGTAAGCCTTAACCACACCGTATTCCTTGGCCGACAAATCTATCAGGTTCACGTTAACGGTCGACATTACTTCACCGTAAATGAGGTCGTTCTCCCTGACATAGTTTCTCAGGCTTCCGGTTCTGAAGCGAGGATAGCTTCTTCCAAAGCTCTCCCTGCCTACGAGACCAGTATACTCGTAGCTTAGCCTATTCCCATTCACGTAAAATATTCTAACGTTAGCATAGTGGCTTGAAAAACCCGTCACGCTCCCGATTATCTTGAAACCGGGTTTAGGCACGAGAAGAGGCTTAAGCTCAACAACCTCCAGCATCCGCCTGTTTCTGTCGACGCTGACTCTTCCAACCCTGCTCGAATATATTACCCCGTCTTTCTCAAATGTTCCGTCTCCCGGGAAAAACTCTTCCAAGGTTGCAAGAGGCTCTCCGACGAGTACGAGCCTACTCGGACTCTCCCTCATCAGCCCCGTCCCCTCTCTTCACAACTTCCTTCTCAATAAAAGTTTCAACAGGGATTTTAGAGGAAGCTGTCTTAAGGCTTTTCTTAACAATGTTTTCATGCCGAAGGCTTGAGAAAACCTCCATAACGGGTTCACCCGCATCTATCTTCGCGGCAAGCGTAGTAGGCTTCCCATAGGCCTTCTTCATACCCTTGCTAAGCCTATCTGCACCAGCCATAGTCAGCATCTTGTGCTCTCTTAAAACAACATGGGGATACGGGATCAGCCTGAGGAGATAACCGGCTTCACCCAGCTCTGTCTCAAGAATCTTGTTGGCGGCGACACGGGCTGCTTCAAGAGCCTCCTGCTTTATCAAGGCCGGCTTCTTAACCCTGAGCCGGAAGACAGCTTCAAAATCCTCAGCCTTACCCAGTTTAAACTTGCTCACCCTAACCTGGGGTATTCTAGATATGTATTCCTTCCTAGTGTAAGGCATCTGCTTCAACTTTTATCCGGACCCTTCCGCTTGTCTTCCAGCAGGCCGGTTTAAAAAGCTTCCCCTTCCAGTAGAAGATAAAAGGCGCGGGCGGGGGGAATACCTTAATCTTGGATATAGGCGAGAAATACTGCATCGTACTGGTTGGGCCGAAGTATCCGGTGAACGTGGGGCTCGTCGCAAGGACGATGATGAACTTCTCCTTCAGGAGACTGGTTTTAGTCTCCCCTGCAAAAGAGGTTTTAGAATCTTCAAGGCTTTATGCTGCTCACGGTGCAGCAATAATTGAAAAACAGCTGGTTTACCAGGATCTCTCGCAGGCCCTGCGGGAGTTGAAGCCATCCGTAAGCATAGGAACCTCCGGCAGAAAAGCCTCTAAAAGCGTTCTACGCCAGTATGTTTCCCCCAGGGAGATGGTTGAACTGTGCAGACCGTTAGAGGGAAGAGTATTCCTAGTGTTCGGCAGGGAAGACATTGGGCTTAAAAACGAGGAGCTCTCTCAGCTAGACTACGTTGTTCACATACCTGCTTCAAGCAAGTACAGCGTGATGAACCTCGCCGTCTCCGCCTCAATACTGATGTACGAGGTTTACATGGGCTCGGCGGCAAATGTTAAGCCTCTAAGGAGGCCGGCCAGCAGGGAGATAGTAGACAGGATCTACGTCGAAACCCAGAACATTTTCTCCACTTTAAACCTGCCTGAGGTTAAGAAGAACGTTGTGCTCAGGTCCCTGAAGAACGTTATTGGACGTTCAGCCCCCTCTGCAAAAGAAGCTGGCAGCATCCTCTGGCTTCTCAGAAAAATAAGGCTGGGAATAGAGGCTTTGAAAAAGAATCAGGTTTAAAGCAGTGAAGAACACCGTAAGCCTAGCCTTATAAAGCATCGCGCGCCTCCAATGGATGAGTAACGAAGAGGATTAGGGGAGGCGTTGAAACCGGCTCGAGCATAACTAAAGTTTTCAAGAAGCCTATGTTCATTGGTTGGAAAACTCCCCTCAATATCCTCGCGCATCCCTCCAGCATAGTTTGCCAAGCCCATCGTCAGCCACTATCTCTAGCTCCCCCCTTATGCTCCTCTTGGTATCGAAGGGGATCATTCCATAGTCTATTTCTGCATCACTCAACCTCATCCAGTCGCCTTCATATTAGTTACCCTCTTTGTGAGAAGATAGTTTGTATAGCGATCTAAATTAAGCTTCTAAAAAATCCCAAAGGGGGCGTCGACGGTAATCTAAACCTGAGGAAACCTACAGATACCAACACTATCATATTCACCGGGGGCATTCGTTGGCATACAGCGCTGGGAACCTGCCGGATGGGATAGATGCTGTAAAGTGGCTCCTCAACCTGCTAAAGAGGATACGCGGTGAAAAGGGAAACGCTGGGTTGAAAATAGCTATAGAGAAAGCCTTCAAGTATCCGGAGAGCAGGGAACAGGGATGCGCGTTAGCATCGGCGATAATCAGCGAGCTTAGGAGGAAGAGCATTGAGCAGGCGTGGGAGACGCTTAACAGGATAGTCAACTATCCTGATGGGGTAAGGGTGAAATGCGCCTTGAGGCGGCATGGGGATGGTTTAGGGATTAAGATACCTGGCAAACTACTCGAATCGTACTTAGGAGAGGAACCATGTTGGGTGAAAATCGAGGTTAAGGGAAGGACATTTTACAAGGCTGATTTAAGGTAAAGAAAGAGTCCAGCCCCTCTCCGTTAATTCCTTTACCTCGTTCTTTGAGAAGACAGCATAGACTATATCGTCCGTGTCATGGATCACATAGTATTGATATCCGGTATCTTGGATTATCTCATTTATCTTTCTTACGGCTGGCTCTGGGAAAAGGTAATCGACATCGCTGTAGAACTCGACTGAATACTCCTTTCCCTTGAAGTTGAAATATACCTTAAAAAAGCATCCCATGCGGGAACATGATTCTCCTAATGCTTCTTTTAATGCTGGCGGTGGACTACCCTTCCATTCCAATATTTCTTCTCTAATATCTGTGGGATTGAAAAATCCTCTTGAGATCCTTGCAAGTTTCTTCATTAACATTATACACATGCCTTTTTCTATAACTGCTTCTGGATCTTCAATGAAAACCCTTTTAACGTCAAAAAATGCCATATCTTGATCAATCTTAGAATCGCTAGCCTTCATCCAGTACTCCTCATGCTCCACAAGTGACTCCTTCAAACGTTGTCCATGGGTGCTTCCTTCCTCCCTCTCCCTTCTCCACTCCTCCTCGGTATACTCTTCGACAAACCACTGAGTCCCATAATCTATCTCACCGCTAAGAATCTTGTTGAAAATCTCTTCTGAGGTAAGATTTGAATAATCCTTAAAGAAATCTATCTTACGAAGGTATTCTATCGAATCCACGAACCTCTTCCTAAGCTCAGGGCTAACCATCCTAGTAATTATCGTGAAGCCCAAGTTTTTAAGCGTAACCATCCTCCAATCTAATTCAGAATATTGCAAAGAGCATAGCGCGGAAGAGAATGAAGCATTCGTTATTACGTTTTCACATTTATTTAAATTTAATTAAAAGTGGGCCAGGCCGGATTTTCGGTAGTGCAATACCTTCGAACCGGCGATCTCCCGGTATCAGAGCAGTGCGCGCACGCGCTAGCTTATCAGCCGGGCGCCTTAACCAGGCTGGGCCACTGGCCCTGCTCCTTTCATCCCTAAAGCCGGCTATTAAATTTTATCCTCGGCAATTGGATGGTATGCGGACCCGGCGGGAATTGAACCCGCAACATTTCCCCGCGGTTTTTTAAACCAACTCTGGGTTAAAAGCCCAGCGCTCTAACCAGGCTGCTCCGCGTGTGCGCTTGAGCTACGGGTCCGCGATTGTTCAAGTATTCTAGGGTGGATAAAAATGTTTTCCTTTAAATCGTTGTTTAACTGTTAAACCTGGTTTTCTTGAAGGGTTTTAAAAATGCTTGGGTTTTTCGTCCTTGCCGTCTTTTCGGAGGATTTCCTGGAAGAACTCGTCTAGCTCTTCGAGCCTTCTTATCGCCGGGTGTTCTTCGCCCAGTTTCTCCTTGAAGTGTTTCAGCGTCTCCGTGAACTCTACCTTCTTATCGCCGTCTACAAGCTTGTCGGCGTAGCAGACTATTTTCTCCTCGAGGGTTTCAGGTATCAGGTTTACGGTGCCCAGTTTCAGCTTTGCAGCCTCCTCCTCGGATATTCCTGCTCCCACGTGTCTCTCAACTATTTTCGCGAGCCTCTCGTCTAGTTTCCTTCTTCTGACTATTTGGCCGCCTATTACTCCGTGTGGAACATCGTGGGTTACTGCTCTTCCAATATCGTGGAGGAGTGCTCCGGCTGCAACCAGCTTCTTGTTCACACGGTGTCCTTTCGACTCCACTCTGTCCGCCAGGTCTTTAGCGACCTCGCTGACTTTCAAGACGTGCCTGAGGACGCTGCTGTTAACCCCTTCTTCTAAAAGAATATTGACGCATTTCTCCTCGTCCGGTATTCTACTCTTTCTCCTCATTTTCAATCGTTTTTATCAGTGTTTTCAGCTTCCTCAAGTATTCCTCCTTGTCCATTCTGAAAAGGGGGTCGCCGCAAACCGGGCATTTGAAAATGTTTTCAACAGCCTCGTCGAAAACGAGTATTTTATGGCCCTCCTTGCCGCAGTGGTAGAGCTCGTTGCCTTCTATGAACGCGAGCTTCTCCCTGAGCTTCTGCAGAATCATCCTCCTGTAGTTTGTCGCAATCCCTTCAACCTGGTCTATGAGCGGCATCCATAGGAATATGCTTTTTATCCTGTCCCCCTCCTCCTTCTTCAGCTCCTCGTAGGTTATCAGAGCCTTCTCGTAAAGCTTGAAAAGTATTTTCCTAACGTCTCCCACTCTTAAACCGGTTTTAGAGGATATCTGCTCCTCGCTCGCCTTCTTAAGCTGTATCAATGCCTCCGCTACCTCTATAGCCTCGTCTCCCCCTATCAGGCCTACGATCTGCGTGTAAAGGTGGCTTACGGCGTCAATCCTGTCCTCGCTCAACTTTCTCCTCCTCCTTGTAAAACGGGTTCCTACATATTACTTTTCCCCTGGGGGAGGGGACCACGAAGACCCTTGCCTTCTCGTGCTGCATGTAGAGCTCCCTGCCCCTGAAAAACCTGTCTAGGAATATTGCGAGCGCAGCTATCTCTGAATGAGGCTGGTTTGTAACCGCGACATTGTAGTCTGAAGCCTCGTAGGCTTCTCGGGGAACCTTCCGGCCGCCGATTATCACTAGGAGCCTACCCGCCCCTCTGACGCGCTCAACAACGTTTTCAACAGGCATGCCGTACATCGTCAGATGGATTATCAGGCTTCCTCTGCTCCTCCACTCCTCAACTGTTTTCAACCAGTCTCCACTGTAGCCGACGCTTATTCTCCCACCCCAGTCTCTGACAACCCTCCTGGCTTTCTCCTCAAGCTTAGAATCCCTGTCTCCGTGAATGATGAACGAGGTTGCTCCGAAGGCTCTTGAAACGAGGAAGGCGTGCATAGTCACCCTCTTATCCCTGAATATCCTGTGGCCGAGGCGGAGAACCCCTATTTCGCAACCGGTTTGAACCATGCTGGGGCGCCTCTCCGGTTATTCAGCAGCCTCGTCGCGCAAAATATCCCCTAGGGTTAAGGCTGGAGATGGGCTTTTAACAAGATGCTTGAGGGGAGCCGTTTCCCCCTGCTTACTGCTCGTAAGCAGCTTTATTTTCAAAGCGTCCTCAATCCTCCTGACGTCAACCACTGAGGGAGTTATCTTGCCGGACTCAATCTTTTTGATAAGAGACGTTTTCAAACCCGTTTTCCCCCCCAGGTCCTCCTCGCTCCAGCCGAGCTCCCTCCTCCTACTCTTAATAAGCTCCCTGTAATTGTTCACAAGCCCCACGGACTCCGCTAGAGAAACGTTTTCAACAGGAGTCTTCCTCTCAACCCTTTTAACAGCAACCGGTTTAGCGGCAACCGGCTTCTTCACCAGTGTTCCACCGGGCTTGGCGAACACGTTTTCAACAGGAGTCTTCTTAGTAAGAGTGTTGAAACAGTCGGGGCAAACATTCATAACGCTGCCCTCTACGACTACTCTCCTCAGTTTCGCCGCTCTAGCCCCGCATATCTCGCAAATCATTTTTAAAGACCCTTAAGGAAACGCGTGGAAGCAAATATGCCTTTCCCTACCGGCCTGATTGAAGCAGAACAATCGCTTGAGCAATATCGCCCTCAGTCGTTATCAAGGCTTTCCTAGCGTCCTCGACACTCCTGCCTGTCTGCTTCGCCACCAGCAGAACATCCTCCTCCAGGGGAACATACTCCTCCTTCTCCTTTTTCTCAACCACAGGCTCGCCAATAACCTGGTATATCTCCTGACCGCCGCTAACCATCTTGGTCACCGCGGGCGAGTCGAAAACAATCCTCTCGCTTTCAGTCTCAATAACCACGCTTCTAACACCCTGAACCTCCTCAAGCCTTATCCCAAGCCTCTTAAGCAGGCGCTCCTGCTCCCTCTTAGACCCGAATCTCAGCCCCATCGCTAACAGTTCACGATACTCTTCACTAGGCCAGGCTTAAACTTTACTTGGAGAAGCCTTCGATAGGCATCAATGTAAGAGTATTCCTAACGCCCTCGATCCTCCTAATATACCTGCTTATGAACTCCTTAAGCTTCTCACTGTTCTCAGCCTCAACCTTAGTAATGATATCGTAAACACCGAAAACAATCCAGGATTCCACAACCCCCGGAGTCTCCTTAAGCCTGTTCAGAACATCGTTCTCAGTCCCTATCTCAACGTTCATCAAAACATACGCGTGAGCCATTTCTCATCCGAAGATTAAAACAGCGTAACTCCTTAATAAAACCTTCCCCGCCCCCAGCCCGTTTAAGCCTAACCGGATTTAAACAACCATAAAAACGGCGGTAAACAGCCTAAGTAAACCGCAACCCCGTTCCACGCCCATAGAACAACCCTTAAAACCAGCAGCACGAAAAACCTTAAAAATCCACCTTAGGAAAAACACACGGGGAAACTGGGGCGCGCGGGGCCATAGCCTAACCAGGTCAAGGGCGACGGGCTCCAGCCGCATGCAAGCCAAGGATCCCGGCGAGGGAGTAAGAAACATGGTTTTCTACTTTGTAAAGCATGGAAAATAGAGTTTACATAGTGTTGAAGCATGTTATGTGTGAAAAACTTAAAAACTTCTCCAACGAAAAAGAACTGCGGGAGAAAGGGGCCGTCATCTAACCAGGAAGGATAGCGGGCTCCAGCCAAAAATGATACTTTACGATCCCGGCGAGGGAGATGAGGAAAGGTTGGAGCTTGGAGAGAGAGACCCGTGTGTAGGCGTTCAAATCGCCTCGGCCCCACTCCTCCTTTAGTATACGCCTTTTCTTGGTTCTTCCTTCTTCTGTATTCGATTGGAGGATAGTTATGCTTAAAACCTGAGTTCCGCTTATCATCACTGGGATGATGATGAACCCCAAGCTTAAAAAGAGACTCGTGGATTCAATAGAGTACCTTAGAAAAATGGATTTCTTCCAAGACTATTCAGATTTAACATCCGAGGAGATTTTGAATAAGATCTTCAATGGGGAGATAAACTACTCACATGAGTGGTGGGAAGAGAGGGAGGAGCCGAAATCACAGATACCTCATGGAATTCTTCTGAAGCAATCCCTCGTGGAGTATGAAAAGGATTGGATGAAAGAGAGTGATGCTGAAATAGACGGGGCGGTGATGGTCTTCGACACTAAGAGGGTTATGGTGGAGGAGGCGGAGACAATACCGGACGATGAAATGGGAGAGGCTATTTTAGAAAGGCTTGCAAGGATATCGAGAGGGGTCTTTCAACCTACGAATATTAACTCTAGGTGGCTAACGCCCCTACAATCCAAGTGGTCAATACAGGAAATCAGCTTCGACTTTAAGGGCAAGAGGCATAGCATCGAGATCGCCCTGATGCTCGATTACATCGAGGATATGGGCCTCAGGGAGTTGAACGAGCTCATCAAAGACACCGGGTACCAATATTATCAGGTCAAACGCGGGGACATGGCGCATATAATCGTAGTCGTGCTGACAGAGGAGGAGGCCAATAAGCTGGAGAAGGAAAGGGACTGGAGCTTCAAGTATATCGTTTAATCCTTATCTAATTTATAGGCGATAATATGCTATACATCGCATCCGCCTTCTTGTTCTCCAGATCAAAATAGACCGAGACGCTTACATAAGTCTCTATATCCTCCCCCTTCTTCATGCCTAAACCAGCCTTTTCTAAATCAAGACCGTACTTATTGATAAGCACCTTGTATTTTTCCTCCAAATCTTCTATGCCCTCCTTAAGACGATCATCAAAGTATTTAGGATTCATGGTTGTCTTAACTTCCACGACTATGAGGTGACCGTCCCAAGTTTCAATTACAAGGTCTACATGCTTTTTGGTTCCCACAATATAGATCTCCTTGTACACTTCTTTCACGTTCTTTATCTCCGGGATCCCCCCGGCTCGTATGACGGCCTCAACCTTATCCCTTCCAGCAGCTCCTAGTTTGTTTTCATCATTCATAACCTCTTCAATTCTCTCAGCCTCCTTGTCGCTCAGCTCCCACGCGCCTTGCCAAAGCCTAACAATCGGAACCATCGCTTCTAGATTCCCGTATTTTATTACTAAGAAGTTATCTTTGACTCCTAATGTAGCCCTACGTGTATGTGTAGTTATGTCTTCGCTGAAGGTTACGCTAACTTCTCCATCCTCATAGAATACGAGGTATATCTCGGCGCCCTGCATACTTTTCCTCGCCAGCTTGACCATCATGGATGCTCCGTGCCTCTCGCTCCAGCTCAGCGGCTTAACCTTCTCTAATTCTATCCTCTTTCCATCCACTATCAATCCATTCCTCGGGCTGAAGCGGAAGTTTAAGCCTACGCACTTGAAGTGCAGAGAGTAATCGTATTTGGCGATGGTGATTTCTACTTCCTCTTCTTTTCCAGCAAGCTCTTTCCTAAACTTCTCTGGAACCCAAGTGTTAAGGACACTGCCTTTTTTATCCTTTCTAGTCGACCATTCGAAAGTCTTTCCATCTTTCCTCTTGACCCTGAACAAGTATAGGCCTTCTTCAAACTTCCCGTGACGCTCTATATGGCCGGACGGAGATATCCCTTTTTTCTTGAAATCGACGACGACTATCTCACCGCTTTCCGAGCTTAGGATCTCCTCCAGCGTCTCTTTCGGAATCTCTTCTTCGGGCCTCTCATACTCTGCAACCTCTTCTTCAGGCTCTTCATGCTCCTCAACGAGCTCTTCAGCTGTTTCTTCAATTCCTTCTTCAACCAACTCCTCAGCTTCTTCCTCAGCCTCTTCCTTCTCTTTTCCAATCTCCTCAACCCCTTCCTCGGCGTTCGCGCGCGCTTCCTCAACAGCCTCTTCCTCTTCAACCCCCTTTTCAACGATTTCTTCGATTTCCTCGACTAGTCCTTCAGCTTTTTCTTCAACGAGCTCTTCAGCCCCTTCCTGGACAGGCTCCTCAACCTCTTCTTCAACAACTTTCTCAACGAGTTCTTCAACCAACTTCTCAACCTCCTCTTCTCCAACCTCCTCAACCAGATCCTCCTCACAAGCCTCTTCGAAGCCCTCGATGATTTTCTCAAGAGATTTTTCTCCTTCCATTAACTTCTCGAATTCTTCCTCTAGGATATCAGGTTCTTCTATGAGCTCTTCATAGTATGTCTCTTCGGGCTTTTCGTATTCCACGAGCTTCTCGGAGGGCTTTTCAACCTGCTCCCCAACCTCCTTGACTCCCGCCCATTCCTCGGCTTCTTCGAACAGCCTTTCAAGGGGTCCTTCGGATTCCGCCTCTTCCTCTATTTTCCTCGCGGTGGCCTCGAATAATTCCTCCCTATACAGTTCCTCCTGCCTCTTCTCCTCCTCGCTCAGCAGCTCCTCCAGATTCTCCAGCTTCTCAACCGTCTGGGGGGATCCATCTTTCCT
>JAFNIQ010000042.1:13230-15879 GCA_017601395.1 Candidatus Brockarchaeota archaeon
GGGTTACTTCCTCCTCCTTTTCCTTCTCTTCCTTCCCAGGCCCCTGCAGGAGCACGAGTCCATCGGACGTTACTACCTCACGCTCCTTCTTCACATGTTCCTCTATCTCCCGCTTCTCCTCCTCCGACAGGTCTCCCGTCATCATCATGAGAGAGGAATCCCCGTACTCTCCGTTGACCCCGCTAGCCTCGCCCCCAAGCTCCTCCTGCTCCTCTTCCCACTCTTTCATAGCTTCCTCTAAGCAATGCTCTAACTCCTTTTCCCAGTCCTCGCTGTTGAGGATGCGCTCCTCAACCTCCTCCCAGTACCTCTCAAGCCTCCTCACGTAGTTCAGCTCAGCGCTAAACTGGCCCAATTCCCCTACATCCCCTTCACCAGCTCCATCGACCCGTCTCCCCTGACCACCAGTATATTGGCTGTGTCGGGTGAGAAGCCCGTTTTCTTCTCCTCAGGGGTTGTGGCCCGCCAAGCGCCAAGCATCACCACACCCTCCCCGGGCCTGTAGAGGGACTTGTGGTAATGCCCTATCACGCGGATCTCGTTCGGGTTCTTATTCCTTACGAGCTCCTCCATTATCTCTTCCCCGCGTGCATCTCTCTGGAAGCCAAGCTCATGGCCGTGGCTCAACACCACCACTTTTCCATTCGCCAGCTTAACCCTTATCCTGCTCTTCGAAAACCTCCAGAGCATCGTCAGAATCCTCATGGCCTCCACCAGCGTCGGATGCGGGTTGTAGAGCTGGGGTTCCCGCGGCCCGTTCGCGAACGCAAGCCTCGCCAGAGCCTCCAGAAATTCGGGAGCATCAAAATCCGAGCATCCCGACGCATACCTCATGTGGACGCCGAGGCTTTTCAGGAGATTAAGGAAGTTGACGACTTGTGATGCCTTTGGCTTCCCCTTTACGAAGTCGAACACATCTCCCAAGAGGACCAGGTGGGTCGGGTGGATCTTCCTAAGCATCCTCAAACACGGCAGCCAGAGGGATTGGGGGACGCCTATGTGCAGGTCCCCCACGATCCCTAAGCAATCATCCTTCTCCAATATCATGTCGTAAACCGGTATCTCGTGGAGCTCTCCTTTCTCCGCATACTCCTTGAGCATGACCCAGTTATGCCACGCTATGTCATCCGGGCTTTCAGCAATCAGATTGGGGGACTTGCCCGAGCATGCTTCGCAATTGCACTCCATGAAATGTCTCCCTAAGTTTATGATGCCCAAGCCCGAAGGCGTACCCGTGTACGCATGCCAATTCCTAGCCTCTATCAGCCAAGACATGCCCGCCAAGGAGGCTTTTGCATCGGACTTGTAAAGATCGCGGAGGGCCTTGGGGCCTAAGGCCCCAACCATCAAGGGCTTAGCCCCAATCTCGTATATTTTCAACAGCCCCAGCGAGTAGAGGTCCTCGGCTATTTTAGCCAGACTCCCATGGACCTTAATGCCACCGCGGCTCCTAGCTAGAACATATTCGGTGGCGTGGAGCCCAATCCTTCTAAAGCCTAGTCTCCTCAGCCACTCCGAATGAAGCGCCATCTCCGAGGGATCTCCGCCCTTCAGCAGCGGTATCGTTGGTATCCCCTCCTCCACGTATCTTATCGTTAGGAGCATGGCCTCGATCAGATTGGATAAATTCAAAGCTTTGGGATAATCGATGTAGACCGGCATATCCCACCCGACCACCCCATCGAAGCCCCCATTCTTCGCAAAGCTTACGGTGAAGTTGAACGTCTCCTCCGTCAGGAGCCTGTCCGGCATTATGGTTGAGAGCAGGGTTTGGCCGTCGAAGTTGAGGAAACTGTGTATGCCTCCCTCTTCAACCCTCTTCACGTTCTCGTCGTTAACATCGGAGATCGACACTATGACCCCATCTATTCCAAGGCCCTTCCCCGGCTTCACGGGGTCCTCGAGAGGTATCTCGGGGATTAAGCGGGGGAGCTCAATGTCAGGAGGACTTCGGCTCCAGGACTCCAGCATCAGGCTCAGCTTGTAGTACGCACCCGCCTCTGGAGGGGTGAACCTGCCTGACTTTAAGCAGGCCGGGGCGAGTGGGCAAGTTCTGCATCCAAGGGTTATTCCCATGATCCTCACTTTTCCCGCGATGCATTGGTAAGCCAAGCAGAGATTTCTTTTGGGAGGGTGGCATCCAGAACATAACCCGAGTCTAAGGTAATCGCATCTGCGGCACGACTTTCCACACCTCAAAGGGCCATGCGCGATATGCATTCCTATCAAACTTTTCGTCCTTTCTTTAAAAGTTTTTAAAAGGCATGAGAAAACGGGAGAGCGCCGGTTCAAATCGCCCTGGCCCCATTCCCCCCATATTTTTTCCGAGGTTTAAACCGTAAGACCAGTTTCTACCTAAATCATGCGCCTTCTTTCAGCAGATGAACGCAGGTTGACAATGCCCGTTGAGAAGAGTATTTAACAAAAAGCTTACTTTAAGGCCCTTTCCAATTCCTCCCGTGATCGTTACCTGAGAAATACGTGGACCACAAGGTATTGATTGCAAACCCAGTGCTCGTGAATGCCTATCTTGATAGGGTTAAACGGGTTTAGGAAAAACCACCTCCCTCTCTCCAGCCAGTTATTTCTCCTGAAATCTCCTTAGCCTTTGGCTAGACATCGTCTTTTTCCTGATGGCGCGTACTTTCC
>JAFNIQ010000124.1:0-147 GCA_017601395.1 Candidatus Brockarchaeota archaeon
AACCTGTAATTGCGCATATAGTTCAGGGTTCTGGCAGATAACTCTGTAGACCATTGGGAGAAATGCGTTGTAAATGGGGCTTGAAAACCTTCTGGATTGCTTCAAATCCACGTTCATCTCTCTAATCGCTCCTGCGAAAACCATGGT
>JAFNIQ010000124.1:162-1521 GCA_017601395.1 Candidatus Brockarchaeota archaeon
CCCCTGAACTATGCTCATCATCCGATCATGGTCCGCTCCAGTTGTTACAACAATATCAGCCCCCTTATGTTCAAGAAAGCTCTTCACCCTGTTGAACCATTTCTCAGACCTGACAGGTATTACCGCAACCACTTGACCCTTAACATCCTTAACTCTAGGGCCGAACATTGGGTGTATGCTTACCAACTCTACACCTGGAGGAGAATGCTTCAACATTGCCGAGATAGCTTCCGTCTTTATAGATGTGATGTCGACAAGCAGAGAACCTTCCCTCATGCTTGGGGCAACCTCAGCTATAACCTCTGGGGTATTCTCAACAGGCACCGAGACTATTACAACGTCTGATTCTGAAGAAGCCTTCCTATTTTCCCGTTCATACCTGACCCCCATCGTTTTAACCAGCTTGGCTCCCTCGATCTCATCAGGATCGGCAACAATGATTTCTATGCCCTCTATTTCCTTGAGGAAACCCACTATCCATTTCCCCATTGCGCCGCAGCCACCTATGATCGACACTTTCACAACCATTTACACCCTGTTTAATACCCGCTCAGCCTCTATTTTTATCTTAACCCCAGAAGCCAAGTCATCAGCATCCGACGCTACCCCCTTAATCAGTTTAAAGAAGGCAGAGCCTCACAATACGTAGAGATACACGGTGTGAAGATGCTGTTTTCCTGAGGGTATGCTCTTGGATTTTAACGGTTCTAAGCCTTCAAGAGGATGATCATGAACAAGAATCCTTGTTCCACGGAGGCATTCATTCAGCAGCTTTATGGTAAGCCCCTTAACAATGGAGGGGAATGGATAAACATAGATGACTTTGAACCGTGACAGGTCTACCCTGAAGAGGTCTGCCTGAATTAGGTTAACCATATGATTGAGCCCTGCTTCTCTTACTCTTCTTCTCGCAATGTTGATTAGCCTGCAGTCGAGTTCAAACCCTACGCTGAAAACCCCGTATCTCTCAGCCGCTCTTAAGAGAACACTGCCATCTCCACACCCAAGGTCTGTTAAAACATCCGTGGAATGCAGCTCCGCTAAATCTAGTGCAGCGTCAACAACTTGAATCGGGCTTGACAAGTATGGAAATTCGCTGAGCATGCGTGAAACTATGATGTCACGTTCCCCCATGATGGTTTCCTCCAAACCTGCCACTTCAGTGGATTTAATAGGGTTAAAAGCCTTATTCCTATAATTTTTCTGCATATTTATGAAAAGCTTAAAAATCTATGGTCAAGATGTTTTAAAAATATAAATTGAAGATAGTAGTGTTTGAAGACGATTCGACCTATAATTTTGAGCCGCTTACCTTAACCAAGGGGGTTTTTGACCTGAGACTTGGCTTATTCTCGTTCG
>JAFNIQ010000124.1:1542-1717 GCA_017601395.1 Candidatus Brockarchaeota archaeon
TGCAAGTTGAGCAAGTAGACTTTCTTACAAGAGATTATATTGCCAGACATATTAGAGGGAGCAGAAGGGTGAGGGCGAATGAGCCTGAAACCATAGATGACGAAACCCTTTTTATAAACGGGTTGTTGGTGTTCGACAAGGAGCTTCGTAAACTAGCTCAGAAAATTAAACCTGG
>JAFNIQ010000124.1:1748-2820 GCA_017601395.1 Candidatus Brockarchaeota archaeon
CTAGCTAGATTCAGCGAAACCTCTGCTAGAGAAATAGCCCCGCGACTTATGAACGCGCCGGGCCTTGATGCGGTTAAATCAATAAGGGATGAGGCTTCGCAACATGTTGAGTATAGTGGAGATTCCTTGATAACAAACTTCTGGGAGATCATAGAGAATAATGGTTCCCAGATAACTGCGGATTATGAGGCTATGCCTAGGCTTCGTTCAAGAATACCCTCTGAAACCTGGGTAATAGGTAAGAGGAAGAACGTATACATAGGTAGGGGTTCCAATATTGGCCCTAATGTTATGCTGAATGTTGAAAAAGGCCCGGTATACATAGGGGAGGATTGCGAGATACATTTTAGCAGCTTCATAGAGGGCCCAGCCTACATTGGGCCGGGTACAATAGTACACCCTTTCTCAATCATAAGAGAGGGGACCAATATCGGGGCTGTTTGTAGAGTTGGGGGAGAAATCGAGGAAACAATAATACAGGGTTATTCGAACAAGCAGCACGTTGGGTTTCTCGGCCATGCTTATGTTGGGGAATGGGTTAACCTGGGAGCATTGTTCACGAACTCTGATTTAAAGAACACGTATGGAAACATTAGAATCACGGTTAGAGGTAGGAAGGTTGACTCAGGGAGAATTAAGCTGGGCACAGTTATCGCTGACCATGTTAAAGCTTCAATAGGCACGCTTGTTTACACTGGGAAGAAGGTTGGGGTTGCGTCTAGGATAGAGGGGCTTGTTCTTGAGGATGTTCCCTCCTTCGTATTATATGCTAAAACTCATGGATTTCCGGTTTGGGAGATAAGCGTTGAGGAAGCGGTAAAAGTCGCTAAGAGAATGATGGCTAGGCGTAAAGTTGAGTTCACGGCTGCAGACGAACAGTTGCTGAGAAATGTTTTCGAGCTGACAAGAGGAGAGCGTGAGGAGAAGAAACCTCATGTAGGAGCTTTCAAGTTTAGTTAGGCACTAAGCTGGTCACTTATAGCAGGATGCGGCAGCCTCTAGCCTGCCCATGTCCTCCTTAGCCAAGCTCCAGCCTGCTGCCCCAATGTTCTCAACAACTCTTTCCGGTTTA
>JAFNIQ010000124.1:2832-3958 GCA_017601395.1 Candidatus Brockarchaeota archaeon
ATCGGAAAAACCATCCTACTCTTACTTATAAGCCAGTTGAGAGCGATTTGGGCAGGGGTCTTACCACCATACTTTCTGCTAACCTCCTCTATTATGGGTTTCAATCTTCCTGAGGCCTTAGACAGGGCACCGTGGGCTAGAGGCCGGTAAGCCATTATTGCAATATTGTTTTCTTCACAATATGGTAGAAGATCACGTTCTATACGCCTGACCGCGAGACTGTACTCTACCTGATTGGACACTATCTCGTGGTTCGGTAACGCTTCCTGAGCCTTCTTCAACTGTTCCAGAGAGAAGTTGCTTACTCCTACGTGCCTGACTTTACCCTCGTCTACTAGTCTGCTCATAGCGTGCATAGTTTCCTCTATAGGTACTCTTGGGTTTGGCCAATGAATCTGATACAGGTCTATGTAGGAGCAACTCAGCTTCCTAATGCTTCTCTCAGCAGCCCTCAAAACACTTGGGTAGCGAAGGTTAGTGAGCCAGACTTTAGTCGCTATGAAAAGCTCGTCCCTCCTAAACCCCCTTATCGCCTCGCCCACCAAGTTCTCCGTCTGGTATATTTCAGCAGTGTCAATAAAGTTGATTCCGAGTTCAATGCCCTTTCTTAAAGCGGCTTTCTTTAAGTCCCTCTTCCGATTTAGGTTAAACATTCTTGCCAAAGCAATATAGCTAGGATCATAGTAGGTTCCCATCCCGATTACTGAAACCTTGAATCCAGTTTTACCGAATCCGCGGTACTCCATAGCTCACACCTATATCAGATGGTCTCTAAAAATTTAAACGCAGATCCCCCTTTTATTTTTTGAGCAGTTTGCATTGGCAGAATCAAAACATGATTCACTTTTCTGAGTTAGAGACCGCCTGTTGGTATAAGGCAATGATTACAAAAACTAGGCCCAAGCTTTTCAAAACCATTAAGAGTAAGAAAGCCCCCGTCAACACATAGGGCAAAATCCACGTAGCTAAAGCTTTAACCGGAATCCCCACGGCAACGGTTATGACAACAAGCAGCCCCCCAATTTTGCCCATTTTGACCCCTGTACGTGAGAAGTAGAGAGCTATGAAAGAAGCAAGTACGATGCCACCAATAATCCCAGCAATCAAGACTGAGATTCCTTTCAAC
>JAFNIQ010000134.1 GCA_017601395.1 Candidatus Brockarchaeota archaeon
CTCTCGCTTTCAACATCACCCTCGTATCTTTTTACATCAAACATGCTTCTTGGGACAAACCACTCTTGGGGGGTTCCTGTTTGGCTTGAGGGGAAGCGCCTGTCCACTAAGCAGGGAATAAAAACAACAGGCCACTCAAGTCCTTTGGCCTGGTGAACTGTCATTATTTGAACAGCATCTATGCCTCTTATATCCTCGCTGGGCTGTTCATCATAGGCTCCAGTAGCGTAAGTATTTATAAACCAGCATAAGCCTTTTACAGCATTAGTCCAATCAACAGGCCTTCCTCCAAGCCTCAGGGAAGATTCATAATCTGTCAAAAGTGTGTTAAACCTGCCGAGGTTTGCCATCACAGCGGCATGCAGGCGGTTTGATGGATCAAGCTTGAGGAAACCAAGCATAACCAAAAGCTCCTGATAAGCCTCGCTAAAATTTTTGAATTTACCTGAAGCAACCCTTTCCTTCCATTCCTTCAAGTCATTCATTTTAGTAGGAGATAGGGATATTGATGTTGCGGACTCCCAATATTCTAATGCTGTATTCAGCAAGTCATCTCCTTCAGACCTGTCTGACCAGTTCCAAGGGTTTTCCACCCAAAATCCCTTTTCATAAGCCCACACAAAAAGCCTTCCTACAGCCTGGGCTTCGTCCCTTCTGAAGAGGCCTACTGTGCCTCCTACAATATAAGGGATGTTTCTCTGCCGGAGAAGGTCAATTATAGGCCCTCCTGATGTAGCAACGCTTCTGAGGAGTATGCCGATGTCATTATAATTACATATCCCGCTGTTTACATACTCCTCTACCTGTGAAACAACCCACTCAGCCTCTTCTTCAGGGGTTTCAGCACTCACTAAGAAGCACTTCCCTTCTTCAGCCCTCACGTGCTTCAATTTCTCATAGTGGGCTGTCTCAAATGTGCCGGCAAAAGTGTTTGCCGCATCTATTATCAGCCTGGCACTCCTTCTGTTTTCAGTAATGCTCACTTTTTCGCATGAAGGGAAAAGTTTCGTAAAGTTCTCAAAGCAGGATTCGTCCGAACCCCTCCACTGATAAATGCTCTGCCTTGGATCACCTACAATAAAAACACACGACTGTTTGCCGATAAGCTTAATTAGAGCCTCTTGAGCCTTATTGATGTCCTGATATTCATCCACAATTAAGTGCTTGATGTTGGATATTGGAGCGGGATTCCTTTGGAGGCTGTCAACGGTTAAGTAAATCATTTTCCCAAACGTGAGAAGCCTGTGATTTTGTAAAAGGCTTTCGTACTTTTCAAAATGCCTGTAAAACTGCGGGGCTTTCTCCTTAAGCTTTTCCCTATCAAGAAGCTCATCGTATATCACATTTACAGAGCGCAGGAATTTTCCGCAGTTCTGAGAGTAGCGGCCGTTCACTCCGAGCCTGAGGCTCCAGCCCTCCCTTAAAAGAAAGGCCATTTCCTGGTTTTCATCAAGAACATCATGATCTCCGTAATTGAAGTGGTCCTGAAGGACTCGAAGGCAGAACCCATGTATTGTGCCGACATACATTTCACCGAGCTTAGCACAGGCCTCGTCGCCGTGAAGGGATCTTACCCTCTCATAGATTCTGCTTTTCATGCTCTGAGCGGCTTTTTCAGTAAAAGTGAAGGCTGCTATGTCTTTGGGCTCAATATTTTTGTAAAGGAGAAGATATGCTATGCGGCGGGTTAGGGTTTCTGTTTTCCCTGTTCCTGCTCCTGCCACAATCCTGATATACCTGTTGTTGGAAAGGAGGGCTTTTCTCTGCTCGCTCGACAGAGGCTTGGGCTTATCCAAAATATCTTTGAGAATATGCTCACTGCTCATTTTTGCACCCTTTAGATAAATTTTGGATAATTAAATTAGATTAAAAATAGAAATATACTGACATATAGGCATAAAAAAGCAATTTCTATGCCAACAGGATTTGACAGAACTATTTTATCCTAATGTACACTCCCTGCGTTAGGAAATCCCCTACACTCGAGCACTTGAGCACCCCAGCACTCGTAAGTGAAGCCTCAGCTTTCTACAACCCGAAAAAATTAGGTAAGCCCTCACCGAGAATTTTCCTTCCTGCCTTTTCCCCCGCTCTCCTCTGCCCTGATCTTAACAATCCTGTAAATGTTTTCCGGCTGAATAAGCTTGAGGGTTTCCAAATCCCTCAGCGCATCCTTCCTGCTCTTGTAGATCTCAGGCTCATCCTCTTCCACAGGGATCCAAACCTTAATTTTATACGGCATCTCCGCTCCCCTCCGGCTCCTCAATGCACTTTAGGCATACCTTCAGCCCGTCCTCCTCAGCAAAGTACTCTTCTAACGGATTGGCAGGATTGTACGACCTGATATACCTGCCGCAGTCCGTGCACCTGAAAAAGCTCAGCTCGCTTGTGTAAAAAAGCTCCTCAAAGCACTTACTACTGCATGTGTGCATTGGCCTGCTTTCAACTGCCCAAGGGTTATCATAAACCATCAGGCCGTATGCAAGCCTGCCGGGCTTCTCCCGGCAGTTTAGGCACATCCCAGGGACCTCTTTCCCATCGTCAAGCATCTCCAAAATTGAGAGGACAGCCTTGTTTGCAAACTCGCTTACAGACTTCTCAGCCTCTCTTGAAAGCCTTTTCTTCTTTCTGCTCATTTAACCCTCCTCATGCGCTTGGATTTCTCCAGCCTTTTTGCAAGCAGAGTGACGTATCCCTCGGTTCCTCCTATGCCCATTCTTTCATATCCTACTGCAACCCTGTAGCCCGAATCCATAAGCTCAAGGGCTTTTTTAATGAACATCTTGGCGCTTTCCTCGCTTCTGACGTAAAAGTTTGTGTACCCAGGGACCTCCTTATAGCCAGCATTAATTGCCTCAGTGTTGCCCCAAGAGAAGAACATTCCAGGAATCAAGCCCTTCTCGAGCTTCTCTCTTTCAACCCCATTTTCAAGAATCAAGCCCTGATAGCACCTCAAACACACTGTCTCGCCCTTGTAGTCCCTGTACTGAATGTGCCAGCCGTTTTTTGGGTTCTGCCTGCATACCTCCCTCTCACACTTCCCGCATGTGAAGTAAGACCAGGGCTCCTCGTACATGTAATTGTCCCTGCACTCGTCACTGCAGAAAAGCTTGGCCTCAGGCTCTTCGTCCCACGGGGTTTCATAGGCAGATCTGGTAAAGGATTTTCTTGCCTTCCTCCTCCCGCAAGAAATGCAGTCCTCTTCAAGCCTGTCAGCCCGATCAACTAAATAGCTGTGTATCCTTTCAGCCCTCTGCATAGCTTTTTCCCTAAAAATATTCTCCATCCCAGACAGCGGTGGAGGCGACCGCCTGAGTATGGTTTCATACAGCTCCTCCACAGAGGGCACATCAGCCGCCATTTTCACCCCTGCGCTTTTTGAAATATCTGAACCAATCCCCTGCCTCTGAGATTTCGATGTCTATCTCTTTCCTCAAACCACACAGCCTCGAGGTGTATTCTCTCAAGTCCTCAGACAGTCCTCCTGAAGAATTAACTATAATTTCCTGCAACAAAGAAGAGGCAGAAATGCTTGAAACCTTGGGGACAGTAACCCAGTCCTCAAAGCTTCTGTA
>JAFNIQ010000043.1 GCA_017601395.1 Candidatus Brockarchaeota archaeon
ATGCCCAGAACCATTCCAAAACATATTGAAGCAATTGTTAGGGAGAGTAGGCTCGGCTGAAGCGAAGCTATGAGCGATGGAGCTATTGATAGGAGGAATGGTAATGACAGTATTTTTAAACCATGTTTATCGTAGAAGTAACCGGACACTACCGCGATGGGCGCGTCGACCGCTTGAATCACAAGATAGAGTATCGGGACAATCCACTGCTGGCCGGTGGTGCTGAGCAATGTGGATGCTTTGTAAAGTATGAGGCTGGCAGGAATCAGTCCGAACGTGTTGAAGAAAACAGCGGCGACATACTTTTTAAACCTAGTGTCCAGCTTCCCCTTTATTCCACCTCTTGGTGTTTTCTCAATGCTTATAGTTCTCCCAATCCTTATGAAAGCATAGGATAGGGCTAGTATTAATATGATATAGGGGATGAACATGAGACTAAAGGATAGTTGATAATTGTTGTAAGTATAAAGCATCGCTATCGACATTAGCATCGGGCCTATGATGGCTCCAATCTGGTCGAAAAACTCGTGGAGCCCGAAGACCCTACCGGTTTCAGACCCTCTGCCGATTATTGAGAGCAACGTGTCTCGCGCCGGCGTCCTAATGGCTTTTCCAATTCTTTCAAGAATGATGAGGATGATCGCAACGGTCCACATATTGCTTAAAAATAGAAGGGGAACTGCTACGATAAGCCCGTAACCTATGAATGTAAACAGCCAGTATGACTTGGTTAAGTCAGCAAGGTACCCGCTTAGGATCCTCACCGCGTAGCCCAGGAACTCTCCAAAGCCGCTTACCAGTCCAACCACCACTGCGGAAGCACCGAGAAACTTAAGGTAATCTGGCACTATTCCTCTCGAACCCTCGTATATCACGTCTCCCATTAGGCTCACTATGCCGAAGAGAAGAATCGCCTCATACACGCTTCTTCTTAAACCGATCCTGTTTTCCTCAGTCAATTATGTGCAGCATAAAGATGGCGGGTTAAAAACATTTAGTTAAAAGACACTGGGCGAATACACGCGCTTAGGTTTACACGGATTAGAAAGCTTCTGGTCCGAAGCTTGCGCGCTAAATTCTTCTTTCCAGAAAAGTATTGAACTTTTAAATTCAAGTAAACAAGTCAATAACCGAAAGGTTTATAGGATTGTGAAAAGAGTCGCTCGAGAATCTCTCGAGCATGAGGAAGTCTGATAGAATCAGGATTGCAATAGGCTCAAAGAATCCCGTTAAGGTAAAGGCTGTCGAAAATGTGATGAGGAAGATTTACGGTGATGTTGAAATCATCTCGTTTGGTGTTCCGACCGATGTTTCGCATACGCCGCTATCTGATGAAGAATGCATGAAAGGTGCCATTAAAAGGGCTAAGGACGCTATTGAGCTCGCTAAAGCCGACTTGGGGGTTGGCATGGAGGGCGGAATCGTCAAAAGGCTCGACAGGTATTTTCTAACAGGCTGGTGTGTTGTGATCGATAAAAACGGCGAACTAGCTATTGGTCACGGCGGCGGTATCGAGCTGCCGAAAAAGATTGTGGAAAAGGTTTTTGGAGGGGAAGAGTTGGGGAATGTGATGGATAAAATTCTTGGCATTAAGGAGACTAAAAGGAAAATGGGTGCCGTCGGAATACTTACGGATGGCATGATTGACAGACAGGAAGCTTGGGAAAAAACCCTCATCTACGCAATGGCGAGAAAGTTGAAGCCAGAATTATATAATGATCTTCAAACGACTTGAACAGCCCTATTTAAATCCCAATTCTCGTAACATGCTTGGAGAAGCTTTAAGCCGGGTCAGCTGGCTGCACGATAAGTTGGAAAAATGCTTCACCTTACCTGTAAGCTGGATCAGCAGACTTTAAAGCAAAATATACTCTCCTATTGTTCTTCCCTTTATTCTCTATTTTCAAGAGAACCAGTTCTCCAACCTCCCTCGTGTTGGCCACGTGAGGCCCACCGTCAGCCTGAACATCTAGGTTTTCGATCTCAACTATTCTGAGTTTCTCAACGTTAGGTGGCGCCGCCTCAGCAAGCTTAACTATCCCCGGTATTTTAAGAGCCTCCTCCCTAGGAAGATAATATATCTTAACGTTTCTTCCTGAGGCAAGCTCCCTGTTGGTCTCGTTGAAAACATCATCTATCAAAGCCCTATCCATCTTCTCAAGATTCATATCAAGCCTAGACTTATCCACGTTAACCTGGTTTCCAGTTATTAAAGCCCCTGTTCTTTTGTTAAAAACCGAGGCCAAAGCGTGGATGCCAGTATGCATTCTCATGATTAAATACCTCCTCTCCCAGTCTAGGATGCCCTTCACAGAATCTCCAACACTAAACCCATGGCCGGGTGCCGAGTGCAGGACTTTTCCGTCTTCACTTAAAACTTGAACAACCTTAGTTGCCCTCCCTTCTTTTAGAAAAACACCCGTATCATCTGGAAGACCTCCTCCCCTAGGATGGAATGCTGTTCTGTCAAGTATCACGTTGTCCCCCAAGACTTCAACAACCCTAGCATCAAACTCCCTCAGGTACGAGTCATCCATATAGAGCAGTTCCGTCAACACAATTACCTAAAGCATCAGGATGGATTTTAAAGCTTTCCCTGTCTAGCGCCTCGAATAACAGCTATATTACAGTATGGTCCTACTTTAAATAGCACATCTTGAAATATCGTGGAAGGCTTTCCTTAGCTCCGACAGCACTATAGTCTCCCTCCTTAACTCTTCTCAGCGTCTCCACATCGAGGTTTCTACTTACCCATTTTAAGTAGCTGCTCCTAGCCAGTATGCTTGCCGCCGCCACTGCTGGGAAAACCTCTCCCTTTTCAATCGCCTGAACCCTTAAACCGCTGAGGGCATTCTCAATAATCTTTGTCCGCCTATTAGTTTTACTGGAATCAAATTTGTCAATTATTATTTGAGCAGGCTTCCCAGAGATCTTTGAAAGAACAGACTTTAAAACTTTACAGTGTGCTTTTGCAAGTATATCGTTCAAGTTACCGTGCTTCTCCTTTGCCCTAAACATTTCGTTAAGCTTGAACGGAGGAATTCTCAAAATGCTGTAGCCGAGTGAAAACCGTTTAATCCTTTTTGCAAGTTCCAGAATCCTGTTCTCAGGAATAATCTTACTGTCCGCGACACCTATTGATTGAAGGTACGCTGCCTGCCTTGGTGTTAACGCTACTGCGGCAATAACAAGGGGGCCGAGGGCCTCCCCTTTACCCGCCTCATCCGATCCAATGACGATGCCGGCAGCCTTATAGTACTCGTAAAGGGCCTCCTCAAGCATGCTTCTAACTTCTTTAAGGGCCTCGTCGTAGACAATACTGCCGGAACGGTATATTATCACAGTCTTACCTCTTAACCTTCCTCTTATTGCTTCATACTTGCTGGTTACTGGCGCCTGCTCGAAACCCGGTGTAGCCGTTAGTTGCCCGGCGATTTTACATGCTAGAAAACTCGGAATTAAGGCTGATACTTGCCTTACGCGAGGCTTCTCCAACCCGTAGATTAGACACTACGCTGGAATATTAACCTTGACTGGGGAAAACACTATGCTAGGGTTCAGCATACTGTTTGCTGTTGTCTGCAGCTCATCCAATGGCCTTGAAAATCTATCGTGCGGGTTCCCGCTGAATCGTTGGAAAAGATTGTTGAGATCAGGCTAGGCTCCTTATTTTTCCGGCAACAGTCCAAGCAACGGTTTCTTCCAGAGGCCGCGAGCTTAGAAGTGCCTCCTCCCTAGCTAGTCTTCCACACTCTTCTACAGCAAGGTCGAAATCGAGCTTTCTCGGCCTAGGGCCTACGATTCTCTGGAAATTCGAACAATATACTTTCTCCAAAGTATGCCTCGGCAGATTTAACCCTTCATCGGTTTCCAGAAACCCCCTGACCAGCTGAACCTTAGCTAAAGCGCTTTCAATCCTCTCGCCGCCGAAAATATCGGTGCCGAAAAGAATCCTATCCTCGTATTTTACAAAGAATTCCCGCCAAGCCTCTCTTTTCATCGAAAAATTATGATACATCTCTATTCCCGGAGTCAGGTCGAGATGAACATTCTTATATTTCTCTAGGAAGCTTGAGGCTGCTGCTATGTCTGCAGAGAGAAAATAGAAATGCGCGAATACGACTTTTAAACCGGGATGCTTCTCTAAGACGGTGTCAACCTCTTTGTAGAACTGTTGTTTCGGGGGATAAGTCTGGTCGTAAAACCAGCCTTGCTCCCTAGCCCAAACCGGAACTTTCACGGGATCCCAGAATTCCTCGGGGTCGGCGACGTGAAAAAGCAGGGGAAGCCCGGTCTCCTCGAGGCGTGCAAAATAATCCTCGTAGAAAGGGTCGTCAAACCTGATTTTCAAAATTTTCCTGCAAACAGGTTTCCCCTCAACCATCTTAACCCCGTCAAACCCGATGTTTAGAAGCCTGTCCACCTGGTCGCGAAGAGGTTGAGGCTTGCTGCTCGTGAAAACGAAAGAGTAGTCAAGGCTTCCGAAAGCATAGAACATTTCCGGGTGCAAAGCCTTTAGACACAATACTTCAGGGTTAAAATTAACCCTCTTATCATCTATAATGCTTAAGAGGGATGTTCTGTGGAAACCCGCCTCGGAAACTATTTCGAGAAGGTTACCGGTCTCTTGGATGCTTGTTACATGCATGTGGCAGTCGATCACAGGTATTCTTGCAAACTCCGCCACGGCGCAGTTCATGTCTGAAATATTATTTAACTATTAAGCATTACTGTCGGCACCCGGTTTAGCAGGCATAGGCTGGTTTAAGGTGATTCAATACGCCAAATGCTCTATTAACTGAGCCTAGCTAGGGTCTCATACTGCTTATTAGGCTAAGGTCTCCAGTGAACGCTGCCTCCAATATTCCTCTCATGTATCTCTCTATATCTCCTCTTTCGGGGTCTAATGGTATTGGCATGTTAAGCAGCTTCATCTTGAGCTGCGGGTCTTTTGCCGCAAGCATCATGCGTTCCAGGTGCAGCCTTGAAGCCCCAGCCTCCTTCAGCGTGGTTGGAACCCCTAGAGACCTATAGAAAGAGAGGAAGCCCTTAGCCACGGTTTCAGCCAGCTTTCTACCCTTAAGAACATGCGGGTCCTCACTTATGAGGCCTGCGTCTCTAAGTATTGGAGCGATAGTTGTAAGCTGATCCTCTATCCTGTCGGCGAAGAACACTGTGTAGTAAGGGTTGAGAATCGCGCACGCCCTACCGTGTGTCAGGACGTCGACCAGCGAGAAACTACCGAGATGAGGACCACTTGTTCCACCAATCATTATAGCGTATCCTCCAAGATCGGTCCCGAGTCCGAGGGCAACCCTAGCCTTCAAATCGTTCCTCTCTACGGCTTGCCTAAGGCTGTTCACTATGAGCCTTATTCCAATCTGAGCGATCTCCTTTATCCTGCCGTAGTAGTCTTTGCCAGTCGCCCCCATGAATACTTCCCAGATGTGGGAAATGCCGTCGAGACCTCCGTCGACAGTTAGATCCCTTGGCGCACCGAGCGTCGTTAGGTAGTCGAAGACAGCTTTTTTCGGAACTATGGCCTCGTCTACGATCAGCTTCTTCTGCCCAGCCACGGGGTCAGTTATGTTCGAATACTTGGTCAGGTGGGAGGCTGAGCCTGAGGCTGTTTGCACCGCAATAACCGGCATGATGTCCCTGCCCGTCGCCTTCTTCATCATGGTGACGAGACCCGTGCCGAAATACGGCTCTATTGTGCAAGCCTTATCCCAGCTTACTCCTAGTGTGCGGCTCACTTCGGCAGGCGAATAGGTGGCCAGCACGCTTGCAGCCTTGACGGCGTCTATCGTGCTGCCTCCTCCGAGTGCAATAATGCTCTTGGGCCTGTATAGTGCAGCATGGTAAGCTATCCTGTAAAGGTCTGCCAAGGGAGAGTTAGGCCTGGAGCCCAGCACCACATCATGCTTAACCCCCTGCCCCTTGAGGGAGTCGGAAACACTTGCAAGCGGTTTTCGAATCCAAGGGTTGGCGCTTGACGCCACTACCAGGGCATTGTCCCCGTATTCTCCTGCAAGGCTTCCAACCTTATCCAGCACACCCTCTCCAAAGATGTATGATTCTCCCTTCCATTCGCGGAGAAGCTTCTCAGCGGTCTTCACCTCATCTGTAAGCACGGACATCTCTCTGCTCCTTAAACCGGCGGTAATGATGATTAAATAAGTCTTGCTTATCGCCCTTCTTATCTAAAACACGCGGTCTTTTCACAGTGTTGCGTTAGGGTTCAGAGTTATTCGAGGAAGATTGCAAGCTTGTCGAAAGCGTCTAGAAACTCCATCCCCCTGGCTGTTAAGACGAATATTCTCGGGTCATCAGTCCTTTTACCTATCAACCCGTGGGAAGCCAGCTCTCCAACGAGCTTCTTAACCCTGTCCAGAGGCATGTTAGCCCCGTATGACAGCCTTGTTATTCCGCACCCTTCTCCATGAACCTTCAGAACCCTGAGAATATCTGCATACAGTTGGAGCCTATGCCTCTTAGCCCTGCCCATACGTCTCCACCTTTATCTCAGTCGCAACTATAAAAAGTTAAGGACTCTAAATAGGAGGCTCAGGCAGCTTCTCTACTTTCCGTGGTTCAGAATACGTTTTAACGTTTTTCTCCAGCTCCAGCTTATCAACGTATAGAAGCTCTCCCGTAACCCTGCATCCCTCTTTCAAATAGGCCTCTCTCGCGTAAACATTGCGGGCGGAAGAATCTTCTCCAAGTTCAAGCCAGTTGGCATAGATGTCTTCGGCTCTCGTCCCCCGGCCTATTTTAACGCTCTCCGCGACAATCGGGCCTACAACCTCCCCCTTTCTCCCTATTTCAAACGTTTTAACCCTCGAACCCCTCCTGGTCTCAACCTTCCCGCCGACCTCCACCCTGTCTGCGAAAAACGCGTCAGCCTTCAAAGCACCGCCCACCTCCACTACGCCGGCTTTCAGCTCTCCACTCACTTTCACTGCCCCACCTACCTTCAGCCTGTCTTCCACAGAAGCATCCCCATCAACATTCAGCACTCCTCCAACCTCAACCTTCTTCGCCTTTATAGAGCCTTCGACCTTGACTACCCCTCCGACTTCTACTTCGTCAACCTCCGCGTTCCCCTCAACCTTTAGAGTACCGCCCACCGAAATATGAAAACCCTTTATTTCCATCCTTAATCCACCGCCTTTAACCTTGCAACTCCTCCGACGCTCAGCTTCTCGAAAAAAAGGTTTCCAGTCGACTCGAAGACCCCTCCGACGCTTATAACGAGTATTCTCCCACCGCTGATCTTCGCCACGCCGCCCACGTCAAGCCTTTCAAGCTCGGTTAAACCGTTAACGGTCAGGGTGCCTCCTACACTAAGATTATGCCCCTTCACGTTCCCCTGAAAAGAAACTTTCCCCCCCACGCTTATTTTTTCAGCTTCCACGTCGCCCATGGATTCTAAAACCCCTCCGACACCTATTTTCAAGCATTTCAAGCCCTTGCCTACCCTAACCACTTTTCCAACATCCACATCCTCGGCTTCAAGCCTCCCGCTCACCAATAGTTCTCCATTCTCAAGGTTGACGGATTTCTCCACAATAAGATCGCCTTTAACATTAATCCTCCCCCCGTTTTCAAGGCGGAGACTGGAAGCATGCAGGCTGGAAAGAATGTTGCAGTCTCCTTCGAACTCTACAATCCCTTTCACAATGACTGTTTCACCCGTCTTCGCCTTGATAGTTGAACCCCTTCCGGCGAAGAGGTCTTCCTCTAAAACGTCTATTTCCACAGTTTTCCTCGGCTCAATCCTCATTTTTCCATCCACCATCTTTAAAGAGCCTTAACAGTATTTAAAAATGGCTCTCAAAATGTGATTTCGAAAAGTCCTTTCTAAAGGATACGCTGTTCCCCAGCTCTCAGCCGGCTTATAACTAGTTTGCAAAAACATTTATACATGTGTCGCATTCCATCACAGTTGTGAATCACGGTTGTTAACTAGGAGGGGGAAGCTGATTTACGCTATGGGGAGGCTTGGGTCCTCCATCCTGTTGTCTCTCATAGATCTCGCAACATTCTGGTTCTACTGGGATTTTCTTAAGCTAAGCGGGTTTTCAACGGGTGTTGCCTTCGCCACCGGTAAGCTTGTCATAGCCTTTTTCGGCTGGTACTTCGGCTATCTGAGTGACGTGACCAAGTCGAGAAGATGGGGGAGAAGACGGCAATACGTTTTAGCGGGAAGTCTGCTTCTAGCTTTCTCAACGATAATGATATTCATGCCAAGCTACTTCATATCGGTTTCCGATGAAACACAGTTATTCGCTTACGCGACTTTTTTCCTTAGCCTTGCGAACATGAGCTACGGGCTTCTAAGCACACCTTATATGGCGTGGCTTGCGGAAATCGTTAGCCCTGAAGAACGAGTAATCGTTTCAGCGTATCAAAATATTTTCGGCATGATGGCGCAGGTCGTCGGAATACCCGTTGGCTTCCTGCTTCCTTCCCTTCTGAAATCCGGCTCCTTCTCCTATCTGGGTTTGCTAGTTGGCCTAGCTGTTTTAGAGATAGCATTATACATGCCGGCCGTCTTCACTATAAAGGAGGAGGAGAAGCCGATTCCGAAGCCGGATGTCCGAAGAGAGCTGTCAATACTTTGGAGCAACAGGAACTACAGGGCGTGGCTTGCTCTCCAAGGAGCCATGTCGATTCCAACAGCTGTTCTAGCAAGCCTAGTTATAAGCTATTTGCAGAGGGTTCTAGGCCTGGGGGATGTTGAGTACATGATGGCAGGAGGCCTAATGCTCCTTCTAACAATACTGCTTTTCTTCGTATGGGCCAGGATAGCGAGGAGAACCGGGAAGAAGAAGCCGCTGGTAACATCTCTAATGATCCTTGTGGTCTTCCTGCCCTTCACATTAGTCTTCGGCCAGCCAGCCCTAGACCCTGTCCCCCGCGTGGTTCAAGCAGTCCTGTTTGTCGCGTTCGTCGGAGCAGGGATCTCAGGCTGGTACCTGTTGCCGAACCCGGTTACAGCAGACATGGCGCAGGAAGACGAGGTTACGAAGAAGGAGGCTCGTGCAGGCAGCTACGTGGGCTTAGTCAGCGTGCCGTTGAACATACTGCAAGCCTTGGCCCGCTACATTTCCGGCCTCCTGGCAGACCTGCCCCCTGCCCAGGGTCAGGCCTACTCTATGGGGCTATTGCTATGGGGCCCAGTGTCCTCAGTAACATTAATCCCGTGCCTGCTAATACTAATAAAATACGTGGAAACAGACCCGTTAAGGAAAATCGCTAAAAATAACGATTAGATTTATACTTGTTGTTTAACTTTTTAACGCTGCTTCCTGATCCCGGTTTCCCTTTTGTAGACTGTTTCGATAAACGAGTCTCTCACAGGCTTGTAAACCTGGTTGAAAAACTTCTGTTGGTCAAGCAGAGTCTCTCGCGGGAATCTTCCAAGGTATTCGAGGGCTCTCCTCCAAGCCTCCTCATAGGGGATGACGCTGTTTATCCTCTTGGCTATCTGGGCATCATAGTCCTGCGGAGTCTGCTCAGCGTCACCTATTGTAAGCCACCCGTCGTCAGACAAGTAGGCCGCCTCGTTCCCCAAATAGAACATATTCTTCTCCTCCACTCGTTTTTCAGCGTGCTTTACAACTCCTCTTCCGCTAGGAGGCTTCTTTGCCTCAACCCCTCTATGCTTAGCCCAAGCGTAGAATATCGCCCTGTTTAAACCGAAAGACTTGGATTTCTCAATGTCCCCGGTTAAAAGAAAGCATCTGGCAGCCTGCAGCAATGCCATAACCTGGAATCTTCCAAGCCTAGGTGCCTCATCCCTCCTGCTGCCAACTCTGCTTGAAGACATCGGGGCCACCCTTTTGAAATACCCTCCGACGGAAGATAAAGCTTTTTCAGCAAGCCCGTCTGCCTCTCCCGCTTCAAAATCCTTGTAGACGGGTTTATGCTTAAAGTTTCCAGGGTCCACCCATGAAAGATCAAAGTCGTTGATCTCATCAGGTTTGAAGCAGACGCATGCGGAGTCCAGCTCCCTGTGAAGCGAGAGCGGAAGCGTGAAAACCCGTTTCAAATCCATCTTGTTCTCAACCTTGGCGCCGGCAGCTAGAGCATTAAGCCTAGGCTTAACCATCCTGCTGACGTACTCGACTACTGCGAAAGCAACGTCAAGAGGATGATGCTTTTTAAGAAACTCCCTGGAAAAAGCTTCTTCAGAAACATGCACATGACACCCTCTCCCACTCCACTTGAGATACACCGACTTCACAACGTTCTCCTTCTCAAGCGTTTCAACTATCAGCCTGCAAACAGCCAGGGTTTCACGCCACTTTTCAACGCTGTTGTCAACATCCCAGGTTGGAGTCGAATGGAGAATGTTGGAGACATCTTCCAAGTCCTGGTTCGCCGAAAGCCTACCGTATTTGTTAGCCGAGCCGTAGAAAGACCTAGGCTTAACAAACCAGAATTCTTTAAGCAGCCTGCTTACGCTGCTTGAATCCTCGAATCTAAGAGGCGACCCGTCTCTCCCATGTCTTATGAAGACTCTTCCCTTGGAGCTGCCTTCGACAGCTATCCACCTGTTTCTACCGTAATCTAAAAGCTCCTCTACAACCCTCGGTTGAGAGTAATACTTGAAAATCCAATCGGCACTATTTTGGCGACTGGGCGCTGTCACAAAGTTTTTCTACGCTAGTTTTCAAATAAACTTTTCGAGAAGCTTTTTCTCGGCTCCAGCAACCCTGCGTCTAAAAAGTTTAATAATGGCTGCGGTGAAGAACCGTCAAAATGTCTGTTGAGCAAGAGAGTTTGAAGGAGGAGGAAGAGGCAGCCCCACGTCGTTTTCTGAGGCAAATTCTGCTAGTAATCATAAATCCGAAGGAAGCGTTTCTCCGAGTCAAGGATTCGCCCAGCGTTCTTCCAATGATGGTCATCCCGCCGATCCTCGTGATATTAACTTTTGCTCAATACTATGTTTTCTATAGGGTGAAAATGGATATTCCGGCAGCTTTCTACACGGAGCAGGTAGATTCTTTCGTAAACAGTCTTATTCAATTCCGGTTGATGCAATACATAATTATAGTCTTGTTCGGCATACTCCTGTTACTGCTTATTTTCTCGAGCGGAAGATTTATAGGCGGATATGGAAACTTTAAACAGGGCATTTCTGTAACAGGCTATGTTCACCTTCCCAACGTCTTGGGCCTTGTGATCATCATTTTGCTGATCCTGTCTACTCCAGCTGTTCCAACAGGGGTTCTCACACTCGTAGGCTATCCTGCGAGAGGGCAGTATGAGGATAACATAGTCATGGGTTTAAGGGATTACGTTGGGGAAGAGTCCAATTTAACAATAAGGGTGAGGGGTTACTATGGCATCCCGTTAAACGCTACGGTTAGTAGCAGCGGCGCGATAATCGGGGCCACTAGAATAGTTGAAGGAGAGATCAATATTACTTATGCTGCGGTGACCTTATCAGGAATTAATAAGACCGTGAAACGCATTTGGTTGAACGGTACAAGTATAAACTATAACACTCCGTTAATAATGAAAAACGTTTTTGACAGTGGAGACTACTGCACGGAGGATTGCGTTAAGAGGTTCACTGTCGACTTAACCCTGCTCTTGAACAACACCTATGTCTCACCGGTTCAAGAAAACATGTCCATACCGTACACTGTGACTTTGAATGTCTACGATGAGCGTATGAAGGTGGAAAGCTACGAGATTTCTTCAAGCTTCTACACGGAGGTGGCGCAATGCCCTGACCCACAGCCTTTAGTCAACCTTATAAACGAGAAGATTAGCCCGATAGTTCAGGTTCTAATCATAGCCATATCAATATGGCAGTTCCTCCTTTTTGCCATATCGCTCAGAGTTGTTCACGAGTTCCAATGGGTTAAAGCTATACTTTTCGTAGGTGCGTACGCTGCCGCAAAGTTCCTGCTTCTCGGCTTTACAATATAACTAGTCGAAAAATTCAAAGCATCGCCTCTAAGCATTCTACGTATGCTTCTGAAACATCCACCCCTGTACAGTTCCTAGTGTTAATGTAGAAGTCTGGGCGAGAATTAACCTCTATGAAGTAGACATCCGCATCGTCCAAAACCTCTTCCAGAAAGCTTCTAAGCTTAACGTACTCCGGCGTTCTAAACATTTCTTTGAAAGCTTCATCCATCTTCCCCCTGGCCTCTAGAAACTTCTCCGGCGGGAGCCTGGCGCTTCTGGAAAAATACTCCTTAAGCCTTTTAACCCGCTCGTGAATGGGTGCGAGGATATTAGCGTATTCGACAACTTTTTCAACCGCTTCGCTATCCGCCTCAGGTATTGCGTCAACCCCAAGTACACCTATTTTCTTCGAAACGGCTGCAGCAGCCTTGGCAGCCTCCTTCCCAACCCTCCCTGGAATGCTCACGCCTACGGGCACGGCACCCAGGGCAGTGTTCGTCGCAAAAGCCTCCCTTGAGGAAGGGACTCTTGCCAGAGACGCTATACAGACGTGATTAACCCCATCGTAAGAGACCACTACTATCCTTAAGTCGAAAGCCTTGTTCACGAGGCCCTGCACCAGCAGGCCTGAAGGACTGTCTAGGCTTCTAACCCATCTTTTAAGCACGCTTTCAAGCTGCTTCCTCTCCTCAATCAGCATGACGTTCCTCCCCCGGCTGCCTCTTTCAGGCTTAACGACCAACGGGTAGTTGAATGAAAACTCTATTCCTTCAACTACTCTACTAATGTCTTCAACCCTGTATACTGGTTTCTCCCCTTCTTTTTCAACGGCGAAAGGAACGTATGCGGTCTTAACGGTTTTAACCCCGTTTCTAATGAACTTCGCGATAGTGAACGTTTTATTGTTGCAGACGGTTTCAACTTCAAAAGCATTTATCACTCTACACCCTTCCTCCTCCAGCAGGAACGATGCTCTCTCCCTTCTCGCTTTAGACTGACACCTGTTTATAACCGGAGAGTATTCTCCAACGCCTCCAAGCATTTTTACCGTCACTGGAAAATTTATGGTCTCAAGCGCTATTCCCTTTTCCCGAGCGGCCAGTTTTATACCTGCCTCATCGCAAGTCATGCTGTCGTAAAATATTGCAGGCCTCAAGGCTCCCAGCGTACTCCCTCAACACTCTTTCTCAAACCTTTAACCGCCTTTGCAACATTGTTAGACCCGTATATTGCGGAGCCGGCTACAAGAATCGTCGCACCTGCTTTAACAGCTAATGGCGCAGTATCAACGTTCACACCCCCGTCGACAGCAACATCCACATTGCTCAGGCCCTTCGAAAAAAGGCTTCTCCTTACCGCGGTGATCTTTGGAAGCGTTTCAGGCATGAATCGTTGAGCGCCGAAACCTGGGTTAACAGTCATAACAAGGACGATGCTCACGCTGTCAAGCAGCCTTACGATTTTACCAACCTCAGTGGCAGGGTTTAGCGAAACCCCCGGCTTGACCCCGAGCTCTCTGATTCTCCTTATAAGGCTCAAAGGTCTGCGAGTGGACTCGACGTGTATGGTTATGATATCAACTCCCGCCTTGGCCATCTCGTTGATAAACCATTCTGGATTATCCACCATAAGGTGAGCCTCCAAGGGGAGCCTCGTCTCCTTCCTGATGCATTTCACTACAGGCGGTCCTATTGTCATGTTTGGCACGAAATGCGCATCCATAACGTCTATGTGAAGCATATCGACTCCGGCTGACTCCGCCTGCTTGACGCCCTCAGCCAGCCTAGCGAAATCCGCGGACAGTATTGAAGCGGCAATCTTAACTCTCAAAAACATCCCCCCGTTTACTGCCTAAGAGTTTTTCAAACCTCAAGCCAGCGTGATGCATAGGAAACAGGTTGATGCTTTATAAAGTTGTTGCAGAGAGCAAGCTGGAAGACGGTTACAAAACCTATATAGGTCGTTCTAAGGCTAACGGGGAATATGAGAAACATATGGGAGCTCCCACCTGAACAGGTTTTCGAAGAGTTAAAGACCACTCCCCAAGGGCTCAGCAGGGATGAGGCGGACCGTAGACTTAGGGAGTACGGTTTAAACGAGGCTGCTGCCAGTAAAAGATTATCCTCCCTTTTTCTATTCGTCTCCCAGTTTAGAAGCCCCCTAGTCTACATATTGGTTTTCGCAACCCTCATCGCAGCTTTAGCCGGGGAGCTGACGGACGCCATTATAATCCTCATCATAGTAATTGTAAACGCTCTAATCGGCTTCATATTGGAAAGAAGATCGGGAAAAGCCCTTGAAAAATTAAGGAGATATGTCAGGTATAGCGTGAAGATTGTAAGAGACGGTAAGAAAATGGTGATAGATTCGACTCAACTCGTACCAGGAGATATTGTAGAGCTTACAGTCGGCGACATAGTTCCGGCGGACATAAGACTAATATCGTGTGAAAACTTCGCTACAAACGAGTCGACTTTAACAGGAGAGTCATTGCCTGTTGAAAAAACCTTCAACCCGATTAAGGCTAAACCCGTTCCCCAAGACCTTTCCAACTTTGTCTTCATGGGCACCAGCGTTATCTCCGGCACAGCAACAGGTATAGTCGTCTCAACTGGGAAGCAGACATTCTTCGGAAGGGCTGTGAAATACCTTGCTGAGGAAACGGGCGAAACAGAATTCTCCAGAAGCATTTCGAGGTTCAGCAGGTTCCTGGTGGAAATAGTCGCGGTGATGACGGGATTCGTCTTCGCAGCGAACGCACTCCTCCAGAGGCCGTTGATAGACTCTTTGCTTTTCGCGCTGGCTCTTGCAGTGGGGATAACCCCTGAGGCGCTTCCATTCGTAATAACAGTAAGCCTTTCAATGGGTTCTCTAAAAATGGCTAGGAAGAAGGTCATAGTGAAGAGGCTGGAATCTATCGAGGATATCGGCAATATGGATGTTTTATGTACTGACAAAACAGGTACTCTAACCGAGAACGTGATTACTGTTGAAAACTATTTTACTGTCGACAACAGGCCTTCTGAAACAGTCGTCGAGCTTGCAGCAGTAGCGTGCGACGTCACGGTTCAAAGAGGGAGAGCAGTAGGAAACCCTATAGATTCAGCGATCTACAACTATGTTCTTAAAAAGTTTGGACACGGCAGGGTTGCAGCATACAGGAAAATACAGCTAATTCCATTCGACTTTTCAAGAAGGAGGATGAGCATGGTGGTTGAGAAGGATGGGAAATACCTTTTAGTTTGCAAGGGGGCGCCCGAGTCGGTTATTTCAGCGTGTAAAGACGTGCATGTTTCTGAGTCTAACGAGCCGATTTCAAGCCTGGAGGAGAATCTTAAAGAAATATATTCAAGCTGGAGTAGGTCCGGCTACAGGGTTATAGGCATAGGGGTTAAGGAGCTTTCTGAGGAAGAAGTGAAATCCGGTAAGAAGTTTTCCCCGGAGGATGAAAACGGCTTAACTTTCATGGGTTTCATAACGTTTCTCGACCCTCCGAAGAAAGACGCTATCAAGGCGATGACCGCGTTCAGGAGACTAAGGATCAACCTTAAGATTGTAAGCGGCGATGATCCGAATGTCACTGCAGAAGTCTGCAGGTCGGTGGGACTCCCGATAGAGGGGGGAAGGGTGATTACTGGAAGCGAGCTTGAGGGAATGGACGGGGAACAGTTGAAAGAGGTTGTTGAAAAACATAATGTT
>JAFNIQ010000125.1 GCA_017601395.1 Candidatus Brockarchaeota archaeon
ACCTGGTTCAATACTGATGTTTTTTGCCACTAGATATTCTCTGAAGCTGAAGGGAAGCAGCAAATATGAAACACTTCGTCCCCTGAGCTCAGTAGCTATCTCCCTGCTCAAAAGCCTGGAGGAAGAACCAGTTATAAAGACGTTTAGGTCTCTGTTTAATAGGCTTCTAACCAGAGGCTCCCATGATTCGACGTTTTGAACTTCATCTAGGAAGACGTTTTTAGGCGTGGTGCCAATTGCTTCTGGAAACACTTCCAACACTATTTTTAAAACCTCCAACGGTTTTACTCCTTTCAAAAAGGGTTCCTCAAAATCGAGGTATATAGTTTCATTCCTATCCAGCCTCGAAATCATGTGGAAAAAATAGTATGTTTTACCGGACCTTCTCGGACCAATTATCACCGCAGCCTTCCCCTTAACCTGCTTCACTTCTAATTCTCTCTCAATTATCCTTGGGAGGGGTCTTTTTTGAAACGAAATCAAATAGTCCCTGATATATCTTAGTTCCATAAATTGTACTCCTTATAGTAACAATTTATAAAGTTTTTGTATTCACTAGGAAAAATGAAGCTATTGATGCTTTGAGAGCAGAAAAAGCCCTCAGAATCAGGGGGCTTTGCACGCGCGCTCACATACTTTAACGAGCATGATCCTAATCATGAAACGGCTGAAAGAATCTTCGGAAAACTCCGGAAGGGCGAGATTCGCTTGGAGATTTCAAGCCTCAGTCTCATTAAAATGGAGCTCATCTATAGAGGTGAGAAAAGGGAAGATAGACTTCTGAAGGATGCGCGCGCTAATCACTCTACTAGTTCCCTATGAGAGAACAATGTTCCACTAGCATGCGGTTTCGAGGATATTACTTCTAAAAATAAGAACAATAGTTAAAGAAGCCTCGAGAAGCTTTCACAGCCTACTTTGAAACGCTTTCCTCGAAAGGATTCTTCTTGATGTTAAGGATGGTGTAGCTGGGATTCTGACGAGTGGGGAAGATTGTTAACCATCTGTTTCCCTTGTTTCAGACAGTCTTTCACCCCGCCTGGGAGGGAGTGAGAATCCTCGTGGAGCCCTCTAAGCGCAAGGAGGATTCGCGTGCACGATTCTTCTCGATTGTCTCCTGCTTCACCTGTGGGCAAAGTTTATATTTCCCACCGTGGGAATAAACTTGGTGGGAAAATGAGCGTTGAAGAAGTGGATGTTGACGATAAGGGGAGAGTTTTAATACCGAAGGAAGTACGCGACAAGGTGGGGTTAAAAACCGGCGGTAAAGCTCGAATGAAAGTGGAGAATGAAAGGATTATTATCATGCCGCCGGTTTCGCCTGAAGAATTCATAAATGAAATGGAGGGCTGCATCAAGGAGGGAACCCCTAGGATACACCCTTTAAAGCTTAAGGAGATCTGGGGTAGACGTGGAAAAAGAGTGGTTGAGAAATGATATTTGTCGACTCCAACATGTGGTGCTACTATTTCGACCAACGCCTACCGGAACACGCCTATGTGCGCGAGCCCATGCGCGAAATCATAAAGAAGGGTGAAATCGCTTGCAACACTATTATCGTCATGGAGGTTGCTCACTACCTCGTCAGACACTTCCCCGCGAAAGCCGCACGTAGAAAAATAGAGTACTTCGTCAACTTGGAAAACATGAAGATTGCAGACTTCGATAAGCAGATAATGATGGAAGCCCTCGACAGCCTTGTTGAACACGCCTACACTCATGGCTTAGGGGGAAGAGATGCGACAGTAATAGCGACGCTGAAGAAACTAAGCGTAAACAAGGTCTTCTCTCATGACAACATCTTCAAACGCCTAGCGACGAAACTTGCAATAGAAGTCATAGACCCCATACCCATAAAACCGTGAAAAGAAGACATTTCTCGAATTAAAGCTTTGATCTAAAAAGTCTGAGTTGCCGCGCGTAAAGTTGACGCATGTTTAACAATAGCTCTCTAACGCGTGCGAAGCCTAACAGGCTCCAAAAATATCCAACTACTGCTGCCGCCCATGCATCAAAGACAACGGTTAACGCGCCAAGCTAAACCACTCTGTGTGTTCTTGGCTTGAAAAGAATCATCGTAAATGCCTAGAAAAATGCTGAGAGATTAGGGTGTTTCCCCTTTTTTATTTTCCTTATATTTTGACCATATAATATTTCTCAACGTCCATTCGGGAGAACCGATACAGGTATGCTTTTAAGCTCCGGTAGAGAAGTATACCTGTAGAATGTTGAAGGGCAGGATCGTAATTAAGGGCCCTAGAGTTCAAGACATCGGTTACAGGCTTTTCCTGCTTAACTTGGCGAGCGAAATGAACCTCACTGGTTTTCAGGCAAGAAACATCGGCAACGATTCTGTCGAGGCCCTTTATGAAGGGGGAGAGCAGGAGGCTGAAGGATTTGTGGATGCTGTAAAGAGATTCGCGCCCGCGGAGGCTGAGGTTTCCAGCATCAGGTTTGAAAAGTATGAGGGAGTTGTGAAGCCTATAGAGGTTTTTCGAAGCGAGTTCAACACGATTCAGCTTGGAAAGATAGTTGAAGTGGGGGTGAAAATGCTTGGGAAACAGGATAGCTTGCTAGAGAAGCAAGATGCAATGTTGAATAAAATGGATTCGATGCTGGAAAAACAAGACATGATGCTGGAGAAACAAGACATGATGCTGGAAAAACAGGATATGATGCTGGAAAAACAAGACATGATGTTGAAAAAACAAGACATGATGCTGGAAAAACAGGATATGATGCTGGAAAAACAAGACATGATGTTGAAAAAACAGGACGTGGTTATTGAAAAGATAGACAGTTTAGGAGTGAAGATCGACGCCCTGAGAGAAGACCTGAAATCAATGCTTGACAGAAGATTAACCGTGCTGGAGAAAGACATGGCTCTGGTTAAGGAGAAACTTGGGATCCCGTGAAGAAAAGCATGGGCGCGCGCTCTTCCAGCGTTGAATACGCCGTGAAGGGTTCTAAACGGGTCTAAGGGAAGCGGGGTTACTTAAGTGAGGTCCGACAAAGGAGACTCCGTTGAAGAGAACTTTGAAGCCTATATCGTTGCAAGCGCTTGACCCCTATTCAAAGCTAAAAAACTTCTCCCAAGCATACTGGGGCGCGACATCATCAACAAGTATATATTATACTAAAGCTACGACGCTGGCAACGTATACTTAGAAAAGCAGCTTGAAGATTAAGTTATTAAGCAAGGCTTAACCTCAAGAATTTTGCCCCAAAACAACTAGTTCCCGTAGCGCGCGCTAGTAGCCTTGAGCCAAGTTAGAGCCCGTCAAGGCCTAATTCTTTATTTCAAAGGTACAAGTTGCTTTACGGGTTGGTCGGCTTGTAACCACTCCGACTACCTTATACTCTCCAGGGGAGGCTCCCGTTGCATTCCAAGTTTCCCTGTAAGTTCTCGTTTCAAAGGGCTTCAAGGACACTGAGCCCACAACCATGGCGAACACCTTATCCTTAGACCAGCGCCAAACCTCCTCGTCACCCTTTAAAATCGTGAAGTCGTAGCGTTGAGTCGAGGTGAAGATGAGCTTTACGGGTAGAACTCCACCATTCAAGATTTTCAGCGTCATCCGCACCGGTTCACTAAGCCTATACTTAGACTTATCCGTTAGAACCTTAACGATAATTTTCTCTCCCGCTTCGCTCACCTAAGGACATCCTCGCGGTTCCTTTTTCGAATTTTTCAATCTTTGGCTTGTTAAGTGGGTGGTGTCGGCGTTGCTGTTACAGCAGCGTAGGCGTCAACTCGACCATACCCATACGTTGAATCCCGCCCCGGTGAACCTAGGTCTATCGCCTTCTCCTGCAGAATGCTCCTAACCCTATCCGGTGACAAACTGGTATTCTTCG
>JAFNIQ010000044.1 GCA_017601395.1 Candidatus Brockarchaeota archaeon
ACGAGGGTACACTTGAAGACCTTAAGGAACACATAAAGCTCAGCAGCTATAAGAACGTTCCATACGGCATTGCAATAGGCTTCTCCTATAATCCAGTGGATGTCCTAGTCGGAGATAAATCTTCTTTGAGAATAAAGATAGAAGTCTACACGAAGAGCGATATCGAAAACATGGAGGTTAAAAAATGAGCGAAAGCCTAGTTGAGAAGCTGAGGAATTTATTGATAGAAAAGTTTAATATCAATCCCAAGGAATTTAGGCTTCATATACCTGCCTCCACTGAGACATGGGCAATGACCTTTTGGCCACCTTCTTATAGATACCATGACTACGGAATAAGCATCACTGCATATAAAGATGGAAAGCTCGTGGTTGGCTCTGGTCCAATATATACTAATGAGGGAATAAGAGAAGTATTGTTTGCCTACAAATACGAGCGAAGACTTAGAAAGGCGAAGAGTGAGGAGGAAGTAAAGAAAATCTACGAGCAAGCATGGGAGGAGAGGAAGAGGATCATTGAAGACTTCAGGCAGAAGAAGTTTGAGAAACATCTCAAAGGGGCTGTTAGATATTTTACGAGGCTTTTTATATGGGCTGAAGAGTTAGCCAAAAGAGTTAGCGAGGAATATGGCTTTGAGGTTAAGATAGATGCAAATTCTAAAACTTTCTTCATAACCGCTTTCGACTCAACTGGAATGAATGACGAACAGGTAGTTGAAGAGATCTTAAAAAGAGTCAGTGCTATGGTGAAAGTTGAGGCAATGCTCTTAAACGAGGATAAGATGAACGAGTTTCTGACAAGCAGGGGGATAGAGCCGTGGAAACCAAGGCGGAGGCGTAAATCCCAACGTAGATGAGGAGAACTGTGAGCCGCAATAACCATTTAAGGATAAGAACTTCGTAGACTTGTATAACGAATATTCTGCGTGCTCAACATCACTTCCCATTGCTGTAGGGAAACCGCCTACTTTCCCGTTGCTTAAGCAGAGGGCAAAGATTATAAGGCTCAGATTAACTCTCAGTCATGAAAATGATACCCGGCTACGAAAGACTATACGGATTCTCACCCGACGGGCGCATACTCCAGGTCGACTACGCGATGGTTATGGTTAATAATAGTCCGACTGCGTGGGGGATTCAGGTTGAGGAGGGTATTGTGCTGGCGGGTTTGGAGAAGAAGATTGATACGCTTCAGGATAGGACTTTCAGCCAGAAGCTGTTTCAGATCGACGAGCATATTGCGACGGTGGTTGCTGGTTTTAACTCGGATGCGAGGCTTCTGGTGGAGTATGCTAGGAATGAGGCTCAGGTTAACAGGCTTCTTTACGATGAGCCGGTTGACGTTGAGTTTCTCGTGAGGAGGCTTAGTAATACTGTTCAGTCGTATACGCAGCATGCTGGGATGAGGCCTTTCGGAATCTCTATGCTTATTGGGGGGGTTGACATGGTTGGTGCAAGTCTGTACCAGCTCGACCCTACCGGGATATATTTCAAGTATTTCGCTTCGGCAATCGGCGTGGGTAGGGAGGACATATTGAAATATTTTAGGGATAATTATTCTATCAGCGTGAGCCTAGACGAAGCGATAACGCTGGGTATACGGGGAAGCATAGAAGTTTTGAAGGATGAGGTTGCTCCCGACAGGCTTAGAATCGGCGTAATCAGGACTGACGATAAGAAGTTCAGGGTTTTAAGCTTCGAGGAGACTAAGAAATTCTTCGAGAAGGCGAAGTAGCGGAATTGAGCAGGCCTTCAACGGTAAGCCGGCTTACCCTTCACGGTGAGAAGTTCGAGATAATTGTTGCACCCGACCCTGCGCTCAACTTCAAGCTAACTGGTAAGGGTGACGTGAGGAAGATTCTCCTGGTCGACGAGGTTTTCTCAGACTCTAAAAAGGGGCTTCGCGTACCTTCTGAGAGGCTTAGAAAATTCTTCGGAACAATAGATGTGTATGCGATAGCTGAAAGAATACTTCGGGAAGGAGAGCTACAGCTAACCGGGGAGCAGAGGCGCAGGATGATTGAGAGCAAGAGGCAGCAGATAGTGGCTATGCTTTCTAAACTACTCTTGGAGCCTTCAACGGGCAACCCGATTCCCTCCCTCAGGATTGAACAGTCGCTCAGCCAGACCAGTGTCTCAATAGATCCTTTTAAGCCTCCTGAGGAGCAGGTTAAGAACGTGGTTAAGGCTTTAAGACAGGTTCTCCAGTTTAAGGTTAACGAGGTTGTTTTAACGCTTACATGCCCGCAGACGCTTTCCAACGATGTCTACGGGTTTGCGAGCTCAATGGGTGAGGTTGACCAGACCAGGGTTCAGAAGGATAAAAGCGTTAAAATCACTGTTAGAATACCTTCTATAACCATGTCCTATTTTCTAGAGGGCTTGGGGAAAAAATATGGCGACCAGGTAAAAGTTGATATAGGGGCTTAAGCACCACCCTAGCAATAGGAAGGAGGCTAAGGTTTGTTGCGGAGCAACGAGCAGCAGCAGAGACAAAGGCCCATAGTCGTTCCAGGGGAGTATGTAGGGGACAGTAAGTTCCACATACCTGGCTTAAACGTTTACAGGCTGTCGGACAGGATGCTTGCAACCACCGTCGGGCTTGTTAGAATAGACGGGAAGCGTGTCGACGTTGTAGCGTTAAAGTCTTTCTACCAGCCTAAGGTCGGCGACTTGGTTGTGGGGATTGTTAAAGAGCCCGGTACAGCAGGATGGACTGTTGACATAAACTCCCCCTTCCTGGCCTTTTTACCCTTGTCGGAATATCCTGAAAAAAGGATCCGTCTGTCGAGGGACAGTATTGGGAGGATTCTGGAGGCGGGAACAGTCCTGGTAGGGCTTATTAAAGACGCTTCAATATTCTCGTCGCCCGTTATAACTCTGAAGGGTAAGGGGCTTGGAGTTGTTTCAAACGGGTTCCTGCTCAGCATAACTGCGTCTAAAGTGCCGCGTCTAATAGGGAAGAAGGGCTCGATGCTTTCCACCATAGAGAAGGGGGCTAACGTTAAGCTTACAGTCGGCCAGAACGGGCGTTTAATAGTGCATTCTGAAGATTTAAACGTGGTTATGAAGGTTAAGGAGGTTATTGGAATGATAGAGAAGGAGTCACACGTCTACGGTTTAACTGAAAGAGTGGAGGCACTGCTCGCGGGAAGGAGGCCGTAGGGTAAATGGGAGAAAGCATTGCCCTGTTTAGCGAAGACGGGAAGAGGTCTGACGGCAGGGGTCTCGACGAGCTTAGGCCTATCAGGATAAAAGTAGGCGTGCTGTCTAACGCTCAGGGCTCGGCATACATTGAACAGGGTAGGAACAAGATTATCGCTGCAGTCTACGGTCCTAAGGAAGCTTTGCCGAAACACATCTCTCTACCAGACAGATGCATCTTGAGATGCCGCTACCATATGGCGCCCTTTTCAACGACGGAGAGAAAAAGCCCTGCTCCAAGCAGGAGGGAAATAGAGCTTTCAATGGTTCTTCGGAACGCTCTTGAACCGCTTGTAATGACTTGGCTTTTCCCCAGGACAGTAATAGATATTTTCATAGAGGTTTTGCAGGCTGACGGCGGTACTCGCTGCGCAGGCCTGACTGCAGCGGTATTGGCGCTGGCGGACGCGGGGATTCCGTTGAAAGGCCTGGTTGCGGCATGCGCCGTGGGCAAGGCTGATGGCAAGATACTCGTGGACCTTAACGATCTTGAGGACAAGTATGGGGAGGCAGACATGCCTGTGGCTTACAACCCGACTCTAGACGGGATAACCCTTCTGCAAATGGACGGGATTATGTCGAAAGAAGAGGTTGAGCAAGCATTGTCCCTAGCTATAACGGCTACGCAGAAAATGCACAAGATGCAGGTGGATGCGCTTAGGGAAAGGTTCTCCGTTCAGAGGAGGGAGGTTTAAATGTCTATAACTGAGCAGAGGCCAGTAATCTCTAAGCTTGAGCAGCAGGAGCTGCGGCGCCTACTTGCTGAGAACAAGAGGATTGACGGCAGAAACCCTCTTCAATACAGGAATATCAGTGTCCAGCTGGGGTATGTGGAGAAGGCTGAGGGCTCAGCCCTGGTTGAGCTTGGCAACACTAAGGTTCTGGCCGCTGTCAAAGTCGGGATCGCAGTGCCTTTCGCAGATACGCCTAACGAGGGTATTCTCATAGTTAACGCGGAACTTGTTCCCCTGGCCTCACCGGTTTTCGAACCCGGCCCGCCCTCCGAGGAGTCAATATCCCTATCAAGATACGTGGATAGGAGTATTAGAGAGTCTAAATCAATAGATCTTTCCTCGCTCTGCATAGTTCCCGGAAGATCCGTCTACTCGCTCTACGTAGACCTCTACATTCTTGACTACGATGGCAACCTTATCGACGCTTCAGTAATAGCGAGCGTAAACGCTCTGGGCATTACTAAAATGCCTAAATACGTTGTAGAAGGGCAGGCTATTAAGAAGACTGATGAATACTTTAAACTTGATCTTAAGGATCATCCTGTCTCACTGACCTATGCTTTCCTAGATGATAAGTATGTGGTAGACCCTTGTCTCAGCGAGGAGTATGCTTCGGACTTCACTGTTTCAATGACTGTTAAGGCCGACGATAGGTTTTGCGCAATCCAGAAGAACGGTGGGGGAATGATTTCCCCGAGGAGAGTAATAGAGCTGCTTGAAAGGTCCTTGGAGCTGGGGAAAGAGTTAAGAACAGTCGCCTACAGGCAGCTTGCTGGCGGAAATGGCTAGGAAGAAAGAGTCTGGGGCGCTGGGTGTAAAATACGGTTTCTCTATTAGAGAGAGATATATCAGGGTTCTTAAAAAGAGGAGGGCGCTGTACAACTGCCAAAGGTGCGGTACAGGCGTTCTCAAAAGGCTCAGCGTAGGAGTTTGGAGCTGCAGGAAGTGTGGTTACACCTTCGCCGGAGGAGCGTATGAGCCGGTTACGAAAACCGGTGAAACCGCGGCGAGGATCGTTACCAGCGCGTCCAAGCCTAAGCTTTAACGGTATAAATGATAAGGGTTAAGATTATTCTAAAATATGTGGACCAACGGGTGGCAGAATCCCTCTTTTTAGCCTGTCTTCAAGAAGCGGTTTCAGAGCCCAAGTCCGGGGTTAGGGCGAGGGTTGATGGAAACAGGCTTTTGCTTTTCTTCGAAGGCAGCAGCCCGTCTAAAACCTCTGAAAGAATAAGGAGCATTTTAAGCCTGCTTAACACGGCTCAACAGGTTTACAGCATGCTGGGATCCGCGTGCCGGCAAGGCTTAGCCTCTTGAGAAATATGTTTTTAAGCACGCATTTAAAAGGTAAGACTTGAATAATGTCCCAAGAGCTGCCTCTTCACCTGCAGGAAAAACTGTCAAGGCTTCAGCAGCTTCAACAGACGCTGGAGTCACTCTACATTCAGAAGGAGCAGGCTAAGCTGGAGGCGAGAGAGCTAGAGTCAGCCCTGGAAGCGCTTTCCTCGATCGACGATAATACGCCGGTGTATCGGATAACCGGGAGAATACTCGTCAGAAAGAATAGAGCCGATTTGATAAACGAGTTGAACGAGCAAATGGAGCTTGTTAAAGTAAGGATAAGCGCGATCGAGAGGCAGGAGAGCAAGATTAGGGAGAGGGCTGTCGAGCTTGAAAACGAGTTGAAGAATGCTCTTGCAGTAGGTAGGGGAGGACAACCCGCTTAAACCAATGCTGTTCAGGATGTTTCCACTGCTCAGCCCCCGGCTTAGGGTTTTTAAACCCTTCCAGTAATCTCTGGCAAAACTAGAAATGGCAGCAGTGGAACTGAGAAAACTGTGTTTCCGTTACGCTGGCTCCGAGAAACCAGCCTTAACAGATATTGACCTTACTATTGAAGAGGGAGAGAGCATACTTATAACAGGCCCCTCGGGTTGCGGGAAATCCACCTTGGTGAGGGTCTTAATGGGCCTGATTCCGCACAGCTACCCGGGCGAGCTTAAAGGCGAGGCTTACGTGTTTGGAATGGATGTGAAAAACACGCCTGTAAGCAGGATAGCCACGCGCTGCGGAATAGTTTTCCAGAACCCTGACAATCAGCTGTTCACTTTCAGCGTTGAAGATGATGTTGCGTTTGGACCTGAGAACCTTGCTCTCCCGCCTGACGAGATCGGGAGGAGGGTTGACGAGGCTCTGCGGCTTGTTGGAATAGAGCATTTGAGGCACTCGTCTCCCAACAATCTTTCTGGAGGAGAGCAGCAGAAGGCTGCGATCGCCTCAATACTGTCGATGAAGCCCTCCCTACTGATATTTGACGAGCCAACCTCCATGCTGGACCCCTCCTCCTCAGCAAGCCTGATTCAGAGGATCTTCGAGCTTAAACGGAGCCTTGATGAAACCGGTGGAAAGACCACTGTCATAATCGTGGAGCACAGGATAGACCTTTTGCTCAAGCATCTCTCCAGAATAGTTGTGGTTTCTGAAGGAAGGGTGATTCTGGACGGGGATCCCCTGAGGGTTCTTGAAGACAGCTTTAGGAAAAAAATCCCGATAAACATTCCTCCTCTTCTCCAAATATATTTTCGGGTTAAAGATAAATGCGGGTTGAAAAACCCGCCTGCCACCGTTAAAGAACTGGTCTCCATGCTGGGGGGACCGACGAGCAATGGTTAAAATAGTTGTGGAGAGCCTTTACTTCCGTTATCCTGAAGCCTCAGACTACGCCTTGCGAAACATCAGCTTCAGAATCGTAGAGGGGGAGAGTGTTGCGATACTCGGTGAGAATGGTGCCGGCAAGACTACGCTTGCGAAAAACCTGAACGGCCTTCTTAAGCCGACGGAGGGGAGCGTTAAGATAGACGGTGTAGACACTAGGAACCTGTCCGTCGCGAAAATCGCTAGGAAAATCGGCTTCGTCAACCATAATCCTGAACACCAGTTTTTCGCCGAGAAGGTTGAGGACGAGGTTAGGTTCGGCCTCAGGAACTTCGGGTTTTCAGAGGAAGCGGCGGATAAGACTATTCGAGAGGTTCTCAATGTTTTCGGGCTTGAGGAGTATCGCGGTAAAAACCCGTTTCAACTCAGCGGCGGTGAGAAGAAAAGGCTTGCAATCGCCTCGATAATGGCTTGGCGTCCAGAGGCGCTGATTGTTGACGAGCCGACCATAGGCATGGATTATGCTCAGAAGCTGAATATTCGCAGAGTTTTAAGAAGCATAGTCTCGGAAGGAAGGTGCGTAATAGTGATAACGCACGACGTGGATTTCGCGGCAAGCATATGCGAGAGGGCTATAATCCTAAGCAGGGGTGAAGTAATCGGCGACGGAAGGCTAAGGGACCTTCTTTCAGACGATACGCTGGTTGAAAAGGCTTCTCTACGGAAGCCCTTTCTCATAGAGCTAGAGAAGGAGACTGGCCTTACCGGCTTAGAGGAGGATTTCGACGCGATCAGCAGCACCCTTGTGGAGGTTTTTCAGAAATGTCGTTCCTAAGAGCCTTCAAATACAGGAGGAAAGACACTGCGGTGCACAGGCTTGACCCCAGATCCAAGTTTCTGCTTTCAACCATACTAATGGCGGTCTCAATAGTGTTCACGGATATTCGTGTTCTCCTCGCACTAGTCTTCGGGCAGATAATCCTGCTTTCCCTAGCGGAGTCCCTTAGAGAATGGCTCTCATCTTTAAGGGGCCTCCTATTCTTCTTCGCAGTAATCTTCGCTACACAACTATTATTCGGAGGAACCCTTTACACGGGCTTCATACTCTCGCTCAGGCTCCTAGCGCTCTCCTCTTCAATGTCATGGTTCTTCCTTTCCTCAACCCCGGAGGACATTGGACGAGCCATGAGCGTTGCAGGCCTTCCGATTGAGCTAACGTTCTCCTTCACGATGGCCATACGGTTCATACCCGTTATCTACGACGAGTTTCAATCAATATATGATACTCAGCGTTCAAGAGGGCTTGAACTCGAAAAAGGCGGTTTCAGAAACAGGATTAGGAACCTTATGCCAGTTTTAATCCCGCTGCTAGTCGGAACGATAAGGAGAACGTATGAAATAGCTGACGCCATGGAGGTTAGGGCATTCGGGGCTTCTCCGAAGAGAACCACTTTCAAGCCGCTAAGACTTAAGAGTGGAGACTATCTTGTATGCGCAGCCTCAGCAATACTTGTTGCATTAGCAGCCTATCTTAAGCTTCTCGGTATTGAATAGGTTGGCGAAGCCTACTCGCTAGTCTTATGCCCCAGACTGATGAAAGCCTGACCGAGTACACTAGCCCCGTATTCAAGCAAAGCTTATTTCAGAGAAGCCTCCGTTTTTAAGCTCCAGTATTCCTGCGACATTAGGAGTAGGCATTATCCCCATCTGCTCCTGATATTTTGTTCTCTCCTGCCATGTTCCACTGTTGACAAGCCTAATACCCTTGTAGACCCTGCTCCTGAAGACATGAACGTGACCAGTATGAAAAACGTCTGGAACATCCTCCACAACGAGCTCGTCAGCACCCTGCGTTAGAAGAGGAGTCCTGGAACCGTAAACCGGTGCGAGATGTCTCAGTTGAAGCATTAGTTCCATAGAGTTATCAGGCTTATCGTAACTAGCGTTCTTAGAGAAAGTAGCTATATCCTCCATGCTCGTACCATGGTAAACCAAGAATCGAACACCGTGCAGCGAAACCATGCACGGATTGCTTAGCGACAGGAGGTTCCCGTTGGACCCCGCCCTCCCCATGTACTCTCTGAATATCGGGGGCTGCGGGAGCGCCCTTGGCGCTGCATCATGGTTTCCAGGTATCACTATCATCTTTATGTAGTCAGGTATTTGGCTCAAGATTTCGAGAAGCATTTCATACTGTTTCCCCACATCCTTAACTTGAAGCTCCTTCTCCTGCTGAGGATAAATGCCAACCCCGTCTACAAGGTCCCCGGCTATAACGATATACTTAATCTTGAAAGCCTGACTCCGCTCCCTCTCGTTCAACCCTCCTCCCCTAAGCCATCTCACCATTCTCCTGAAGGCCTTCTCGGAGAACTTCTGACTTCCGAAATGAATATCCGAAGTCATTAATACGGAAACATCCTCGTCGGCCATCCCAATCTTTTTCAGAGGAACATCCGGGAAAATCAGTGACCTGCAGAAAAGCTTTGAGCCTGAGACGCGGAAGGATACCCCCACCACGGAGTCCGGAATAAGCCTGTCGATCTTCTCCCTTAAATCCCTGCTGCAATCTTTCGGAATCATTATCTTCGCTGTTATCTCAGGGTCCTCCACCACCAGATAGTTTTCATGCTTCTCGTAAAGCATCACTATCGTCTTACCCTCTGAACCGTCTGGGAGGCTGCGGGCCTTCCTCAAAGAATAGTACGGTGATAAGTCGGCCCGGCTTCTCAGTATGGAGGATATTTTACGATACCTGTCGACGAAGTATTGTCTCCTGGCTTCAAGATCGTCTGAAAAAGGCTTGACTTCATACGTTTTTAAGACTTCAACCTTCGCCTCGACATCCCTAGCTAAAACCTGGGGGTGAACCCCTATTGACACTTCAGACCTCGCCCGGTCACCTATGAGCTGCGCAACCATCTCCTTGGAAACAACGAGGTTGCTTCCCTGCTCCCCAGCCTTACCAGCCAGCTTGTCGAGCAGGCTTTGAATAGATGTTTCATCATAGTTTTCAACAAGCATTGAAAGCGCCTCAGGGTTTAAAAGCATCCCGCGGCGCGCAGCCTCCGTTAAGATTTTCCTCTTCACAGCCTCCTTATCTTGAGTCAACCAGTTAAGGAATAGTGGCAACGGTTAAGTTAAACCTTGCCTCCCCCGGTTAGGCCTACAGGTCTGCGGAAAGTTTATTTACTATAAACAGAGGCACTTAACAGGTCTGCGATGTCTAAGAAGCGTCCGAAGAGGGATAGGCGGGGTTCACGCCTCCCCGCTGGAACAGCCGGTCTCTTAAGCACACTGGGTGAAAAGGGCAAGGGTTTCCAGATTAAGCCAGTAGTAATAATTATTCTTTCCGCGGCTCTGATAGTGGGGAGCATTCTAATACTATTGTTGAACATATAGGGATTGTCTTCTACAGACGTTTCCCGCCACCTCAGACTCCTCTTTTCATTCCCGTCTTTAAGCATTATTCTTCTCGCAAACCTTCTGCTGGAATCGCTTGTTTCACTAGCATTGCTTTCATTAATCCCATCTTTCAAAATGTTCCCGCAACTACTGGTTGTTTTTTTCACGCCATCCTTGTTCTCAGCATTAATGCACAGTGTTTTTTTCCACGGGGACAGGGTTTTCACATTGAGAAGGTTTTTCGCTCTTCAACTAGTCCAGGAAGCCTTATACGCGTTTCTAGTCATCGTCGGAGCCCTAGCAAGCATCCTGCTCCCTGTTGAGCCAAGCCTCGCCATCCGCCGTGCAACAATATTCGGAATCGCAGCCTCCTCTTTCATATCTTTCCTAGTCATAACGGGTTTCTCCAGGAGGAGCATACCCGGCATTCTTACAGTCTCCCTGCTGAACACTGTTCTCCAATCTTTCCGTTGGATGGTCGCAGGCATTGTTCTCTTTAAAAATCTGACGGAGGTTTTGACAGCGATACTGTTGTCATTCTCAACAGGCGTATCACTGCTCGCAGCCCTGAGCCTTAAAAGGGTCAGGGGTAAAACCTCGCCTTTAACAGTCTTCCAAGCATACTTGGATTACCATTTCAATAAAGACGGGGAGCCGCTTGAAAGGTTTTTCGAGGAAGCAAGCCGGGAGAACATTCTGAGGCTTTCCACAGTTACTTTCACAACTATTGGGAAGCCGCCCACATCCTTAATAGGCCTGAACATTCATTTCGGGCCCTTCGGAACACTTGGCAGCAGCACTCTGCCGAATAGCCTGGTTGAGAAGCTGGAGGGTGAGAGCGGGCGTCGAATAATGCTGCTACGCTCCCTTTCAGACCATAGTCTCAACCTTCCCTCAAGGAGAGAGGTTGAAAAAGTAGGCGGCATGATAATAGCAGGTTTAAACTCGGGCAGGAGGCTTGAAGACTTTCCAGCGGGCTTCTCCCAGAGGGAGGCTGAGGGTTACTGCGTCACCGCGGCACGCTTAGGCCCATACTGCATAGTCTTCCTGTCTTGCCCAGGCCACTCGGTTGAGGACCTTCCACCGGAATGGTTGCCGAGGCTATCAAGCCTGGTTGAGAAAAAAGGCTTAACCCCCCTCCTCATATGTGACGCGCACAACTCTATAGATCCGTCTAGCTGGAAGGTGAGCAGCCCAGACGAGAAGACTTTCGCAAACCTGCTCGAGGAGGCTTTGGAAGACTTGGAGAAGACCCCGGGGAAAACCTTGAGAACCGGTTTCCACAGGATTACGCCTAAAAGTCTTCCCCGTGAGGAAGTAGGCCCAGGCGGGGTTTCAAGCCTGGTGTTCAACGTGGACGGTGAGAACCATGCTGTCATAGTGATCGACGGCAATAACATGGCCATCGGGGTTAGGAACATTCTGGCTGAAAGCCTCAGGAGACGTTTCAACATTTCAACCCTAGAGATAGTCACTACGGACACGCATTTTTTAACAGGTTTGAAAAAGGCTGAGAAAGGGTATTTCCCAATCGGGTTTAAGACGAGCGTTGAATCTCTGCTCGAAGCATGCGGGGAAGCCTTGTCCAGAGCGTTGGAAGAAGCCTCGCCATGCGGGCTTGAGGTTTACATGGATGACGCTAAGCCGGTTAGGGTGGCGGGCGATATTTTCAGAGAGCTTGAGAAGATTGTGGAATACTCCGAGAAGACCATCGTGTTACTAATACTGCTGCTTGCCATGTCAACCGGCTTCCTGCTCTACGCTTTCTGACTCATTTTGAATGAGGGTTTTTAAGGACTATTTCGATAACAGGGATTATCCTTGAGTTTTCAGCATCATTAACATCCTCAACTATTCTAATCTCAAGAATCTGTGTTCCAGCCACGTTTCTGCGGAGAAGATTCGCCACGTCGACAGCCCTAGAAATATTGCTACCCCTCCCCCGTATTGTTAGGGTTTTACTGCCGCTGTTGAAAACAGTGATGCAAGCAGTAACATAGTTCCACGGCTTCTTCTTGCCGACGACCACTATGGAGCTACTGCTCAACCCCTATCTCCTCCACCTCGCTGTCACCAGTAACCTCCAAGCGTATTCCTCCAAAACCCCTCTCCCTAACGTTACACCATTTTATCCTAATGCTTCTCCCAGGAGCCAGCCACGATACTTTACCGGTGTTTTCACGCCACGCCACCACCTCAATCAACCCAGTATCATCAACAAGATTGAAACGGCATGTTTTAATTCTTTCACCTGAAGCTGAAACAATCTCCTGCTCCTCAGGCTTGCTTGAGACAACACCCTCCACGTGAATCCTTCTTAAGCCTGGTTCAAGCTCACTAAGCCTGTAAACCTCCTCAGGAACCTTTAGGCTGGGCATGCCCTCCTCAACCCCGACTATCGTGGTCACTGAAGCAGTGCTCAGTAAAACCTGTCTCCCCCAGCGCTTGGGAACCAGGTTCAGGAAACACACTTTCTTGCCCTCTCCTATCTGCTTAAGCCTCTCTGCAAAACTGTTCCAAGCCGTTAAAACAGCGTACGACTCTCCGTCTGAAACAATAACATCCATAAACCTTCTCAACCTGCCGCCGACTGAGACAACACTATCGCTGAACATTTTAAGCATGTAGAGTTTAAGGTTTACAGGCTTGCCTGAGCCTATTTTGGAAATGGTAGAGTAATCCAGGCCGCCAGCCCCGCCGACAACTTCTAGGTGGCCGAGCGCGTCAAGCTCAAGCTCCAAGCTACCGCTTAAACCCCTTCTAACCCTTGCACCGGCAACCAGAACCGTGCTGAAAACATCTTTCTCAGAAATCTTCCCGGAATGCTCCTGCCAAAGGGTTAACGGTATCCTGACGTCTCCCTCAGCCAAGACGATTCTCCTAACAGTCCCCTCGCCACCCCTGGGATCAGTGAAAGTCTTAAGCTCCGAGACACCGGCTATAGTCGCCTTAACGTTAACAACACTGTCCGAGTAGCCTACGTCTCCAAGCCTCTTGAAGAACAATTCTCTCGCAGGCATGTCAAGACTCTCCTCAGCCTTTGAAACACTCCCCATGTTGCCTAAGTGAATCTCAACAGTGCCGAGCCTACCCTCCTTGCTGTATGCCCTGCTAACCCTGATAACGTCCCCGGGCCGTATGTTTAACTCCTTCAGCAAGCCAGCCTTCTCCCTCCACAAGTAAAGGTAGCACCATCCTGAGGAGTCCCCCAGAATCACCCTTGTTATCGGAATCCTCTCGCCGTTAGACTCAACCTCCTTAGGCTCAAGAATAGCAATAACCCTTCCACGCGTAGAAATATTCGTTAAACCCGAGACTATGTTACCTATCTTAACCTCCTTCTCCAGCGAAACCTCTTCAAGCCTTACGCCCAGCTCGTTCGCAATGCTGAAAACAGCCCAAACCTCCCTGTAAGCCTCGCTAACCCTGGCTTCCCTCTTCCTCTCCTCAATCATGCGTAGAAGCTCCTCCCTAGTAATGTCCCTCCTCCTTTCAAGAATCGTGTCAACGTACCTGCGGATAAGCTCTTCTCTAGACATGCCTGCCCTCTCCTTTTTTCACACCCTTCTTGAGGAACACCCAGGGAGTATTTACACATACCTCTACCGAGCCTGACGCTTAACAGCCCTACTAGCGATAAAGTATATTAACACTATTAAAGCACCAACTGCCAATACTAGGGAAACCGTCTCCAGCATTTTTACGAAATCGTTAACACTCATCACCAGAGGTAGCCAAGGTAAAGGTTAATAAGCTTTATTTACTACTAAAAACCAATTGGTGGTACGGGTTGAGCGGAGAAGAAGGAGTGAAATTCCCCCTTTCAGAAGCCTTCTCATTCAGCCTCGAAAGCATTAAACGAAGATTCGGAAGAGCACTCGTAACAATGGCTTCAATAGTCCTAGGAATATCCTTCCTAACATTCCTCCTGACGACAGGCAGAATAGTCTCAGTCCTATACGGGGAGGGGTCCGGAGTAGCTGTACAGTTCTACCAGCTCTGGATGGCGGTAATAGCCCTCCTAATATGCTCCGTAGGAATAGTTAACAGCATGCTGATGAGCGTCACGGAGAGATACAAGGAGATAGGAACCATGAAGTGTCTCGGAGCAATGAACACGCACGTGCTCGAAATATTCCTAATAGAAGCACTGCTACTCGGCCTAATAGGCGGTCTCATCGGCGCCGTAGCGGGATGGACCATAGCGACAGTATGGCAAGCCTTCACGCAGGCCTCCCCCGTAAACATTTTCATGGTTTCCGCAAGCCTCTGGACAGAGTTCAACGCCAGCAACCCTCTGCTCCTTCTTGCAAACCCGCTGATAGACATAGCGTTAAGCGTAGTCATAGCACTGCTAGCAGCCCTAGCACCCGCATACATAGCTGCGAAACTAAGCCCGACGGAAGCCTTAAGATACGAGGTGTAGGAGGAGGACAGGGAAATGGCTCTCAGATATGAGTACGCGGTTGAAACCGAGGACCTCGCAAAATACTACGTGATGGGACCGGTGACGGTCAGAGCACTAGACGGAGTCAGCGTGAAAATCAGAAGATCAGAATACCTCTCCATAATGGGACCCTCGGGAAGCGGCAAGACAACATTCTTCAACATGGTTGGAGGACTAGACAGGCCGACCAGAGGAAAAGTCTTCATCGACGAGGTTGACATAGCAAGCCTAGACGCCTACGAGCTCGCATGGCTCAGAGCAAAGAAAATAGGATACATATTCCAAACGTTCAACCTGATACCCGTGTTAACAGCCCTAGAAAACGTTACACTACCAATGGTGTTCACAGGCGTCGAAAGAGAAGAGAGGCTGAGAAGAGCAAGAGAAATGCTCACCAGAGTAGGCCTAGGAGAAAGACTAGACCACAAGCCCGGAGAACTATCAGGAGGACAGCAGCAGAGAGTAGCAATAGCAAGAGCACTAGTAAACGACCCAGTAATAGTCCTAGCAGACGAACCCACAGGAAACCTCGACCTACACACAGGACTAGAAATAATCAATTTATTGAAAACTTTAAATACTGAAAAAAAAGTAACAATAATAAATGCCACTCATGATCTCAAAATGATCGACGTTTCAGATAGAATATTCTGGCTTAGAGACGGAAAAATCGAGAGGATTGAAACCAGGGCCGAGGTTGCTGTCAAAGAAATCGAATAATCATTTCTATCTAAAAATAACAGAATTAACTATTTTTCAATAATATTGTCTAGATTAAAAATGTCACAAAACAGGCGAGTAATTGCTTATAACTTAGCGTGCTAAAATCAACCTTCTAAATTGATGCATAGTCAGTAGAACCCGACGAAGAACCAGAATTTCACCTCAGGATGCTTACGACGGAATTCCGTTGATTTTGCCAGCATGGTTCCTATCTCGCCTATGCACCTGTTGAGGAAACCCATATGA
>JAFNIQ010000129.1 GCA_017601395.1 Candidatus Brockarchaeota archaeon
AGACCGCTATTTTTCTCAGCCTCTTGAGCTCTATCTCTTCAACCGGCCTAGGCAGTCTAAGGCTGGCATACTCTTTAAAGGAAATATACTTTTTAGCCGCGAGAAATATTGCAACCACTATTAGGAGCATTAGTAAAACCATGTAGGCTCCCGTGCGTACTCTACTCTCGTCTATCGCCTGCTGGATATTTAGAAATGCCTGTGGTGCAAGTAAGTCGTATCTTCCGAGAACAATGGGAGTGGCGTAATCAGTAAATGAGAAGGAGAACACGAGGAAGAACCCTGTGACTACGCCGGGAGTAATCGTGGGAAGAGTTATTGTAAAGAACCTTCTCAATGGTTTTGCGCCGAGAGATTCCGCAACCTCCTCGAGAGTTTTATCCATTTTTAGAAGATTGTTATATATGTTAATCGCCATCCATGGGAAAAGCGCTATGGTTTGGAGTAATATAATTCCGTGAATGCCGTAGATAAAGTTTATCGGTCTCTCTATCAATCCGGCGTTGAGCAGCAGCAGGTTAACAGTGCCGAACCTGCCGAGTAGGAAAATAAATGATAATGCTCCTACAAACGGAGGGATCATAGTTGGTATAAATGTCAATGGGATGATGATCCTTTTAAAAGGTATTCTGTATCTTTGAAGAAAGTAAGCATACGGCATGCCTATTAAGAAAGTAAGCATCACTGTGATTATGGATACGAACAAACTGTTTTCCAAGGAGGTGATGAGAAGCTCGCTAGACAGGATTGAAGCGACTTCAGAAATATTTTTAGGAGAAACAACGTAAACAATAAAGTAGACGATAGGGTAAATTATGAAGAGAAGCGCATAGCTGAGAATAATTAGACGCGATATGTTTAAAAAATTGATTGACTTATTCACCAGCATTCACCTATTTCGCAAGCAACCTTATATGTTGAGCATCTACTTTCAAATAAACCTGCTCTCCAACTGTAAAAATGCTTCTACTCACTGGATTGTGGATTTCAGCCTTTATCAGAGTATTGTCAACAATTATACTTAGCCTCGCAAGATTTCCTAAAAACTGGATTTCATCCACTACCCCGTTGAAGATAATGCCGTGCTTCTCAGCCGGCGTGCTCCTTGAAATCTCCACGTTTTCAGGCCTGAAGACAACGTAAACCTCATCGTCTTCCTTAAATCCGCTTGCTAAATCAACTGAGGCTTCGCCCACTCCGGTACTGATGCGTAGAACCTTCTTCTCGTAATCCACCGACTTAACCTTTCCAGGAAGCATGTTTATCTGCCCCATGAAATCGGCTACAAACATGTTTTTAGGACGATAGTACAGCTCAACAGGGGTTCCGACCTGCTCAACAACGCCCATGTTCATAATAGCTATTCTATCTGAAAGCACTAATGCTTCTTCCTGATCATGCGTCACGTATATCGAGGTGATCTTTAGATTTTTTTGCAGCTTCCTTATCTCGGTTCTAACATTCATTCTAATCTTAGCATCCAGGTTGCTTAACGGTTCGTCAAGAAGCAGCACGCTAGGGTTAATAATGATGGCGCGGGCAAGCGCTACTCTTTGCTGCTGGCCACCGCTAAGCTGGTAGGGATAGCGGTTCAGAAGCTCTTCTATTCTTAAAATAGATGCGACACGTTTAACCTGTTTATCTATCTCTTCTTTCTTAATTTTGCGAAGCTTAAGACCATAGATGATGTTTTCATAGACGGTTATGTGGGGCCAAAGGGCATAATCCTGAAAGACCAGCCCCACGTTTCTCTCCCAGGGAGGCATGTCTGTTACACGTTTCTCATCGAAAAATACTTCTCCGCGAGTAGGCCTGTAGAGTCCAGCTATTATCCTGAGGAAAGTGGTTTTCCCACAGCCACTTGGACCGAGAAACGTGATGAGTTCACCGTCCTGTATATCCAAGCTTACCCCCTTTAACGCAACGACTTCGTCGAAACTCATCCATAAATCTTTAACGGAAACTCTAACCAAAACGGTCACCTTGATAAAAAGAAAAAGAGGGTTTCCCTCGATTCAACTTTTTACCGACTTCTTCCTTCTTATCACAAGTATCACTGCAGCCACAATTATAATGATTACTACTACGGCTATAGCTATGTTAGTAATCATTTCTTGCCGTGCTTTTTCTTGGGTAACAATGTTTTCAGCTTCCAGTGCCAGCGATCTTGCTAACGAGTAGTCGCCCCTGTCGAAAGCATTTATCGCGTCGTTAAGTTTAGCCTCAGCGCCCGCGTATCCTCTAACTTTATTTCGCGCATCAAGTATAGTGAACCAAGCGCCCTTAAGATCCGTGTGTTTGGCGACAATGTCTTCGTCGAATAACTTGCTTACATCGCTGTAAACCATTTCTGCATACGTGAAATTGTAAAATTTCACGTTGGTAAACGACTCTAGATATTCGTAAATATTATCCTTATCACCCAAATACTCTCTTAGAAGCGCCGCAGTCGAGTTCGGCGGGCCCTGAATCTTAAGCGAAGCCAGCACTGGGAACGCTCCCGCTTCTAAAGCGGCTTGCTGAGCATCCGGGGTATACCACCAGTCTAGAAAAGCTTTAGCGATATTTGGATGCGGAGCACCTTTAAGCAGGGAAACTCCGCTGACGATGAAACCTGTAGGATCCATGTATATTGAGACAGGATAGCCTTGCTGACGGTTTATTACGACTCCTTGAGCGTAAGTAAAGCCAATAGCATACTCGCCCTTTGAAACAAGCTCTATGACGTCGTGACTTCTTTGCACAAAGCTTCCAATATTTGAAGCAATTCTCCTCCAGAAGGCCCATCCTTCATCCCAGCCTCTATTTTGGAGAATAATGGCGACATTAATATAGGTGGACGATGACCTGGATGGGGTACACATAACTATAAGGTCCCTCCACTTAGGGTCAAGCAAATCATCCCATGACTTAGGAGGCTCTAGATTCAGAGTCTTCAGGACTTGCGTATTATACATGAAGCCATGGCCCCACCAAAGTTTAGGATGCCAAATTTCATCAGGGTCCCGTAGAGGAGAACCCAGGAAAACCATTGGCAGCTCATCGTAATAAGCAGAGTTAGGCTTATAGGGTTCAAGTAGGTTTCGAGCTTTCAGCTTCCAGTGGTAGATGAGATCACCGCCAAAGAATATGTCTGCCTCCGGCGCGCCGTTCCAGGCGATTACCTTGTTCATACACTCAGGAGAACCGGCTCGAATAAGCTGCATTTCAACACTTACGCCGAGCTTTTCTCTCGCATATTTTTCAAACGCCGTTTTGAGATTATTAAGCAGAATGGCGTTGCTCGGCGTGACAAGCACTATTGTATTTTCATAGCCGCCTGCTGTCAACGGGGTTTGCATCAGCCCAGATGGTTTTGCGGCGGCGACAGGAAGCATCGCTAGGCTTAAGACAAGAAGTAAGCCGGTCAAACTCAAACGCTTAAAGTCTGACATTTTTCATCTCCATAAAGCATATTCAATACGTGTTTATAAATATTGCGTGCTAAGCGTAAGGTTGTAATATTAACCACCTTAAGGAATGGTTGAGAAAAAATCACGCCGTCCAAAGTGTAACAGTAGCGATAAACTACGCGTTGCATCCGCAAGGATTCGACCGCTATCAAGAGTATGTCGAGTTCTACAGGCATGGCTGAAGAGGTTAGAAACCCAAGAGTTAAGCTTGATGTAGAAGCCGGATTGATTTTTTTCTAGAAC
>JAFNIQ010000128.1 GCA_017601395.1 Candidatus Brockarchaeota archaeon
TTCTTAAAGGTAGTATGGAGATTCTTGCAAGAAAATTATAGAATGGAAAAACTTCGGGATAAAAGATCGTGGAATCTGTTTTTGGAAACAGGAATCACAGGAGGGTTCTGGAATCTAGCTTACTTATCATTGAGAAGTATATCACCGATGCATTAAGAATATTGCAAAGAGACAACTCTGGAAGTCTTTCTGAAATCGTTAATGATATAGACGAAAAGAGGAAACCTGAGATATGTGACCTAATGGGTAACATGTTACATGAGATCAAGGAGTTTTCCTTAGAATGCTCTCTTAATAAGCAAAAAGAGTTCACTGGACGTAAACTTCTAGCGTTAATGAGCGGGGTCTGGGTAATACTGGAGGAAATAGATCCAGAAAAGATTAATGCTCAATATGGTCGAATGCCTGAAGACATACAATCCATATTGACCTCTCATAGAGAAGCCCTTCTAAAAAAAGTAGAATTGGTCACGCAACTCATCGAAGCTTCCATCAAGCGTACTAGCGTGGTGTAAAGTCAGATGGATAAAATTAAGGTCAATTTGAAAATACGGGGGAAATTAAACAGAGTTCACTTCATAAAAGCTGTAGAGAAAGGAGAATGTTTAATCTGTCAAAGGGTCGAGGAGGCTGAGAAAGCTTACCTTGTCGGGCGACATCGTATATGAAGTCTCGACTTGATAGTTGGAGCCATCGGCCATGGTTGGACGTAAAGTTTTACCGATTATTGTGATGATGGGTATTGTCAGCCTTTTCGCCGACATCACGTATGAGGGTGCAAGAGGAGTCATACCGACATACTTGACCATAATTCTCGGGGCGCCCGTTGCGGTTCTAGGCGTTGTGACAGGGCTTGGAGACTTCGTAGGGTACGGTTTTAGACTTGTGTCCGGTAGGCTCGCGGACGTAACCCGCAGATACTGGACGATCACGTTCCTAGGATACTTTGTGAACCTTGTCGCTATCCCTTTGCTCGCTTTTGCTGGAGACTGGCAGTTGGCAGCGTTACTGGTAGTTGTGGAGAGACTGGGGAAAGCCATCAGAACTCCCTCCAGAGATCTCATAATTTCTGTTGCAGCGAAAGATGCGTGGAGAGGAAAAGCGTTCGGCGTGCATGAAGCCTTGGACCAAATCGGGGCAGTCGCAGGCCCGTTGATCGCTTCATTAATACTCCTTAGGTATAATCAGTACAGCTTGGTGTTCCTTTCATTCGGGTTACCAGCCGCCCTTGCAATGCTGACACTCTATGCAACCTACAGGCTCTACGGGAAGCTGGAGATGGCATCTGCGACAAGTGGTAGGGCAGGGTCCGCCCGCCTGAGCAGAACGTACTGGATTTACGTAGCCGCGGTCGCTTTAAGCACGGTAGGCTTCATGCATGTAGCTTTTATCCTTTACAGGGCGCATGGAGTCTTCGCAGACTGGTTTATCCCCCTCTTATACCTCTTGGCCCAGGCGATCGATGCCTTTAGCGGATTACTCTTCGGGACGCTTTACGACAGGATTGGTTTAAAGGTTGTTGCATTCGGCTTCCCCTTGACTGCGCTGGTTCCGATAGTAGCTCTTCACCCAACACAGTATACGCTCGTCGCTTCAGCCTTACTCTTCGGCACCGTCTTGGGTATGCAGGAGACGATTCAGAGGGCCGCGGTCGCTGACCTGGCAAGCGTAGAAATGAGGGGTTCAGCTTATGGGATATTCAACGCTGCGTTCGGTTTTGCTTGGCTTGCAGGCGGGGCCATCGTTGGTCTTCTCTACGAGTTGGATTTCAAGCTCATAATCGCCTACTCAGTTCTCCTGCATACCCAAGACGGTGCCCCTCACTGCTCATTATCAAGTCAATCAGGGGTAAAAGAGTCCAAGATGGGAACGCCTAAGGGTGGCTAACATAGGCGGGTGCACGGGTATACTTTTGCTAGGACAGGTGATGATATGGCAGACTTCTATTCAGTGAGCATCGAGGATACCTTTAAAACGCTCCGATCCTCCGCAGAGGGGTTGGACGAATCTGAGGTTAAAATGAGGCTTCAAAAACATGGACTAAGCGAGTTGCAGAGAGAAGTCAACGTCCGCCCTCAGCGTGCGCTATCATGGATCATATTAGTACTAGACATAATGTCTAGGTCATTGGGAAAACCGGCAGCATCGCATGAAGAGCTGCTAGAACCGCCATAGGGGCGGCCTGTGAACTCTTCCTCGACTTCAGAGACGTACTGATTGCACCTTGTGGAATAGAGTCTTAAAGTCAGAGCCTAAACTTTCTGAATATGTAGTACTTGGGGAAATCGATGCTCAGCGTGAACAATGCAGAAAATACTAGAATCAGTAGAACCTGATATAATGAGAGTGGCGGGAGGATGATATCATAGACGCCGAGCAGGGCAAATCCGGCCATCGTAGCGACCGTTGAGATAAGCAAACCTCTACTTGGGAGCGAAGACCAGAAACGTCTTCTCTCCCTTACGATGAGCACTCTAAACTGACTTGTGAATACCAACATCAACAATACCAGCGTCTGAAGCGACCCCCATTCTCAAGCTCGACGCTCATATTCCTGACCAGCTCCATGATACTTCTCCTCTCCTTCATCCTCCAGGGGATACGGGTGGATGCGTCGCTGCTGCTAGCCGCCTTCACCCTCACGTTTGCGGTATATAACTTTGACCGGTCGGTCAAGCAGAGAGAGGATCTGATCAATGACCCCGACAGGTCGAGCCTCTTCAGGGAAAAGGGGAAGATTGTCGCGATGGCTGCGGCAGCCTCCCTCACCGTATCCGTCGCCCTGGCGGCTCAAAAAGGCCTCGGCGTCCTGCTCACCCTGCTTTCGCCATTGGTGGTTGGCGTAGTCTACAGTACAGGTCCTCCTTCGATGTCGAGATTGAAAGACATCCTAGGGGTGAAGAACCTGACGCTTGCGACAGCGTGGGCTGCAGTGCCCACCCTTGTACCGATCTTAGTCAAAGCGGGCCCCGCAGGGGCGAGGGGCGTTCTCTTATCGTTGATGATCTTCTCCTTCATCTTCGTCAAAGCGATGATTAACACGATCCTATTCGATGTGAGGGATGTTAGGGGGGATAGTTCAGCTGGCGTCAGAACCTTGCCCGTGGTCTTGGGCGTGAAGGCCGTCTACAGACTTCTCATATTGCTTAACATGACCCTTGTCCTCTGGGTTATCGCCTGCGGGCTTCTAGGTTTCTTCCTACCGTACCTACCGATCCTTGCCGCCAATCTTCTTTACACCTTCTGGTATATCCATTTCTTTACCAGAAACCTAAGCAAGAAACGCATACTCACAGATCTGCTTGTCGACGGCGAATGGGCGCCCTTAACCCTTTTGATTACGCTAGTGCACGTGTCAAGCTGGAGTCCTTAGTGAACCTCTCCCTATTCTTGGGCTTCTCCCGCGGGTGAGATTCTCAACTCAAGCGATCAATCCTGTTCCCCTGAACGGCAAGTTTTCTGGCAGCTGACGTGAATATTCTGGTGCGACCTAGCTTGATGGAAGAAGCGGAAGACGATTTTATGCAGATGGAAATTTAGGAACGCTTCCTTGAGGGGTTTATGGAGGGCTGCTCGTCTTAGGTGGAAGCGTTAAGCCCATTCAGAACTGTGACATCCCTCACCTCATATTCGTCTACAATTTTACCGTCCAACAGAAAGTTGATGCTCTAACATTAATCAAATACACAGATTGAATATGCCTTTA
>JAFNIQ010000045.1 GCA_017601395.1 Candidatus Brockarchaeota archaeon
GTCGTAAACCATTCCTTTTAACGTGAATGTTGCTTATCTCGGCATGAGGAATAGTGTTGAAGGTATTTAAGTGGTGCATTAAACGGCTTCACAGAGTTTTCATTAGCTGCCCAATACTGGTCTGGGTGAGGAGCACGAGGTTGTGAAAGGTGGGCTTGAATAACTGGTTGCTAAGAAGCCTTGCGGCATTTTTCTGTTTGGTCTTATGTTAAGGCTCATCCTTACTGTTGAGAAAGCGACTTTTTAATTGTAATTGTTAAAAGGAGGGTAGAGGTGTTTTCAAAGAGTTGAAAAGTTATTAGGTAGTTGAAGGCTGCTGAAAAAAGTTTTCTCAATAGAAATACTCTGGCTGCCTTCTACTCTCGCTTAATTCCTGTTGTCTGGCTGCCTCCTCCATCATCCTTTCGTAGTCTCTACTGGTCTTTTCAATATCCTCAAGGTCAAGGTCTATTTTCAACATTTCAACCAGTTTCTCAAGGACTGCGTGAATGCTTTTAGGATATATGTTGGCAAAGGGTGGGGCACGTCCCCATAGGCTTACCACGTCAATACCTTTTCTCTGGCAGGCGAGCACGAGAAGCGAGTGAATGCCTACTGGTGCAAGCTGCCTACTGCTCCCGTATGTCACGTATCTTATTCCGTATTTTTTCAACTCGGCTTTCAACCCGGGATCTCCGACAACTGCTTCCACCTGCTGTTCCCATGTGGATGAAGCCTCTGGAGCAATTACTCCGCCAATCACGTATATTCTCCTCACCTTGTAAGAGATTGCTAAATCAACAATTTCCTCAGCGTATTCGTTAGGCTTGAAATTAGGCTCGTCGGCGAGCAGGAGTATCAAATCATTTCCTCCAAGACTATTCTTATAGTAGAATAATTCTGTAGAGGGCCACTCTATCCTTCTTATAACGCCCTCTTCAATCCATCCTAATGGCCGAGAGTTTTGAAGAATGTAGAAATCGTCTGGAACAATTACGCCAAACCTTCTTGCCCCCAGTTTTCTCACCAAGTAGCCTACGCATCCGCTTGATATTCTTCCAGCGTCAGCCCACCCTCTGAACCCGAGTATGAACAGGGGCTCTCTCAGCTCAGGCTGTTCGTAAATAGTGAACCTCCCCCTCATTTCCCTTATTGTTTAAACATAGTCGGAAGATTTAAACCTAATGTGGTGGAAGCACCTGACTCGGCGCCCGCCGAGGTCAACAGGCGTGTCTTGGTTTTCGCGAGGCTGCCTGTTAACCTCGTGGTTGCCACGATGATGTTGTTACTTCCAGCGGGCCTATTCTCTCTCCGGTTTAGATGGAGACACGTGTTTCCACGTTACATAGAGTTTTGGAGGTCATGAGGTACGTTTGCAAGACTGTTATCTTCATGTAAGGTGATGTTTTTGAAGATTTTTCGCTGCAGTTCAAGGAATAATCAGAGCTCTACACGAATATTCAGGCTATGGTGCGTAAGCATCAGGATTTTTTCCCAGCTGGCAAGGATGGCTGCGCATCATCTTGCGTAACGGCCCGCTTGAGATGAAAAAATGATGCGGAGAATGATGGAGGCCGCTAAAATAATAGGGGCTAGCCTCCCGCATCGGTAACCATATTCCATGGAATACTCCTCCGCAAGCTGCAAACTCTACCTAGATCTTCGCTGGGCTTGGGGCCTGGATTAGGTTTCCAAGCCTCTTAACCTGTAATCGGCTTCTGCTCCGAATCAGCTGAGGCTGCTGTAAGCCTTGTTTAAGGCTTTCAAGACATCTTTCCCTGTTTGTTTAGACAAGGGATAGGGGAAAAGGGTTATATAGCCTTGCTCGCCGAATAGTTGAGGATGTCTACGGTTCAAACATACCGGGGAAGGACTCTGGAGGAGCTGAACAGTCTTTCGATGAACGAGTTGATGAGGCTTCTTCCAGCTAGGATTAGGAGGAGCCTCAGGAGGGGGCTTCACCCCGAGACTCGAAAGCTTCTTGAAAAGATTAGGAGAGTTAAGGCTGAGATGGCTCAGACAGGGGTTCAGCCTAAGAGAATAAGGACACACAGGAGGGATATGCCTATTCTCCCGGAGATGGTTGGGTTAACCATTGAGGTTCACAATGGTAAGGACTTCATACCTGTTGAAATAACTCTAGATAAGGTTGGACACTATCTGGGCGAGTTCGCGATAACCAATAAGAGGGTTGTACACGGCAAGCCCGGGGTTGGAGCGAGCAAGGCCTCTACCTACGTGCCGTTGAAATAAGAAAAAATGCAAATTGGGGTAAGTTTCACGTCTTATTGCTTCTTAGGCTGCTCTTTCCAAATGTACGTTATCCTGTCGTCTATCACCAGGTATTCTCCGCTTTCCTTGACTGACACCATTGGTTTCTTCAATATGGTAGCGATTTTTCGAAGTCCTTCAAGCGACTTGACGTGTGCAACGTATCCTTCAGGAGTCCTTTCAAGCTTATCCACGTTCACTGCTCTGCGTATGCTGGGCTCGGCTTCAGCCGCCTCCTTGCTCATTTTCTATCGCTAAAGCTACTTTATCCTAGGATTTAAGTATTGCCTAGAACGGGCAAAATATTTAATAGTTGGTACATATTGCTGTCCTGCTCCCGCGAGCCAAAGGGTGTTAAGTTTGCCAAGCTTCAAATACAGTCTGGTGGAGGTGGACAGGGCCCGTTCGGCTAAGGCCAGCCTTAGAGAGGTTAGAATCTCCCCTAAACACTCGGTTGAACTGGCAAGAGTTATAAAAGGTTTAAGGATCCCGGAGGCGAGGGAGAGGCTGGAGGCGGTTGCAGAGAAAAGGCTCCCTGTACCCTTTAAAAGGTATAGGAAGAAGGTTCCGCATAGACGGGGGGTTTTAAAGGCCGACTCCGGGAGGTATCCTGTTAAGGCAGCCAGGTTCTTCCTCAGGCTGCTGTCGCAGCTCGAGGCTAATGCTGAGTTTAAAGGATTATCGCCGGAGAGGATGAGGATAACTGGTGTCGTCGTACACCGCGGTAGGAAGCTGAAAAGGTATATTCCCAGAGCCTTCGGAAGGGCTACGCCAAGGTTTGAAACCCTTACTCACATTGAGGCCCTGGCTGTGGAGGAGGCTGGTTAAAATGTCGGCACGGCGGAAAGCGATTTTCTACAGGAGGGTTCTCGAGTTCGGGAAGCTACACCAGAAGATTGATGATTTCCTAAGGGAGTATTTGAAGGAGGCCGGTTATAATGGCGTTAAGCTGATGAATGTCCCAATGGGCCTCGTGGTCACAATATACACTAGTAAGCCTGGTGCAGTAATAGGGCCGGACGGGAGGAGCATAAGGGAGCTTCAAAACGCCCTCCAGAAAAATTTTGGGCTTGAGAACCCCCAGGTTAACGTGGCTGAGGTTGAGAACCCTGATCTTGAACCCCAACTGGTTGCGCAAATGATATGCAGGGCTTTGGAGCGGGGTGTTAAATACCGTAGGGCTGCCAGGGTTGCTCTACGCAGGATAGTTGCAGCCGGAGCCGTCGGGTGCGAGATAAGGATAGCCGGTAAGCTGGCGACTGACAGAAGCAGGTTTGAAAAGTTTACGTACGGCTATCTGCCTGCAGCCGGGGATCCGGCTATTAAGCATGTGAAAACCGGGAAGGCAAGCGTTCTTTTACCGCAGGGCTTGATAGGTGTTAAGGTTAAGATTCTCCGTAAAGCATCCTTCCCAGATGAGGTTCAGGTAATAGAGGTTCCGAAGGAGGTCGTTGAAGTTGGCGAGGCTAAAGGCGAGTGAAATAAGGTCGATGTCTAGAGAGGAACGGCTTAAGAGGCTCCAGGAGCTTAGGAACGAGCTTATGACGGCAAGGATGAGGACTGCCTCAGGGCTGGAGGAGAACACTAGAATGGTTAGGGAGTTGAAGAGAGCGATCGCGAGAATACTTACCGTTGAGAAGGAGGAGGGGGGCAAGTGAGGACTCCAAGTAACCTTGCATACCATGAGCTGAACGGTCTGCAGGTTAGGGTTGTGGATTTGAGCAGTGGCTCAACCGTTGCTTCAGGCATGGTTGTCTGGGAGACGAAGAATACTTTCACCATAATATCGGGAAGAGGCAGGCTTCTAATAATACCTAAGCATAATAAGAGGTTCTTTTTCAAACTTGGCGGCACGGAGATTGCTATTAACGGGGCATCGATTGCTTTCAGGCCCGAGGAAAGAACCGGGAGGGTTGACCCGTGAGTTTTCTCAAGGAGCTTAAGGTTTCTCCTCCTGAAACAAAGTGCAGTGACAAGAAGTGTCCGTTTCACGGGGACGTGAGGATTAGGGGGAGTATTTTAGAGGGTGTTGTAGTCTCGGACAGGATGAGGAACACGGTGATCGTCATGAGGGAGTATCTCCAGTATATTCCGAAGTATAAGCGTTACATGAGGAAGAGAAGCAGAATACCTTCTCACAATCCTCCGTGCATCGCTGCCAGGACTGGGGATAGAGTTATAATAGGTGAGAGCAGACCTTTGAGCAAAACTGTGCACTTCGTGGTGCTGGGGAAGGTGAAGTAGCATGGCCGTGAAGAAATCCAGAGCGGTTTCCGCAAGGGGTATCTTAGAGTATAGGCTAAGGGGCTCTAGAGGTCTTCCCGTCGGCGCGAACCTTGTCTGCGCTGATAACTCTGGTGCTAAGCTTCTCAGGATTGTTCAAGTGGCTAAGTCTGGGGGACGGCTTAGACGTCTACCATCAGCTAAGGTTGGCGACCTGGTGACGGTCTCTGTTAAAAAGGGGACTCCCGACCTTAAGAACAAGCTTATGAAGGCGATAATAGTTAGGCAGCGTTTCCCGATCAGGAGGAGAGACGGGTTGAGGGTTGTTTTCGAGGATAATGCTGCTGTGCTTATGACGCCTGAGGGAGACCTGAAGGGTACTGAGGTTAAGGGTCCTGTTGCAAAGGAGGCTGTGGACCTGTGGCCTAAGCTTTCAGCACTAGCCTCGTCGGTGGTGTAATGGTGAATGAACGAGAGACACTTGTTATACAGGTCTTCCTCCGTTCATCTGAGCCGTGAGCTCAGAGGCAAGTATGGTTTCAGAAGCCTGCCTGTTAGAGCCGGAGACAGGGTTCTGATAATCAGGGGTGACTATAAGGGTGTGGAGGGTGATGTGAACAGGGTTGACAGGATGAGGGGCCGCGTCTATGTTTCAGGAGTATATCGTGAGAATGCTCGCGGCGAGCAGCGCTTAATACCCATACCGTTGAGCTCAGTAATACTTGTGAAGATTGAAGATAAGGATGAGTGGAGGCGGCGCGCGATAGAGAGGAAGCGTAGGCCCGTTAAGGAGGCGTCGGAAAATGGCTCGTAAAGGAGGTTCTAAGAGTTTAAAGAGGTATGCTGCGCCGCCCGTCATGCAGGTTTCCAGCGTTAAGGAGAAGAGGTTCGTCACCCGTCCTGAGCCGGGTCCACACCGTCTCGAAATGTCCCTGCCGTTACAGGTTCTCGTCAGAGATATTTTGAAAATGGCTGAGACAGGTAGGGAGGCGAAGTATGTGATAAGCCACTCGATGGTTCTTGTAGACGGGATTGTGAGGACTTCCTACAAGTTTCCAGTCGGCCTTATGGATGTCGTCAGCGTGAAGGAGCTGGGTAAACACTACCGGGTCCTCGTTGACAATAAGAGTAGACTTATCCCGGTTGAAATCCCGCAGGAGGAGGCTTCCATGAAGATATGCAGGATTAACAAGAAATATCTTTACAGGGGTAGGCTGAGGCTTGCAACCGAGGATGGGCGAACCTTTGAAACGGAAGACTGGTCTCTGAACGTAGGAGGCTCGCTTCTTGTAAAGGTTCCTGAGGGAACTATTCTGGACAAGGCTCCTCTCTCCGAGGGTGTTCTCGGGTATGTTTTCATGGGTAAGCATACAGGTGCCGTGGGTACCGTTAGAAAAATCTCTGAGTCAAGCCTGCTGAGGGATAGTGCCGTCAAGCTCTCCCTTGGAGACGGAAGTGAGATAAGCACGGTTAGGGACTACGTGATGGTTGTTGGGAGGGATAAGCCTTGGTTGAAACTGTTCTAGAGGAGAAGAGAGAACAGGGAAATCCTATGAGAAGAATAATGATTGAGAAGGTCGTGGTCAACATTTCTCCGGGGAAGCCTGGTGAGCCGCTGGAGAAGGCTAAGCAAGTTTTGACGCTCCTAACCGGTATGAAGCCTGCTGAAAGAAGGGCTAGGAAAACAATAAAGGAATTCGCCGTAAGGAGGCGTGAAGCCATTGCTGCAATAGTGACTCTCAGGGGCAGTAGGGCTGAAGAGTTTCTCGAGAGGGCTTTCACAGCTGTCGGCAGGAAGGTGAAGGCATCCAGCTTCCAGAACGGGGTTTTCAGCTTCGGTGTAAAAGAGCATATCCAGTTTCCAGGGGTTAAGTATGATCCTAAGATAGGTGTGCTAGGCATGGATATTTGCGTTAAGCTTTGCAGGCCAGGGTTCCGCGTAATGTATAGGAGGCGCCGGAGGAGCAGAGTAGGCAGGGTTCACAGGATAACCAAGGAGGAGGCGATTAACTTTATGAGGCAGCGGTTTGGCCTGGAGGTCGTCTAAAATGGCTCGTCAAACCCCTAAGAAGAGGACATTCGGAAAGGGCTCTAGGCCCTGTGTGAGGTGCGGCTCATACGGGCCTATAATTAGACAGTACGGCTTGAACTATTGTAGACATTGCTTCAGAGAGGTTGCTCCACTGCTGGGCTTCAAGAAGTATAATTAGGGTGCTGCATGAATGACTCTTAATGATCCTTTGGCAAACGCGTTGACGGCTCTTCAAAACGCTGACCTACGCAGGAAGAGGGAGTGCATAATCTCCCCTGCTTCAAACCTTATAGGTCACGTGCTAAAGATACTTCAGCAATCCGGATACATAGGCGAGTTCGAGTTTATAGATGACGGTAAGGCAGGCTTCTTCAGAGTTCAGCTTGTGGGGAGGATTAACAAGTGTAGGGCCATTAAGCCCAGGTTTCCCACATCCTACCGGGATATTGAGAAGTTTGAGAAAATGTTTCTCCCGGCTTTCAACGTTGGGCTTCTAATCGTTTCAACACCTCACGGTTTAATGACGCATTCGGAGGCTAAGAGCAGGAAGATTGGGGGAAGGTTGATTGCGTATGTCTACTAGCGCTGTAGAGTCGGCTATGCATGTCGCAACCGTGGAAGTGCCCGACGGTGTGAAATTAAGCCTCCAGTATTCAACGGTGACTGTTGAAGGCCCACTCGGGAAGCTTTCTAGAGACTTCTCTCACACTGGTTTGAAGCTTGCTCTAGAGGGAAATGTTCTTAATGTTTTCAGCATTAATAAGGGTAAGAGGTTTAAGGCGAGGGTTGGAACTGTTGCGAAACTGATTAGGAACATGATTGAAGGCGTTCTCCACGGGTACATCGTTAGGCTGAAGGTCGTCTACTCTCATTTCCCCGTCACGGTTAAGTATGACAAGCTTACGGGAACAGTTTCCATACATAATTTCATGGGCGAGAAGTCTCCTAGGCTCTTCAAAATACCTTTTCCAAACGTTGACGTTCAGGTTTCAGGTCAAGACATCACTGTCACGGGCCTGGACAAGAACGAGGTAACTCAGGTTGCAGCGATGTTTGAACTAGCCACCAAGATTAAAGATAAGGATCCAAGGGTATACGTTGACGGCATATATATTGTTGAGAAAGGATTATGGAGGAAGTGAAGATGACTACTGAAGCCAAGAAGCTGCTTTCCGCGAGGAGGAAGCGGAAGGAAGCAAAGCCCTTGTTCGTCAGACAGGAGAGCTGGAGGTATACTAGGCTTGGTGAAAACTGGCGTAGGCCGAGAGGGAAGGACAGTAAGATGAGGCTTAGCATGAAGGGCTGGCCTAAGACGGTCAACATCGGTTACGGCACGCCAAGGCGGGCGAGGGGTCTTCATCCTTCAGGGCTAAAACCGGTCTTAATCTCCTCCAGACGCGATTTGGAGAAAGCAGGTTCTCCTGAGGGTAAGATACTGGTCTTCTCCTCAAGGCTCGGCAGAAGGCTTAAGGAGGCTCTTGCCAAGGAGGCTTCCTCCAAGGGCTTCGTCATTGCGAACTACGAGAGGAGGATTATCGAGAAGGCTGAGGAGGGTTAGGGGTTGAGCGTTAAGACTGTTAGGAGACTGGCTGCAGACATCCTGAAGGTCGGGGAGTCGAGAATCTGGATAGACCCGGCTAGGATTGAAGAGGTTGAGGATGCTGTCACAAGGGCTGATGTCAGGAGGCTTATTAAAAGCGGAGTGATAAGGGAAAGGCCTCCTTCAACCCCAAGCAGGGGGAGGGTTAGGGCGAGAAGCGGGAGGAGAGGTCCGGGAAGCAGGAAGGGCGCAAAGGGTGCTCGGATGACGGTGACATGGGTTGAGAAAGTCAGGGCTCAGCGAAGGCTTCTCAAACAGCTTCGAGACAAGGGGGTTGTTTCAAGAAGCCTCTACAGGAGGCTCTACCTGATGGTTAAGGGAGGAGCTTTCCCAAGCAGGAGGGTTTTGATGAACTATATTGCTTCGCTTAAGGAGAGGGGTGAGGCTGCTTAATGGCTAGGTCGGCATCCTACAGGGTTAAGTTTAAGCGCCGCAGGAAGGGTCTTACAGACTACTATCTGAGAACGAGGCTTCTGAGGTCGGGCCTACCAAGGGTTGTCGTAAGGGTTTCCAACAAGCATGTGCGCGTGGCTATTGTTTCAAGCAAGCCTAGCGGAGACCTTGTGGTTGCTTCAGCCTTCTCCCAGGAGCTTAAAAGATACGGCTGGCCCTTCAGCTTCAACAATACTCCTGCAGCCTACTTGACGGCATACCTGGCTGGCTTAAGATGCTTGAAGAAAAACGTTTCAGAAGGCATTCTAGACGCTGGGCTCCATAAGCCGACTAAGGGTGGAAGGATTTACGCTGCTTGCAGCGGGCTCCTGGACGCGGGCTTCAAGGTAAGGGTTGACCAGTCGATGCTCCCGGATAAGAGCAGGATAGTCGGGGAGCACATATCCAGTTTCTTCAAGGAATCCGGTGGAGAAGGTTTTTCAAGGTATGTGGAAGCCGGTTTGAAGGTGGAGGAGATGCCGAGGATAATGGAGGAGGTTAAAAGAAGGCTGAGGGAGGCTGTTGCAAATGTCTGATGATGAGGTAGGGGAGCCTGAGGAAGCAGTCAGAGAGATCACTGTCGAAACTCCTTTAATAAGAATGATTAAAGAGGGAAGGGTTTCATCTGTTGAAGAAGTTTTCAACATGGGTCTGAAGATAAGGGAGCCTGAGGCGATAGACCTTCTGCTACGCAAGATAAGGGAGGAAGTAATATCGATGAGCCCTGTTCAAAAGCAGAGCGACGCTGGTGAGAAGACTCGTTTCAGAGCACTCGTGGTCGTGGGGGATGAGGATGGTCATGTCGGCATAGGCTCAGCCAAGGCTAAGCAGGTTAGGGACGCGATTGAGAAGGCTGCTAGAAAGGCTAGGCTTAACATAATACCTGTGCCGAGGGGATGCGGTTCATGGGAGTGTAAATGCGGGGAGCCGCATTCAATACCTTCTAAAACATTCGGAAAGACGGGGAGCGTCTATATTGCCCTCTTCCCCGGGCCCAAGGGTCTCGGTCTGGTTGTTGGCGATGCTGCGAAGCCTCTTTTCAGGCTTGCCGGAATAAGGGATGTCTGGTCTAAGACCAAGGGCTCAACCTCCACCAGCCACTCGTTCGTAACCGCTGCTTACCTTGCTCTGAAAAGGCTTTACACGACTAGCTTTCTTGCTTCGGAGGTTGCTCGCGTTGAAGGCTGAGGAAAAGCTTCCGCCGCTCGCAGTAGTCGTCAGGATAAGGGGGTCCGTTAACGTTACTAGGGATGTTTCCGCCACGCTGAGAAAGCTCAGGCTTCTAAGGGTGAACTCGTCTACGCTTGTCAGGCTAACTCCTCCTGTTGAAGGCATGCTTAGAAAGGTGAAGGACTATGTTTTCTGGGGAAGGGTAGATAAAAACACGCTTCGCTTACTGCTCTTGAAAAGAGGCAGGCTTCCGGGAAACAGGCGTTTAAGCGACGAGAATGTTTCAAAATACACCGGATACGGGACGCTTGACGAGCTGGTTGAAGCAGTCTGGCTGAGCAGTTCCCCGGCTGAAGCCATTAAGCCTGTTAAGCCTGTTTTCAGGCTAACCCCGCCCAAAGGCGGGTTTAAAAGGAGTGTTAAGAAGCCTGTTAAGAAGGGCGGTATACTGGGAGACTGGGGAGACAGAGTAGGCTTGATTCTGCGGAGAATGATATAGCTGAGCCTGATCAGGCTGGAAGAATTTTAAGACCGTTGATTAGCTTGGGCTAAGGGTGTAAAACCGGTTTAAAACTTACACTGGGCTCAACGGTAAGGGTTAAAAAGTCCAGAATGCTCTTCTCGCCGAGAAGTTGCCGACCAGGTTGAGAAAAGTGAGGAAGATGCGGGGAAGCAGGACCCACGGCTGGGGTCAGATAGGCCAGCATCGTAAATCAGGGTCGCGAGGCGGCGTTGGCAGGGCTGGCAGCATGGGGCACAAGTTTCTAATGTTCTACAAGGAGGAGAAGGAGAAAGGTTTCATAAGGAGGGTTCCAAGGGTTGAAGGGGGAAAGATAAACGTCGGGGAGCTTGATGAACTCTATAGGCGGACACGTGGTCGGGCCTCAGAAGGTGAGAAAACACTTGATCTCGCAGCGCTCGGCTATTCTAAGCTTCTGGGTTCAGGGAGTGTTTCCACCGCCTACGTTGTTAAGGTTGCATCCTTTAGCGAGAAGGCAAGGATGAAGGTGGAGGCTAAGGGCGGCAGGATTGTTAAGCCTGGTGAATCCTAATGGGCTTCCTGGAAGCCATGGAGAGTATTGAGCCATACGTCCCCCAGATAGAGGCGCCCACTAGAAAGGTTGGCTTCACCACCCGGCTTATGTGGACAGGGCTTATCCTAGCTTTCTACCTGGTTATGGGCTATATTCCTCTCTACGGGATTGTTTCCCAAGGGGCTGACCCGTGGGCATCGTACAGGATCATAATAGGAGGACAGCAGGGCTCGCTCCTCCACCTTGGCATCGGGCCCCTCGTAACAGGCAGCCTCGTGGTTCAGCTTTTAGCCGGCTCCGGCTTGATCAGGTTCGACCCCGGCTCCGAGTATGACAGGAGGATGCTGCAGGTAGCGACGAAGCTGGCTACCTTGTTGATCATCCTTTTCTCAGCGGGCTCAACTGTTTTCAGCGGGTCCCTAGGGAAATTGAGTCTGAAGGCTGAAATCATAGCTGTAATGCAGCTTTCAATAGCCTCAATTCTCCTTCTCTTTCTGGATGAGACTCTTCAAAAGGGCTGGGGCCTAGGCAGCGGAATAAGCCTGTTCATCCTCGCCGGTGTCGCTAAGGAAATATGGCTGGGCTGCTTAAACCCTCTTCCAGCGCCCGACGGCTACATGTGGGGAGTCCTGCTCTTCTTCTTTCAAAAGGCTTTCTCTCTTCAAAGCCCTCTCGCCGACTTTTTCTACAGGGGTGCTCCCGCGGTTCCCACGCTTTTCCAGCTGATCATAACCGTAATGTTCATACTCCTACTCGTCTACCTTGAAAACGTTAGGATTAACGTTCCGATTTCCCACGGCCGTTTCAGAGGCTTCTCCAGAAGCTTCCCCATCAGGCTGCTCTACGTTTCAAACATTCCAGTCATTCTCGCGGCGGCAATCTTCTCAAACATACAGCTGATGGCTAATGTTGCGAGTGGAACCTGGCTGGCCAACACTCCGGTGGCTGACTTCATAGGCAGGGTTGAAGTTGTTAACAACACGTATGTTCCTGTTTCAGGCTTAGCCTGGCTGGTGAACCCTCCGAGAGGCATCACGCATGTTGCTGCAGAGCCCCTCCACGCAGTAGGCTACGTGATTCTGCTCGCCCTTCTAAGCCTAGGCCTGTCGATGGTTTGGCTTTCGGTTTCAGGCATGGACGCTAAGTCGGTTTCATCTCAGCTGGTTGACTCAGACGTTTTCCTAAGAGGGTTCAGATCTACTCCTGGAGTAATCGAGAGTAAAATAGCTCCCTACATAAACACGGTTGCGCTCCTAGGCGGCTTAACGATCGGGCTTATCGCCGGCGTGGGGGACGTGCTCGCCGTCATAGGCGGGGGCATGGGCGTCCTGCTGGCGGTGGATATTATTCAGCAGTACTACCAGTTAATAATGGAGGAGACTATTGAAACCCATCCCGGTCTACTTAAGGTGCTTGGCAAGTAGCCAGAAACATTTATTTAACATCCGGTTTTCCGATGATCTAGCATGTCGCGTAGTGTTGAGCACCCAACTAAGAATGGTTTAAACTCGTTTACCACGGAGGATGATGCGATTGCCTGTTAGTGGAATTGTCACGGTGACGCTTGTCTCAGCAACCGCTTCGCTCCTAGGCCACTTGGTTTTGAAATTCATCCTACACCCTGAAAGGATGAGGTTGAAGACTGAGGAGTTGAAAGCATACAGGTTGGAGCGTGCCGCCGCAACCAGGCTTAAGGATCAGAAGCTTCTTAAAAAGCTCGACAAGCAGAAGGTCTACATGTCCCAGGTTGAGCAGGAGGTCTCCTCATTCCAGCTTAAGACAATGCTCGTGAACATGGGCATCATGCTTTCAGCATTCTACCTTCTATGGTTCACACTACCCATGGGGGATGTAGCCGGACGCTTCTCAGCATCGCTATACGGTGGAAACGAGGAGGTACAGTTGAACTACGGCCTCTGGTACTTCATATCCCTCTCCTTCTTCCTGCAGGTCTTCAGGAAAGCATTTGGGGTGAGTGGCTGAGATGGCGGGGTTGAAGCGGCCGAGAAACCCGATAATAATAATAACAGGTCTACACGGGGTTGGGAAATCGACTTTCGCAGCTCCGCTTGCGAGGCAGTTCAACCTCAGATATGTTTCAACGGGCTCGGTTTTCCGTTCGATAGCTGAGAATAAGGGGTTGACTCTTGCCCAGCTCTCAGAGCTCTGCAAGAAATCCCCTGATTTCGACAAGGAGATAGACAACGTTACTTTATCACTGCTCGACTCCGGAGGGGTCGTTCTAGACAGTCTTCTCGCAGGATGGTTCGCCAGGGGCGTCGAATCCTTCAAAATATATTTGAAGGCGCCTTTCGAAGAAAGGTGCAGAAGGATTGCTGCCAGAGAGAAAAAACCATTTGAAGAAGTAGTTTCTGAAACACTTACTAGGGAGGACTCGGAGAGGAAAAGGTTCTTCGAGTACTATGGGTTTAACATCGATGATTTAAGCATCTACGACATCATTATCGACACTGGAAGCCTTTCCAAGGAATCAGTCGGTAGAATACTTAAGTTAGCCGTCTCAGCCTATTTGGAGGAGAAATGGTGATGGGAAGATGCCTAGAGAAGTGTTGCGGTCAGGAAGAATATGCGTGATAACCCGTGGCAGGGACAGGGGTAAGAAATGCGTTATAGTAGGCAGCGTTGACAATACGAGTGTTATCGTAACTGGTCCAAAGGAGTTGAACGGTGTTAAAAGGGGTAGGAAGAACATCCTCCACCTCATGCCTCTTGCTGAAACCATCAGAATAAGGGTGAACTCTAAGGATGAGACTGTTATGGCTGCCCTAGAGAAAAGCGGCTTGAAAGAATTCATGAGGGAGATCGTGAGGTTTGAGGATGCTTGTTGACTTCGTGAGGTTCCGGACGCTTGTCAAGGAGGAGTGTGAAACCGACGAGAAGTACGGTGAGCACCCCGATAAGAGAAGCATCTCCAGGCTTCTACAGCTGGGAGTTGTGAACCTTGATAAGCCTCCGGGGCCCTCGAGCCACGACGTGTCTTCAACCGTTAAGAGAATCCTTAACGCTGAGAAGGCTGGGCACGCCGGGACCCTTGAAGCAATGGGGAGATCCCGGCGTATCCGGTGTCCTGCCAGTTTGTCTTAACGACGCTACTAAAACCATAGAGTACTTGCATATGATGAGTAAAGAGTATGTCGGGGTCTGCGAGATCCATGGGGAATTCGAGGAGAAGGCTTTAAGGAAATGGGTTGAGAAGATGACTGGCCCAATATACCAACGTCCACCGGTGAAATCATCCGTTAAAAGGTCGCTGAGGCGGAGAATTATTGTAAGGTTTACTGTGGAGGATGTTTCAGACAGAAGGTTCGTTTTCAGGGTTGTCACCGAGCCGGGCACGTACATCAGGAAGCTTCTGCATGATCTTGGCCTACTGCTGGGCACGGGTGCACACATGGTTGAACTCAGAAGGGTTAGGGACGGTTTTCTAGACGAGGATTCTTCAGCAACTCTTTTAGAGCTCTACGCAGCCTGGCAGCTCTACTCTAAGAAGGGTGATGAGACTCTTCTAAGAAGACTCGTTAAGCCTGTTGAAGAAGCTTTCAAAGGCTTTCCCTCAGTCTATATTAAGGACAGCGCGGTAGCGGCTGTTGCACACGGAGCCCCCCTCGCCTCTAAAGGAGTTTCAAAGATAGATCACCCTCTTTCCAAGGGGGATGTTGTGTGCATAAAAACTTTGAAGGGTGAGTGCGTCGGCTTCGGCACCCTTATGATGAGTTCCGACGAGGTTCTGCAGGCTAAAAGTGGTATAGTCGTGTCCGTGGAGAGGGTCGTGATAAGTAGAGACTTATATCCTAAAATGTGGAGAAGTCGCTGAATTCATCGAGATGCGTGCTAAACTCTCTTCTCGAATTTAGCGTGCGCGGCTGCCTGAGGAGGCTGGGATTATTCGTCGAGAAGGAGGGCAAGCACTATCTTTCTAAGGAGCGTAAGACAACTTGGGAAACAGAGAGCTAGAGCGCAGGAGGCTTGAAGCGCATGGAGAAACCTGTTTATGCTTAGAATAGCGAGAATAACCATCGGGGGTCCCTCATGCTGGTGAATATTTACGCTGGGATCTAGGGCTAGAGCAACGTATTATACTAGCGCGCGTCTGGAATTAAAAATACCTTTGGGCGCGCTATAAGCGCTGGGGGCGGGATTTGAACCCACATGGCGCAAATGCGCCACAAGCTTACTTGAAGAGCATTTCTCCAGGCTTGCGCCTTAGCCAGGTTCGGCCACCCCAGCGTGATGTACTGAGGCATGCTCATCTTAAAAAGTTTTCACCATTGTACTTATAAGGGGTGTTTCTAAGTTTTAGAAACGGTTTATGTTTAAAAGTGCCGGTTTACATTTTTAACGGTGATAGGATCTGAACACAAGAAGAGATCAATCGATTTCACGATACCATTTCCGGGCCCTCCACCTTGGAGAATAATGCGACCTTATTTCTTCTGACCCTTTTCAGCTTTTAAGCA
>JAFNIQ010000046.1:0-11148 GCA_017601395.1 Candidatus Brockarchaeota archaeon
GACATAGTGGTCAGTGCACAGATGAAAAGAATCAATATAAAAGAAATATATTCGAACGATAAAGATTTCGATAAAATGCCCTGGGTAAAAAGATTATTCTAAGAACCGATTCTCAAGCTGTTTAATTCAAGGATACGCACGTCCTTCCAACTGGCAGAAACCGTTAGAGCCCGCATCAATTGCACATATCCAAGAAACCGTTTCGAGAAGACTTCGGCCTAATGTCGAAAAGCAAGTTCCGCTTCAGAACCCAGTTCCGGTCCGGAACTATTAAGCTTTACGCAACCATCAACAGTAAACCACAACCCAAAGCAACAACCACCATTCCCCGTCCACAGCCGCCCCGCTTAAAAACCTCTTGAAACCCTCAACACTAAGCATGCTCCCCCGAAGAGAATCACCAGGCCAAACCAGCCGCAACCTTTTAAAAACAATCAAAACCCTGGAGACAAGTCCTCCAAAACCTTAAATACACCATCAGCCTCAACGCCCAGCGAAAGATGACCCCGGAGAAAACAAAGAAATACGTGCTCTGGTTCAACGAAATAGGCATAGAAGACGTGCCCCTCGTAGGAGGAAAATCAGCAAGCCTAGGAGAAATGCTCCGCAAAACAGGCGTACCCGTGCCAAACGGCTTCGCAACCACAGCAGAAGCCTACCGTTACTTCATAAAATACAACGACCTCGAGAAGAAAATAGCAGACACGTTAAGCGAGCTGAAAGACCCCAACGACACCAAAACCCTGCAAAACATAGGGGCAAGAATAAGGAAAATGATAGTCGAAGCAAAAATGCCCCCTGAAATAGAGAAGGAGATTAAAAAATACTACGCCCAGCTTGAAAAAGAAGTCAAACAGAAAAACCCGTTCGTAGCAGTAAGATCATCAGCAACCGCGGAAGACCTCCCCGACGCGAGCTTCGCAGGCCAGCAGGAAACATACCTAAACGTCTCAACACCAGACGAAGTCGTAGACAAGGTTAAAGAATGCTACTCAAGCCTCTTCACAGACAGAGCAATATTCTACAGAGTCCAAAAAGGATTCGACCACATGAAAGTCGCACTGTCAGCAGCAGTCCAGCTCATGGTGTTCTCAAAAGCCTCAGGAGTAATGTTCACACTAGACGTAAGCAACGGTGATAGGAGCGTAGTAATGATAGAAGCAGGATACGGCCTCGGCGAATACGTCGTCCAGGGAAAAATCACCCCTGATGACTACTACGTGAGGAAAAGCGACCTCCAAATAGTAAGGAAAAACATCTCAAACGCCAAGACAAAAATGCTCGTGAGAAAACCAGAAGGAGGAACAGAGGAGAAAGAAGTACCCAAGGAGCTCCAAGACAAGCAAATACTAACAGACGAGCAGATAAAAGAGCTAGCGGCATACGCAATCGAAATAGAAAACCACTACGGAAAACCAATGGACATAGAATGGGCACTAGACGAAAGAGACAACCGACTATACATCCTACAAGCAAGACCAGAAACAGTCTGGGCACTAAAAACAACAGAGGAAAAACCAGCAGAAACCATAGCAGTCACCAAAGAGAAAGAAGTAATATGCCAAGGACTACCAGCATCACCCGGACTAGCAGTAGGAAAAGCACACATAATCATGAGCGTCGACAAACTAGACACATTCCAACCCGGCGAGATACTAGTAACAGAAATGACCGCACCCGAATGGGTCCCAGCAATGAGAAAAGCAGCAGCAATAGTAACAAACAGCGGAGGCATGACTTCGCACGCCGCAATCGTTAGTAGAGAACTCGGAATCCCATGCATCGTCGGAACAGCAAGCAAAGGAAAACCAGCGACGGAAGCGATCAAGGACGGTGAAGTAATAACGGTCGATGCGAAGCTCGGAGTAGTCTACAGAGGCGCATTAGCCGAGGTAGTTGAAAAGAAAGAGGAGAAGGTCGCAGTCGCTACAGTAGCGGAATCATATCCAGTGACAGGAACAAAAATTTATGTAAATCTCGGTGAACCAGAGCTAGCGGAGAAAGTCGCAGCACTACCGGTGGACGGAGTAGGATTAATGAGGCTCGAGTTCACCTATGCTGCAGAGGTCGGAGAACACCCACTACACCTGATCGAAACAGGACACCCTGAAAAACTCGTCGACAAGCTCGCCGAAGGAATGAGGAAAGTCTGCGCCGCATTCTATCCAAGGCCGACGATAGTGAGGCTAGTTGACTTTAAGTCGAGCGAGTACAGGGACCTGAAAGGCGGGGAGAAATACGAGCCCATTGAGCCCAGCGCACTACTAGGGTGGAGGGGAGCGTCGAGATACTACGACCCGAAATACCTTCCAGCATTCAGGCTCGAGCTGAAAGCGATAAAGAAAGTCAGGGATGAATACGGCTTGAAAAACCTCTGGGTCATGATACCATTCTGCAGAACCGAGGAGGAAATCCAGAGAGTCGTGGAAATCATGAAAGAGGAAGGACTGGAGCGTGGGCCGGACTTCAAACTCTGGGTCATGGCAGAGATACCTTCAAACGTCTTAATAGCTGACAAGTTCAATAAATATATCGATGGCTATTCGATTGGTTCGAATGATTTAACTATGTTAATACTTGGAGCTGACAGGGACAACGAGACCGTTGCGAAGATCTTCGACGAGAGAAACCTCGCTGTGAAAAGAGCAATTAAATATTTAATTAAAATAGCACATCGCGACGGGAAGACAGTGAGCATCTGTGGACAAGCCCCAAGTCAATATCCAGAGTTTACAGAATTTTTAGTGAGAGCCGGCATAGATTCCATCTCGATCAATCCTGATGCAGCGGTGTTCACGAGAAAGCTTGTTGCATCTGTGGAACAAAGAATAATGCTTGAGAAAGCACTAGGCACAGTGAAAGTAGATCCTGACTGGGACCTGCCTGACCCTGACGAGGAGTAAGTAATTTAAAATATTTTATCACTTTTGTACTTTTTATTCTCTTCTTCTATCTCGTAGGCTTTTGATGTGCTAAAGCACGCGCTACATCTTTTCTTTTAGGATGCTCATCATTCGGTTGAGGTCGTTAACTGACTCTACTCTAAATCTTTTCCAACCCTCGCTAGTTTCTGTTTCTATCACGAAGAACTTTCTCTTACAGCCCATCGTAGCCAGTTTTTTTCCTTTATGCCAGATGCTTATCCATTCATCGTGGACCATTCGTAGCTCTAGCTTCATCTCTTTAAGCTCTTCAACGAATCTCTGTGCAAGCTTCTTAGCTTCCTCGTTCTGTATGAGGTTCAATTTCTCTTCAAGGGAGAGATATATCCTTAGCTTGTCTCTTTCACCTATGTCAACATTGCTTAAAATGAGTTCTATCTCTCCAGAAGGCAGCTTAACCGCTTTATACGCTTTTAAAACGACTTCAACATCAAGGTATTTACAAATTCTGATTAAATTTTGAGAAAAGACGGGTGCGACTAGAATGAGCCTAGGTTCCTCCTGATCATTAATCGTAATTCCCCTTCTCTGAAAATGGTTTACAATATCGGATATATTTGTAGCCACATAGTCATAATACCTTAAGGCCTGTAAGATCTGTTCATCGCTTTCCTTGTTCTTAAGTTCTACCACTACTAAAGCCCCGTCTGAATCAACCATGAGAACATCAAGTAGACCGCTATCAGTGGGAAACTGACGTTCCAGGAAGACCATGCCTTCCTCCAAGTATTCAGGATCGCTGCATATAATGTCTTCAAGCTCACGCTCAGATATCTGCACCTGTTGAAGCTTGGGCATAACAAATGTTATACTCAACCCCCAATATTAACTTTTCGATTGAGCGCAGAACATCTCATATTTTTGCCTACTGCTTTAATAGCCATACCTTCAACCTGATGCTTGACTCTTTTTATCTGGCACGCGTACGTGTGCTATGAGAAAGTTAGAACAGAGTTTAGAGAAAGGTTATATTGCTCTTGATTAATTTAAGTGCTTCCAGTTTTTCAAGAAGTTCTGGGTATATCATGCTTTGATACTGTGAAAATATTTGGGGAAGTATCTTTTGAGATTCCCAAGTCTCGTTTACCTGGCTGTTTTCTATCACACTCTTCGCTAACATGTTAATCTGTTCTTGGGAAAAACTGGGTATTGATCCTGATAGGGATTTACCCAACCCTGATTAAGAGTAAAATTAGCTAATCGTTTTTTAATTTCATTAGTTCAAGTAGAGTAATAGTTACCTGATATAAGCTTTTCAGTGCTTATTTTACTTCAACGGGATCTTAACGGACGTGAACCTGTAACTAGTGGTGGGATGTGACGATAGCAACGCGCGTGCTAGCAAATTTCGGTGAAATGTTCAGGGTAAATAGAGTTAAGATTTATATCTGTTTAAGAATAGCTCACAAGGGTATTTGAACGAAAAAGAGGCCTTAAAGAATAACCTGAGGGTCGAGGAGATCAGAGGCCTCTTTGTATTGGGTCTGTTAGCTGTTTTAGCTACAATTAGATTTCAAGCCGGCAAGATAATCGTTACCATAGGACAAGTTTCTTTCGATATTATTCCCTTGCTTGACATTACAATCGTTTTATGGTCTTTTTATGCGTTTTTTATGGTGTTAGGGTTATCAGAAGACTTAATCGGAAAAACAGCATCAGAAGCATTTCGAAGTCTATCAAAGACATTTCTCTCGATAGATTTCGCTCTACTAGCGATGATTTCGCTAATAGCATCCCTTCAGGCTTTTTTAGTATTCTTTTATGCTTTTCCTACGCGTTCTCTTTTTATACTAGGTCTCATAACAATAATCGTTTCATATAAAGTATATGGTCCTCTGAAGAAACTTAAACCCACAATTGAAATAATGTCTCTCCTCGAATTGTTGAGTATCATGGTGACTATTGGCTTAACATCTGTAATTATATTAATGATCATCTCCCCTGAACAATACATCGTACCTATTTTCCTTATAGGTGTATTTTTTGAACTTATTTACATAATAGCAGAAAGGAAAATAAAGAAGACCAAAAAATAAAAGAGACTAAACTTCCTTAACTCCTCATGCAATATTTCGATAGCGCGCGCGATATTTGAAATTACTTGAAATCCATGCTGAAAGGAATTATCTCATTGCACACAGGTACATTTTGCAGATCTATTTTTACCTGAAGCACTAGATTGTTTTATCTTAGGGCTTTGCGATGTTTGTGCATTCTTATGCGGAAAGTCGTTAGAAGAAGTTTTCGCTTGGAAATATTACACAGAAATGAATCTCTGCTATGTAAACAAAAGGCTACAAAGGAAGTTAAGTCCAAGAACTTTGCAAGTCTTATCAAATAGCGTGCACTAAGCCCTCTTTTCCCCTTCTCACTATCCCATAAATATTTTGTTACAATTGAATGCTACGCTTCTAGCTAAAATATTTCAGTACATTTGAAATCTATGCCTCTAGTTAAATATCCGCCTAAAGACCTACTTCTTTCAGTCTTTCTCCTTTACTTTCTTCTCGCGCGCTTCTTCGGTCTAACCTTCTTTCTACTTATGCTCTTTCCTGAAACCCATTTCGTCTTCTAAAGCCTTTACAAGTTTTTCAAGACTTACAATATTTTCTGTTAGCTTTTCTAAAATACGAGCTATACGTATTAGCATTTCTTCATTTGGCAAAGAGCCAACCCAAATAGCACACCAAATTTTCAAATTTTCATTAGTCACTCCCCCCATAACGCCACTTAAGAATCCCCTAAGTTCAGATATAATTTGAATGCGCTCTTCGTCGCTCTCAGCGGATTCCATTCTATTAAGATACTCTTGAACTGTCTTCCAAAACCTTTCTTCGTTCAGCTTCTATCTCTTAGAAAATACTTCATATATTCTATTTAACACTTGCGTTTTACACGCGCTCTAAACCTATGCCTTTAAGCCCTAGCGGCAAACCTGCCATCAACGTAGAGCTCGATGCGAGGAACGAAAATGCCGCTTACCTTAATCATGACCTCATGAACCTCTGTTTCCCCACGGTGAAGCTCCTTCATTATGTCTAATATCCAAGTATCGCTTACTCTCTTGCCATCAATATCACTTTTAACTGGCTAGTCCACGTAGAATAAGATATATAGATTAATGTTTCTCCCTCTCTCCTATAAAGAACCTCGCCTCTACCATAAACCACTACCTTTTTTAATGTTATTACCCATTAATAATTTTACAGACCCATAAAACACCACATACCGCTCCGTTACGCATACTAAAACAATCATCGGAAGCCAAGGAGTGGCGTGCGCTATAAAATATTTTCCGCCACTGCTGTGCCACGCAGTAAGTCAACAACTAAGCCAACCGCGCGCTTACGCTAGAATTGGGAACAAAGAGAACAAACGTTAAAAAGTCATAATTCCTGTTCATATGTATAGAGGAGGTGAGGTTATGGTCGAAAAATGGCTGGAGGCACATATCTTTTTCACGGATGACCAAAGAAATAGTATATCGATTGTTCTTCAGGAGGTAGTCAAATACTGTGCAGATGAACTAAAATCGAGGAATATGAGGAAGACTTTCCACTACTTATTTGAACCTAGGATAGATAACAAGCCTGGGTTTGAAATACTCTTCAGAGCAGAGGCGCAAGAAAACATAAGCCTAGATGAAATGGAAAGAATAGTTAGAGAACGGATCGATCATTTTCTTCATCTTATTGATGGCGAGCAAATTACCAAGGGATATCATGGCGAGGCAAGTGATTCTGAGTTTGGGCCTGATGGGTGGCAGTTGACGAAGCAGTTTCTAGAAGTAGGAAGCGAGATCGCTATAGGGCGGTTCTCAGCGGCCTTCAGAAAAGGTGAAAAGTTTCACCCCGGCAAGCTTGTACATTGTTTCTTGAATCAACAACGAGTAGATGAGGAAAAGTTTCACGCAGACGCACTTATAGGAAGAGTCATAATAACACTACATGCCACTTCAGTAACCCACGAAGTTGAGAGCAGAGCAGGAAATCTGCTTGGGGAAGCACTTAACAGGTTAAGGTCTCAGCAAATAAGGTTTCTATAATCGCTAAGGAAAAATATGTCAACCTCGAAAGGAAGAAAAGGTGCTTATAATAGCGAGTCAAGAGTTCCTTCGAAGCCACTATAAAATAGCTAAGGGGCTCTCGAATAGTGTTAAAAAAGAAATAACTGGGAGAAGTGCGCACTGACATATGCTTAAGCAATTTGACGACGTGTTTAGCGCGCGCTATTTAACCCTGTTCTTGTGCATGCTTTAAGAGGTTTTTTGCGTTTCCGCAGTAGACAAGCTGGATTCCTTTTCAAATGCCTTTAGAAGTTTTCTCCAGCGTTGAAGCTCCTCTTCATACTGTTTAATCCTCTCCTCAACTAGTTTTCTGATATCTGGTATGGTTAGCAAAATCTGCGGGTAAATAGGTGGTGCAGGATCAGGAGGAGTAATCAGCTTTCGTTTTCCAGTATCATAGAAAGCGGCGAGAATAAATGGCTTAGCTTTAATCGTTCCAGGCGGAGTATCCTTTAAACTGCTAACCCACTTAATTAGTTCCTCATTTATTCTGAAAAGCGCACTGCTTAAACAATATGAAAACATTTCCCTAGCATCTTTAATCAAGTATTCTTCTTCAAGCCTTTTTATTCGGCTTGACCTTGCTTGCGAAAGAAGGCCTCCATAGAGGAAGCGATTGTCAACATAAGAGCAGATAATAAGTTCCGTTTCCCGAGAAGGGTCGCCGAAAGCGATTGATAACGTTTCAAAAAACTGGAGAACATGCTTCACTATAGTTTCCTGATCCGGCTTAGTCATGCTCACGAATTTTTCGTTTGCTTCTTTATGCGGAATCAAGAGGAGGGCAGCTTTTTTAGTATCTCTATATTTTGCAGAAAAGAGTATGGAACGAGGCCTATCTTCTTCAAATGGTAGAATATTGACGAGATGCCGGAATATGTCGGTCATGAACTCTATGTCATCGGGTTTTTTTATCTTTTATGACAAGTGCAAACAAGCGGATTAAGTCCTGTTCTTTCAACTTCTTAAAACCAGCTTCAGTGATTTTATAGAGCTCGCCTTCCTTAGTAATGAGATTATCTCTCATAAGTGTTGAGATAATCCTCGCATAAGTACTTTTCGAAACCCAAGTGAATTTTTCAAGTTGCTTATAGAGATCTGAAAATCTTAACCCTGGCTTTTCATGCATTTGGCTGCTAAGTAACCAAAGGATTTTCTCTCTTAGTTCGGAATCCTCCACCCTTCTCTTTCCTCTTCCCATGGTCCTATGTTAGTCCTATTTTTAAAACTTATAAATCTGCACAATGAAGCCTCGGAGGCCAGAAGTTATGAAGCTGGCTTCGGAAAAAGTTAGACCGAGATTTAAGCATTGGAGAGTCATGGCTAGTGCTTTTAATCTAATCGTTTTTTGGCTCATTATGTTGTCAAAAGCTGGTGTTGCTTATTACTTTGATCAGCGTGTTTTTGAGCTATCGCTTATTGTTCTCGCATCATCAGTCATTCCCCTTCTTCTTGTAAGAAACCAGATAAAAGAGTTCAACGGTTTCCGAAAGGCTCTGAGCGCAGAACAGCTCACATTTTTGCTTACTGCTTTAATAGTCATACCTTCAGTCCTGATGCTCGACCGTTCTTCTTATCTTACTTATGAAATCCTTATTCTCCCCCTGCTTGAGGAATGGTTTTTCAGAGGGCTCTTGCTACCTACTCTTGCAACAATAAATACTCCTGTGGCAATAGCTATCAGCAGCTTAATGTTCTCTCTAACTCACTATTTTCGTTACGAGCCTGTTGCTTTCTTTCTCATACTAATACTTGGCACAATGTCAGCAATATATCAAGCTTATTACAGATCTATCTTCCTTCCTATGTCTATGCATATTCTTTGGAACTGGTATGTGAGCTATAAGGATTCTATTCTCTATGGGTCTGGCCTAACTTATTTCGGTGGCCTTGCCCTAGGCGTTTCCTATGCTTTCGGCTGGCTTGTGAGGAAAATATGGGAACATATGCAAAGCGAGATGGGCTGAATTTTCAGCATAAGATGGCATGAGTATCCGTGTCCGGGGTGCTCATGCGTCTCAATACCCCTGAAAAGATAATTATCCACATCGATAACGTACTCTCCGCCAACAGGGTAGGCATACTTGGCTTTCTTCTTGCCGACAACCCTCTCCGGAAACAGGTAGTTGAGAACACTCATGTAGACATGCGTAGGGGCAAACCTAGCGCAAAGCCTCCATAATGCTAGTTTTTCCAGACCCATTCTTCCCTATAAGAACTGTTAAATCGCTAAATCTAAGTGTAACCTCTTTTAAACTTAGATAGTTGTTAATCGTTACTTCTCTCAGTTTCATGATCTATCACATGTGCACGTTTATCAAATAAAAACTAAGTTAATATATAAGTTACCTTGATATTTATGTTATGGTATATCGAGTCTTAGTTGCTCCGGTAGGATTCTATTATAGGCGTATACTTTGCCATGTTAAAGATTTTTTTGCCTGATAAACTATATCTTTTGGTATTCATCTTGTGGAGAAACATCCTGATGAAGTCATAAAGGGCATAAAATAGATAAGGTTAAAGAATCGAAACGATAGTTAAAAACAGACGCGTGGTTAATGTTGCGCATACTGATATGCAATATGATGTGTTAAGTAATAAATGTAGGTGAACAAAAAGATTAAAAAATCGGATTCATATTATTCTTAGATGCGGGATTGGAGAATTGCGGTGAAAAATCTTAAGGCAGCAATTAACTATGCAAGGCTTGGAAAAAATCCACAGTACTTGAAGGAGTTTTTTTCATCATCAGATTTAGAGGCGGTTCTCAAAAGTCCTGAAAGGAAGGACATCAAAAAGCTCTTTCACGCTCTCCGGCTTTTATCCAAGGTAGATGAAACATTATTTAAAGAAACCTTAGACAAGATGATGCTTATGGATACAGCTAGACAGAATAACCGTATTCTTTATACTATAGAGGGCCTTTTGTTAGAGTATGAAGCAGACATGACTCCACGTAGCCAAAGCACACGTTTACAAATAGCTGACCAGTATGAAAAAGCGGCTGAACGACTTCAACAAGGAGGTTTTATTAGTTTGAAGATAGTCAAGGGTCTACGGCTGAAATCCGCTAGGCTTAGAGCCATCTACTATGCACATGACCCTAACCAGTTACAGAAATCTTACGAGAATTGGGTAAAGGCTGCACTTATCGCTAAAGATTTAGAAGACAAGGATGAGTATGACTTTGCAATGGCAAATCAGAAAAAGTTAGAAGCAGAGATCAGTCTCTTCAGGTTAGCAGGACAGGGAACATTAGACCCCATTAGTTGTAGAGATGTTGCCAAGCTTTACGATGAAGCAGCCATGTTGTTCAAAGCCTTGGAAAGTCGTTTTCCAGATTCTTACAGAAGAGGAACAGCCGCAGAAGAGGCTAGGATATGTGAAGCTTTTTCAAGCTTGTGTCGTTTCTTTGCAGATTGGAATCCTATTGACTACGGAAAGGCTGCACCCATACTGGAAAAAATACAGGAATGTGCCTCAGGATCGCCTAGGTCTATTTGGAGGAAAGGATTAACTCTTTCGGCAAAAACAGGATTGTATGCATTGGTGCGTCTGGGAGATAACTTGGTTAGGCTTGTATGGGATAGATATAGACAGCTGGAGAAAGAGTTAAATGAGTATCATGAGAAAATCGAGTTTGGATTCCATGGACCTAAACCTTTAGATTTCTTTCTTGGAGATAGAGGTAGGTATCGAGATAAAGCATCAGTCCAAGTAATTAGGATTTTCGACGATATTTACAGCAAGTTTAAACACATTCAAGAGCCGATTGCCGTTATCGCCGATGAATCGACGAAAGCAAGGGCTGTTGAACTAGCAGAAGATATTGCTAGATTGGATAGCCTTCTAAAAGAATTTATGGATAAAATTAAGCGAAGAAAGTAAAAATGATGCACATAAAATTCTAACTAGAAGCATGATTAAGCAGCGTGCGCTTTAGTGGAGAAAGCCATGTTCAGCGCACGCTCAACGAAAAACATTGATATACTAATGACTTTACTAGAAAAGATAAAGATGCATAAAACTAAAAAGAGCATGATTTAAAAGCACCTAGCCCTCTTCTCTAAAGTGACTTTGAGAAGAGCAAATTAGCCCCTTGGATAATGCTGTTGTTAGAGTATGAAGCAGACATGA
>JAFNIQ010000046.1:11159-12859 GCA_017601395.1 Candidatus Brockarchaeota archaeon
TTTCTTCTGGGACTGCGCCCGCATTAAATTTACTTAGCACGCGCACTAAACATATTTTCTGCAGTGGTGGCAGTACCATCGCCGGTATTGAGGTATGTAAGTCAACGGGTTGCCGCATGTGGGGCAATAGTAAGCGGGTTCTGGCGGCGGGGGCGGATTCTGATAGTATTGGGGAGCTTTGCCTGAGGACGCTGCTCCAGCAACAGCTAGGGCGAGGCCCGCGATCCCTAGGAGTATCCCTATGCTTTTAACCGGGATGCTTTGATCACCTATTTGCACCACTATTTCCTTCTCGCTTGAAGCCACTTCATAGCCAAAGAGCTTATACGCTTCGCGGGCAGTAGCCAAGTACATGAAGCCTCCGAGCAGTAGCAGAACGACCCCTACTGCGAAAACACCTCCCCTCATATTCCATATGATCTCTTGAAAGAACCTTTTAAACTCTTTGTCCTTTTTCTTCTCGCCAGTCTAAATATTCTCCTATATGTTCGATGACGATACTAATATGGCTTGAACTGGCTTATTCTTAAGAAGGAAATGCTTATCTTTAGTGTATGTGTTTGTTATAAGAGTTATATACTTCAGCATATAAAATAGAACAACATGCTAAAAGCAATTCAGTCTCCACCAACACGCGTAGGTTTCTACGTCGTTCCGATAGCGATGCTATTATTACTGAGCCTACCAACTATTGCTGCTCCGGGGAGTTTTGAGATAGTCTCTCTAACTGCAGATACCTATAAGGTTAGGGGAGGTCAGGCCGCGCTAATAACGGTTAGGGTAAGGAGTAATTTAGGTTACACTGCAACAGCCATAGTGGTTGCGCGTTCTAAAAATGATGTGTTTAGTCTGGATCTCTCGGCAACTATTACTCTAAGACCAGGAGAGGAGGGAGATGTTTACTTTGGTGCGTATTATGGAGGGTGGCTAGGTGAAGAAGAAGAAACTGACGAAATAATCGTTCTTGTCAAAGATACTGATGGCAACCTATGCGATAGAAAAACCCTAACTTTGCGAGCAGCACCCTCCATAGCCTTGCAGTTAGAAGGAGCAAGCATGGGTTTTTTGGAAAGCGGGAAATGGGTTCATTTAAACGTAACGGTTCGTAATTACCAAGTTATAACGCGCGAGGCAGAAGTGAGAGTAAAGGCTCCACCGCCTTTCAGAGTAGAGCCGACAGGTATTATAAAGCCTTGCGGAGTTGGTGATACAAAATTCACTTTTCAGATAACAGTTGACACTTCAAAAGAGGTAAATGATACTTTAGAGGTGCTACTCTGTTATGAGGATGAGATTATAGATAGAAACTATGTTAGAATAACTGGTTATCCGCCTCGACGCCAGGAGAGTTCCGCCTCGCCCGGTTTACTAGAGTCTTTGATATTATTTATACTGATACTTGCTGTTGCAATCATATTATTTTATTTCCTGAGAACAAGCCGAGAGAATACACATGAACAGCTCCCACCTCCACCGCCTCCTACTCCGCCCTAAAGTCCTAGTTAAGAGAAGCGTGCGCTTTTTATTCCTCGGACTGTCAATAATGTTATCACGAGGATAGCTATCACTACAACCAGTAGGATTAGAAGAACAGTGATCTCAAACCCAAGCCTCTCAAGGCTTTCGTTAAGCACCCTTATCTGCTGCTCTTGCCTAGTTACATTCTCCATAAGTTGCCGGACTTGGAGTTGAGTATTCAA
>JAFNIQ010000046.1:12867-15215 GCA_017601395.1 Candidatus Brockarchaeota archaeon
CAACCTTTACAGTAAGTATTTTAGAAACTTTTTCATTCCTATCGTTATAGAAAAGAAACTCGATGTAAAACTCTCCGTTTGCAGGCACATGAGTTATATCAATGCTTATGAGGCTTCCAGAAGTGCATACAATGGCTCCAGTTATGTATGAGCCTTTGCCCAGATCATATTGTTCTTTAACAACCTCATTCTCCAGAAACCTTATCCACGTATAATTGTTTTTTATTGTCAAATAGAAATGTTGAGGAGTGTTTGAAGCAACACCTACTCTTAAAATGTATATCAGAGGAGCAATGGGCAGATTTATCCTACTAGGTTCAATCCAAGCCACAAATGAGGGGTTTATGGGTGGTTTACAGTTTACAGTGATAATTTTATATGTCTTTATATTCGGATTATACAAGTCTGAAACCGTAAGGGTTATCTGACATTCTCCAGTCCCAAAGCGAGGCATAACTAGCTTGCCTACATATTCTGTTTCCACCTGCATCACTTTAGGTAAATCCATAATTCTAGGGTTTCTAGAATCATTAAAACCGAAAGGATATATAGCATACCATGTAACATTTGTCTGATAGTTCGCTCTACATTCAAACGTAAATTCATATACTTCTTCACTATTACCCGTAAAACTATCCGGAAACATTTGAATACTCAACTCCAACTCCGCCTTAGCAAAGCTAATCCAAGCAAAAAAGTATGAAATAGAACCAAGAAATAAGGTAGTTAAAACGACAAGAACTTTAACGGCAATCTTCCTCTTACTTCTAACGGGCATCTCGTTAGCCATACGTGAGCACGCGCTATTTGCATTTTGCCTCTTCATGGTCAGCAATTGTTTATCTATCAAGGTCAAGATCTTTCATTATTCTTGGAAATTCTTTTTAAAGTTTTCTAGCAATTTTTAAAATGCCCACTGCATAGTCTGTCGACTTCAGTAATGAACGTATGTCTCCCTTTTCCCATCCAAATCCTCCATCCAAGTTTTGGAGGGATAGAACATAATTGACGGCTTTCGATGAAACGGTTCTGTCGAGTCTACAGAGATACTGAAGTGCCAAGAGTGAATAATAAGTATTTTCTAGGGTTCTGAAACCTCCATCGTGCATTTGTTCCCCTAAAATTGAGTTTACTGTTTTCTCATTAACCTCACTGATTTCTCTCAATAAATTCAATGTAATCACCGCAAGCGGTGCGGCCCTCGCGGACATCCCTTCATCCCTACTCTCATTAAAGCTTCCATTGGGATTCCTTAAAGAGAGGATGTAGTTTACAACTCTCTCCTTATTAATGGATGAAATCCTGTTTAACATGTGTAGGGTATCAACAGCTAGATAGGTATACCAAAGGTTGGATTTCCTCCAATTCCCGTCTAATCCGAAACCGCCGTCGAGAGGCTGGTGTTTTAAAAGCTTGTCAACAATCTTTTCTACGTTGACTTCTTCCAAAACATCGAGTGTTTTTAGGCAATACACGGCCGAATGAATTCTATTTGTCTCTCCGTGGTAGAAGTTGAACGGTTTTGATAAGATCCATTGTTTCACCTTTTCTGTATCAACCTTATTTAGCATATCCATGTTCTGTAGGATCCTTAAGGCATGTTCAGTATCTTCAAGGTCGCCCACACCTTTAAACCCTCCGTCAATGGGATTCTGGAACTTAATGATGTTGTTTACAGTTTCCGCTTTACCCAGCATGTTCAACTTGTTTAAAGCTTTAAGCGTCATTACTGCATCATAGACGACACCTAGACTCCCGATGTTCCACTTATTTCTAAGCCAAGAAATCACTCTATCAGCTATTACCTCGGGATCGACCTCATTAAGGGCGTTTAGGATTTCAAGGGATTTAACTCCATCGCAAACGAGCCATTCCTTTTCCTCTTCCATCTCTTCAGGTATGTCAACGAAACCACCATTCCTATGACATGACTTGATGAATTCGATTGCTTTGTCCTTATTTACGGAGTCTATTGCATTCAGGAGCTGCAACGAACGGATAGCGAAGAATGTAGACAAGAGAGAAGCTGGTCCACCAGGCTTGTTGGAGAAGCCTCCATCTTTCCTCTGCCTGGATTTTATCCAATTGATCGTCTTATTCCAGTCCTTTACTTTGCTTAAGGCGTCTAGAGAAGCCAATGCTTCAATAGCCCTATGTGTAACTTCTAAATCTACCCACAGAAATTCCTTCCAGCTTCCATCGTCTTCACGCCTGCTTATGATCAGATTCGCTAGTCTTTCAGAGCTCTCATCATCCAGTTTTAATCTTAAATTCTTAAGAGCTTCTGCTGCGAAGTATTGATCTGCAATCCTAACCCAATCGGCTTCAACAAAATAGCCATGTGCAGA
>JAFNIQ010000130.1 GCA_017601395.1 Candidatus Brockarchaeota archaeon
CTGTTCAGCTTCGCCCCGCCTCATCCACGGCCATGAGCCCCCTAGGCCTCGTCGGGCCACGGTAGAGCGAGGCCTCAAACCCATGAACCAAAAGCACTCCGAAGACATCTACAATGGATCACCAAGCCTTCAAAGAGGCCTGAGAAGACGGCAAAAACTCATCTTGTCAGTATCAAACATTGACGGAATAGAATTTATATAAGTATAAGCATGTTATATAGTTGGTTGAAAGATGTATCCTGCATGCCAGGCTGTTACGCGGTACATACTGCCCATCTTCAGATCATTTGTTGCAAAGGAACTCGTTGAGAAGTACAACTTTACGCAGATCGAGGCTGCTGAAAAACTTGGGACAACCCAAGCTGCTATAAGTCAGTATCTTCACTCGAAACGAGGTCATATTAACATAAAAAAGTTGAAGGACCTCCTCCCCTTCATTCAAAATGCCGCCCGCGATGCTGCAAAAGACATAGCAACTGAAAGAAAAGGCGTCGAAGAAGTTATGGCAAACTTTTGTAACCTTTGCACATTATTACGTAAAGAGGGAAAAACGATTAGACTTAACAGGCAATCCTCTTAGTGATTAACTAGAAGAATGAAGCTTAAACTCATAGTTTTGCGAAATCCTCGATAACTTTTATTCTTATCTTCATCTCTATCCACGAGGATTTTCGCCATCTCTAACCTAAAGTTGCATCCAACTCTTAATGAGTCAACGTCTTAAAGCCTTAACCGCCCTCGTGTTTCAGGTGTTCTCTCAGTCTTCTAACAAAACTTGGATCCGTAAATAAGCAACCTATGCGAGTCTAACGGTATTTTTCAACAATCTTAACGCTAAATAACTTGCCTTCTACCCCGACCTTCTTAACCTCCTCCAACTTGAGGTCAAACTATAACGCTTATGATGCTCGTAGAACTTTGTAAGCTCCTCGCCAGTAATATACTAGAATCCGGTATAATTCTCAACTTCAGATAAGTAAATCACCTGACCGCCGCCATCAACTGTGAGCGCCGCGAAATCCATCTTCTTCCTAGTAGCATGTATGGGCGCGGTTACTCCAGCCGAGCCGGCATCAACAATTATTACGTCATAAAATTTACCATGGCCAGACAAAAATGGAGTCCTCCAATATTTTAGTCATTTTTCATCAATCAAAGAAATAATGCTTTTATGAAGCATAAATCTCCCTCACCAATGATTTTCGTTTTAATTCTAACAGATTCAGTTTTCTCTCAGATATTACGATCCCATAATAAATTAGGTGAGGATTATTGCTCCCAATATAAAAGTGTATGTTTCTCATGGCGTGAGCGTATTTCGGTTTACTGCCTTCAGTCTGTCAATAAGATTTAGCACTCTTTGTTTTATTGCGTCTCTGATTTTTCTTGCTTCCTCTACTGACACTTCCACCGGATCAGGCATATTCCACTCTTCAACATGCTCAGTGGAGACTATTGGACATAGCGCTCCGCTGCAAACAATTACCGCCACATCTGCCTTCTCCTGGAGACTTCTCGTCATGAGTTGGGGTTTTTTGCGGCTTATGTCTACGCCCTCTTCGAGCATAAGTCTGACAGCGTTAGGATGAACGCTCTCCGCTGGCTGTATGCCGGCGCTCACAGCTTTCCATCCTTTTGGCCTGTACTTGTTGAAGTAGGCTTCAGCAATTACGCTTCTGAAACTGTTCTCCACGCAAACAAATAAGACAGTTTTCAACTATTCCACTCTCATCCAGCCTTGAGCCTTTCCGCTCGTATCTGTAGGGGGGCAGTAAGAAAGGTGTATGCTGACAGAAGTTAGCCTTCCCAATCGAGAAGTTTTTTCGCCTTCAATCTTCTTTATGCATGTCATGTCCTAGATCACTTCCATTGCTCCTAAATATATTTGCCGTCTTTGTCTCTGACAGCGAAGTATCTTATGTTGATTAAGCGGTCGCCAGCTTTAACCCAGAATTCTGCAACATCCTTCTCGCCTTTCTTAAAGGCTTTTAGGATCCCGTTAACCATGTAAATGCTTTTCTGGGATGGCAGAGCTACACCTTCCGTCAAGAATGGCTTTTGTCCTCGCGAATACGCGTTTCTCAGCTTTATTGAAGGATTTGACTGCGTCATCCTCACCCATGAAGGTTATGTCTACTGGCAATATATTCAAAATCGCCTCATTCTGTTTCGTTAGTGCCCCGGCTTCAAATCGCAAATGCCTTCAGGCGCAGGTTTCTCCACAGTAGCAGGTTTTTCAAAGTTTCAGCTGGTCTTGGTACTAAATGTTCCAGGGTGAACAGCAGTAACTAATTTCATCGAAATCTGCCCGCATTTCCGACACTCTTGTCCTGTGACAGCGCGTTAGGCTGTTGAAAATAGGATGCTGTTCTCCTTGAAGATGTGGCTGTTTAGGGTGCTGTTTATGAGGTTGGCTATTTCGCTGAGCTATCTCTTAAAATCTGGGAAGCCTTATGTTTTCAGCGTTTTCTGGAGGGTTTTTAAGCCGCTTTTTCTTTTCCCCAAGCTGGTTGTGCTCCATTCACTCTATGGATGGCGGTTCAGTTATTCCATGGTTCTCCAGAACTGAGAAGAGGATGTTCTCCTCCATTAAACAAGGTTTTTCAGCATCCAGAACTTCTTCACCGATATCCTTCAGTAGCCTCAACTCCTACTCTACAGCCTCAAGGTTTTAGATGCTTTGCACTTTTCCAGCTAACACGGTGAGCTTTTTGACTATCTGGTGAAGCATCTTATGCTCTTCGAGAAGTATGCTGATGGGACTTGTTGACGCCACATCAAACCGCTGCTTTTCCAATTGTTTTTCGAAGACTTCCAAATGCACATCGCAAAGCCTCTGCATCTCCTCTCGTCATACGCCCCTGCTTATAAGCTCCTATTCTATTCTGGCGATTTTCAGCTAGCTCGCTCCTTCAAGGAATTGCCTAAGCCTCCCCTTAACTAGCTCTGGGGATACGCCAGTATGCGGTTGCCTAATAACCTCTTTAAGGGCTTTTCCGCGCTCTTCTACGTTACTCCTCCCATTTATGCTCCCTCCCTAATTTTGCCGGATAAAGACTTGCCTATCTCAACAATTTGCTTTATGTTTGCCAGTGTGGATGGGCCATTAATCTCCAATATGCCGACAGACTCTATCTTGAAATCCTATGTGAAACTCACTATCTGTCTTATTGCGCCCCTGTTGGCGGTGGGGTAGAGAAGTATCGCCAACAGTTACTTGTCTCTTATTATTCGAGCTCTTTTTTCAAGTATCTCTAGGAGCTTCTCTTCTTCTAGAGCATGTTTCTCTTCTGACGTATATTCTTTAGGAAGCCATTCGGGTCTATGCTTATCTTTGTAGTAGGCTCTTATGGCTCTTCGCAGAGCTCCCACTGCAAGTATGCCGCAGTGATATTTAACTGAGGGAAGACCGCCAAGCTCATCAGATATGTCCTTCCACGATGTCCTCCAAGCTTCTTGTAGTAGTTTTCCTTTGACCATTTCAGTCATTATACTGGCAGCAGCTATGTTTGCAGCGCATCCATAACTCTCAAATCTAGCGTCAAGTATCCTTTCAACGTTTCCGTCTACTTTCAAGGATATGGCTATCATATCTCCACATGCTAGGCTTCCAGCCATCGCCTCAGCATCCGCATCTTCAATCTTTCCTAGGTTTTTTGGGTTTTTGAAGAGCT
>JAFNIQ010000047.1:0-3587 GCA_017601395.1 Candidatus Brockarchaeota archaeon
GTTCTGAAGCCTAACCAAGGCTTGGCTCTGGTCGAGGCTGAGCCTAAGCCCCTCATTCTCCCTGGTTAACGACTCTATTTGCCCAGCCATATCGTCAGCATTACGCTTTAGAACAGTGTAATTTGTTAAAAGAAACTCGTAGAGGCTTCTCAAGCCTGTTTCAAGCCTTACGCTTATCCCTAGAGTCTCATAACTGAGGGTTACTAGGTTAATGTTGAGCAGGCCCCCGCCCCTACCCCTAACCCTAACTATGAGGTTTTCGCCAACCTTGCTTACGTTCTCCTCAACGAAGCTTCCGTCAGGCTTGAGAAGCGTGGCTTCAAAGCCCACTAATTCACCCGGATATTTGAAGGTCAGAATGGTCTCATCCTCGCCAACATTAATAGAGTGAAGCGTGAGTTCAGGAGGGGTCTGGGTAGGCTCCCCTACAACTCTGATCATGAAGTCTCCAGGTCTTTTGCTGGTTGCGTTTAGAGAAGCCAGTATTGTGGGTTCGTCAACGTTTACGGTGAAGCTACTGTTTGAAAAAGGCGGGTTGTTGTCGACGCTTATCCAGAGCTGGGCGCCGTCGAGGGTGAACATTGGGACTATGACAACGTAGAAAACCCCGGTTACGACGACGTTTGGAAGCTTGATGGTGTACCAGTCCAGCGTAGCATTGTTGAAGACCTCGCTAAGGAGGAATGAAGACCAGTATTTAGTGTTTAAACCATTGTCCCAGATTTGAACGTAGAAAACTGGGGCAGGGCCCCTTAGAATGCAGGTTGCGTGAAGCCTGATTTCTGTTATTCTCCAGCTCTCTGAGGGCGGTGTGAACCTGACGGCTGCAGCGTAAGGGTGGAAATCACTCCAACCGTATTCAGCATTACCATCGTCGTAGGAAAGCTCGAAAGGGGAAGCATGAGCCTTGAGAAGACCTAAGAGGAGGGTTGACAGTAGGACTGGGGCTAGAATAAGCCTGATACGCTTACCCATAGTTGAAGTATTGAGGGTTAAGGTTTTAAATAAGTTTTTCGAATTCCGCATATCCTCATCCCGTTAAGCATTGATCAAGACGTTTTTAAGCACCAATATTTTCAATACCATCTGACTGATATCTAAACTTAACCAATAGCGATATATTCCGAGTTCACAGAGTTCCTAGTTAGAGCTGGAATAAACTCCGTTTTCGATTAATCCTGGTGCAGCAGTCGCGCGCGCGGGAAAGCTCTAGGTACCCATGAAGTACCAACGCCTGAGGACCAAGGTAATATAAATGGTAAAGTAGTCTACGTCTACGTACTTGATTCGAGTACGAAGGATATTGTATCAGAGGGTGCGAGGAAGGTCAGACAACCGACTCCTGAGAATCCTAAGCCTCAAGAAGCTTTCAGTTTCCCTGAGAGCGACATAAAAGGTGGTAAGGAATACTTAATCATAATAAGAAGATTTACAGTCGAGGATTTTTACAACAAATATGACGTGAAAAATAAGCTCATGATAGAGAATGGAAATGCATACTTCATGTATGCTCCAAATAAAGTTTTGAGGCAATTTGGACCAGGAGTGTTGGACGAGAACAAAGGTAAGCTATATATTGATTTTTCATTTAAGGACTTGAAGGGTGTTATAGATCCAAATTCTGCTCCGGAACTCAAACTCCGAGTTTCTAGCTCTGGAACTATGAGTATAGTCTATCCCCTAAGACAAGATGCGATAGAAAGTGTTTGGATTAAATCCGTCAAGGATGACACCGGTAATACAGTAGCAGAACTGCTATGTGCCCAAGCACCCAGAGGGGAGCTTCTCGATACGTATCTTTTAAGCAGGAATCTGCCAAAGGGATGGAAGTGGTGCTTAAGTAATGAGGAGAATATCATTGAACTTGGTGACCAAAAAACTTTAGCAATTGCTAATGCCTTCATAAAGAGGATACTTGATCCTCAAACACATGAGAAACTTGAGAACGGGTTAAGTAATGATATGGCTAGAATTGCAGCAATCTTCGAAACACCAAGCGGGAAAGAGGCCGTGTGGACAAAGACCCGTGCCATGGAATTTAAGGTTCCAAAGGATGCAACTAGAGTATTGAAGTTTTACGTAGTGTGGGCAGAAGGTTTTGAGCAGACCTTTAGTGGTGTCACATTTAAAACTATTACAACCATTACGGATGACGCAGTGACAAAGGGCCTAATGATAGGCGGGTATGAAGGAACCACAACTCTCCTTGGCGACCAGGGAGATTACCTATTTACGAGCCCCTATGGAGGAAAAGTATCGCTGATGCTGAACCTACCTTATAGCGATTACAAGCCCGCGTTCGAATTAAGTTGTGACGAGAACGGGAACCTACTCGCCGAGCTGGTATTGAAGGAAATAAGCAATGGAGAGATACAGGCCTCACATAAGGTGACGGGATGCGAGTACCAAGAAACCTATAGCATTAGTAAGAGTGAGCAGCTTGATAAGGTCTTAATTTTTGATGTAGAGGATGAAGGAAAGAAAGTAGTGGGTCTTTCTCGCCGGATTCCGTCAGACATAGAGTATAGAACTGAACATGCCATAGCTGTAATGCATGCAGAAGATATCATTAAGAAGATGGAAGGATCAACAAGAATGAGTTATGAAGTGTGGGAGGAAACTTCTGTTGGCCGGCGTAGAATAGACATCACTGCACCGATAGGAGAAGGAGAAACTATATGGGAGGTCAAGACGGGAGTAACTGAAAAATTTACGAAGCAAGAATATGAAGAAATTGATAAGGACAGCTGGCTTATACAAAACGGGAAATACAGCACGGCATACTACTACTTTGATCAAACACCTTCAGTCGAAGGGGCGAAGAAATATCTTGGCTATATAAGATATGTTTACGAAAATAATCCGACGCTTACAAATAAGGTCTTCGTTATTATAGGAAATGGAAATCCGGTTATGCCCACCGACCCCTCCTTGGATCCGTACATACTAAATCCCTTCCCATTACCTGAGAAATGAGCCCCAATGTCTTCTTTTTATACAAGCTTATAAGGTTGATGAAAAATGATATGATGAATGACAAATGGAGGCACATATAGCCATCTGGATTCCCTCAAAGATCCGTGGTAAAAAGAGGAAAATGTTAGAGGCAGAAATAGAGGAGCTATATGAGAAAGTTGTCAACACAACTATTACTGAAGATTGGAGATTAGATAATACAGGCGACTCATGGCTGATGTTACGGAAAGGTTTCAAGTATTTGCCGGACATAGTAGATTCTGCCCGCTTCTTTCTAGAGAAATTTCACGAAGGGGGTGGCATCGATCCTGCATCACGCGCCTATCGTCTTTGGAGGAATCCAAACTTGATGAAGGATGGTATTAAAAGCATGTATCTCCATGCAGGGAAACTTATAGAAAAGGTGGATGTACGGATCAAAAAGATTAAAGATTTTGGCGAACCTTATTACTTCCTCTGTTGGCATGTCGGAGTAGTTGGGTTGGAAGAGGTTAGGGGCGAAGTCGAGAGGTTACTTAAAGAGAAAATGTTTTCAAAAGAAAATATTGAAGACAGGAAGCTCGTTGGAGAGTATATAAAAAAGTACAATATCGATGTAGTTATTCCTAAAG
>JAFNIQ010000047.1:3599-15168 GCA_017601395.1 Candidatus Brockarchaeota archaeon
ATAGGGAACCGACACCGGATGAGATAATTAATAAGGGAATTGAATATTTAAATAACGAAATGAGGTGGTGGGGCGAGTTCTTTAATGGAGCATACGAGATTCATAAGAAGCATAATGCTGAAATGTGGTTCCTAGTAATATACGTATGATTGATACACAATATTTAAGGGCATCATAGTTTATTCAGAATTTAGAGTTCCTTTGGGCACGCTATTATGGCTATATATTCGTGGTTAAGATAACCGAAAGCCGTATAGAAATCTGGTGGGAAAAAGTTGAAATACCTAAATCTTAGGGCTAAACTGAATGAGTTGAATTCTACAGTGGATGGAGGAAGTAGTATGCGCTATCATATGGGGGTTAAGAATTGTCTTTAGAAGATAACAAGGGAAGGATAGAAGTTGGAATGGGGGAAAGGACTTGGAGGCTTGCGAAAAGACTCTGTAAGGAGCTAACTAGAATAACTAACTGTAAATTCATAGCCGAAGAGGAGGATCACGATTTTCTTGTGTGTACAAATGTATGTGAAGATTTTCGGGATAATTATGGGAGGTACTTTCATAAATATCCTGTTAAGACTACGGATAAAAGAGAACTGGGTTTAATGTATACTCATAAGAGCCTCTCTATGGTTTACTTTGATGAAAAGAGAAGGATAAAGTGGCCCGACGACTGGATAGATCCTTACCCTGCATCCATTGAGAAGGTGTCTATCTTTAATGATCGTATTGAAATTTGGAAGGGCCATGAAGTAGAGTTAGGTTTCATGTGCCATGCGTACTATAATACCTACATAAATGCCAGACACTTCCTTGGCAGAGAGGATAGGATGAGGATAGCAAGATTTGTGCCAGCAGCCGTCAAGGACTTCAACGTATTTCTTAAGCTCTCAGACGAGATTTGCAATAAATATAAGTTGGACAAGTTTGTGACAGATACACCAGAGGCTCTCATAACTTCTAAGCTCTCAGGGTCGGAGAAGTTTGTGATTGATATGCCCGATGTCCTTGCATGTGCCATATGGTTCGACATAACAAGCTTCAATGACGAGGAAGTTATAGATAAAGTGATTAGGGGGGTTGAAGCGTTGACGGAGCTCAGGAGAAACTTCAGGGAATGGCTGCCGAGCGATAAGAGGAGGGAGTATTACCAAAGCACAATGCTTTACCCCGAAGATCCATTTAGAGAGAGAATGCCAATAACTCATATCATTAAATGGCCTTACAAAAGTGGTGATTTGAAAAAAGATGCTGAAGAGGAGAGGTCGATAAAGGTGAGTCTCTGGTGTGATGGACGCATTAAACCTCTTCGCAAATATTATAACTTTGATGGATATGGGCTCCGATTGGCTAGGAAAACCGGGGAGAATTTAGAATTCCTCGGAAAGATCATTGAGGGAGGAGTAATAACATATGACGACATAGGAGGAGAAGACTTGAAAAGGGAAGACATAGTTATAGCAGTAGACGAGATGCTTGATAAATTACCTAAATTCTCTCCCGAGAAAATAGAGTTTCTCAAGGAAGACTTCCCAGAGATGTTCAAAGAGTAAGCACCCTCAGTGTACCCTGCTAAGGTTGAAAATGAAAAATGATTCATAATTTTAACGAAGAACTGGCTTTTTTAAATACATGTTGGTTACTGGTAGCGCGCGCTACGACTATTCGAGGCTGAAATCGCACGCGAAGGTGAAATCGACATCCTCGCCGGTGGACGTTAAGGTTCTAAGAGAGTTGCAGGGGTTATGTCAAAGGTGGGGGCGAAACAAGGTTTACTCGTTTCTTGGAGTGGGTTCACCGGTCAAGCTTTGAAGGAGGCGAGGGACGTGTTTTTCAACATAAGGCTTTGGGATCAAGGCAGACTGATAGAAGAAATACTAAAGCATTACGAGCAGTTCGACGACGAGCTAAAAGCTGAACTATCTTTGAAAAGAATATGGACGCTGGTCGTCGAGGAACAATAAGAAAACCATCTTATTTTTAAGATTTAGATGGCCGCAGGCTCCGCTTGGCTAAAAAGGCTGGAACGGGCTTAAGGTTCTTGGGCAGGGTTAACAAGAAAGGCTGGGCGATCATTGATAAGAAGAGAGTGAGGGAGGAAGACCTGGATAGGGAGGACGTCATTGTAGCGGTGGACGAGAGGCTTGAGAAACTGCCAAAGTTCCCCCTAGAGAAAATAGAGTTCCTAAAAGAGGACTTCCCGGAGATGTTCAAATAGTCTTTATTAATCTACGAATCCGCGAATTTTGAGCCAGTCTTCAGAACTTTTTCTCAGCCCACTAAATTTAAGCTACCTCTCTTGCCCATCCAAGTACTTTACTGTTGGGGGAGTTCTTTGTATGCTGGCTATGAATTCCTCCTCCCCTTCTCCTCAAATATCCCGCAAGTTCGTTTAAAAATCGCTCCCCATCTATTTGACCTTCCTTGCCCAACTTCCGGCACGAAAGAAGTTGCTTTCATAATTTAAACCCATTGCTTAACATCCGTCGGCTGCGCATAGGTCTCGTAATAATTTATAGGCAGGATAAAATAACATTTATGTAAGGAAGCTCTCATTCAGCACTATGGATTGGGCAAGGTGGTAATAGCATGAGCATTGAGGCACCATGGCCAATGTTCGGGCACGACCCCTAGCATACAGGAAGATCTAAGTATAGAGGGGCAGGAAAGGACGTGCTCAAATGGAAGTTCCAAGCAGAAGGCATGGTTCTCTCTTCTCCTGCAATAGGTCATGATGGTCGCGCGCGATTTTTAGCCTACGTCTATATGTTAATAATGTGCACTTTAATGGAAAAACTTAATAGCTTTTACGATTTATGAAATGACAGGATGGAGCTTCCACTATTTGAAGATTGGAAAGACTTTGTGACCCTTCTTCCAGAAGAGAGAATCATTAATGTGTATAAGGACGTCGACTTTGGAGATCTAATCCTGACTAATAAAAGGCTTATTCACTTAAAGTATAAGTGTGAGTATAAGTATAGAAAAAAGATCGCATTTATGTATAAATACGTTAGCCGTATTACCTTACTTTCTTTACTACTTTATCCCTTCCTTTTTCTCCTACTTTTTTTGTCTTTTCTTTTCCTCCTTCTCCCATTATTACTGTTTGTATTCACCCTAATCCTAGCAACCCGAAGAGTAGAAAAATACTGGCCGATAGGCTACAAGCAAGTGAGTTTTGAAGTACCCTTAGAGAAGATAGAAGTGGAATCTTCTGAAGATTCATTGAGGATAAGGTATAGAAGAAGACCTATATTCATAAGGTTTAATGACGTGTCACATATGTACGAGTTTAAAAAGACCCTTTCATACCTCGTTTACGAGGTTCAACACCGTCCCAAGGAGACCGTTCAATACAACATAGTTGTAAAGTTTAACATAGACAAAGATGGAACGATATCCGTGCAGTGCCCACATTGCGGTGCCTCAGCTCCGCTACGCACTAAGGAGAGCGAAGTGACCTGTAAGTACTGTGGAAAACAATATATCATTCCCAAGAAGCTCCTGGACTTAATCTGAACACATGCGCTATGATAATCTTTTTTGGGCGTGAAATAGTATTTTATGTCATGGAAGAACTTTCTTGCCCTGCAGTTTCTTCAAGCTTCTCCAGTTTTACCCACTCCATAACATCATCCTCAGTCATAATCAATATTCTTGTTTTCGGCCTTGCCTCACAATAAACCCATTGTTCCGCAAAATTTTTCAGCTTTTCCCAGAGCTCTTCCTCTGGACGCTTCGCATCATCCTTATTCTTCCTCCTTAATCTATCAATATTCTCTTTCGTCAAGACTATAAGGAAATTTAAGCTGACAGGCAAAAGTGAATCAGTCAGAACGCGCACTATAAGGAGAGTTAAGCCTAGCACTAATATGGATTTAGCCTGAAAGGCAATTAACAAACTGATAAAGTCTCTAAATACGGATTAACTTATTGAGTAATTAAAGAGTTTTCTCTGAGTTTCTCTAAACTTTTCAACTAGTTGTCTACAAGCATTATCCTTAGCTTTTTCGGAGATGTATTTTTCTATTATTCTTTGACCATGAGGTCTTCTCATAGTCAATGAGAACTTTTTCTTGAAAATATCATTTTCATGAGGAGTATCGTCAGAAACAATCCCTATTTGGTACGCTACTTCAAGGCTTGATCTTGCAACTTTTTCAACCTCGTCTGACCCATGATTTAATAAAGACCTTTCGATTAAGGTAAGAACATCCTTAAATGAGAATTGGCTGGTTCCCGTTCTCATCAGCTCGAAAGCGAGTCTTGTAAATAGTTCAGATACGATTAATCCCATGTTAGATGTTGCCATAAATGGCTGGATTCTGACACTCCCACCTTCCATCTTAATTGCATTTACTAATATTTGAGTTAAGTTGCCATCCCTATGAGTGCCTCTCTCCCACGGTGCTTTACTTCTATCTTCGTTGGACGGAATCAAGAATATTTTATTTTCCACAACATTGGCGGACCATAAACAAATATGCTCATTAACTTTACGGATAGCTTCCCTCATGCCCACAATATACTCAGGAGAGACGCATATAACGAACTCGACCTCATTAATCGAATCCCCGACTATATTTTCAAGCAAATCCTTATTTAGTTGGACTTGTTTAATTTTTAATAATACCTCATTGACTTCGCGAGAAGGATCAGATATAGAACTTTTACACTCAATCAAAATAGCAATCTTGCTATCAGGATTGTATAGCAATAAATCGAATATTTTACTACCAGTAGAAAAGAATGGGTCAGTTCTGATAAAAAGGTATCCGCTTTTTATTTTAGAATTTTTTGTAAAAGGATTGATACAAAGATTTACAAGCACGAGATGATTTAAGTCAATATTTATATTTGTTTCAATACGTCCCTTCTCTCTAACCATAAGTTCGTCAAAGGCTTTATCTATTTCCGATTTTTCTTTCTCCGGTAAAGTTTTTTTAAGCTCTTTAAGTTGTTTACAACTATCTAATTCAGGCATAAAAATTTCACTCGGAATAAGAATAGACACAAATAGCCTTCGGATCAAATGTCTCTACGATCAGTTGATAGAATCTTATTAAGGAGTCAACAGATTCTAGCAAATGTGGTGCTATGGCTATCCGTTCACTATTAATGTTCACTGCAAAGAGAGATTGCTTATTTTTATCGATGACCATAGAGTCAATCATTACCGAGCCCTTAGCCAGAACAGTATTATATAACGAAAACTGTCTCTCTTCCATAGATTGCATAATAATTAATGCTGTCTCGTACTCAAGTTGCTTACTGAATTTTATTATGAGTGGAACTAGAATAGGTATTTTAAGTTCTTTTTTGGCCATGCGAATCCCGATCGATTCGTTCTTTGAACTACGGACGGCTGCTTTAATCTCTAATGCTTTCTTTATAAGTCCTAGAGCATAATTGAAAAAGAATTTTTCTAAGAAAGACTTAGATTGAATATTCCTGAGAGAAAATATTCCCTTAGTTCGCATTCTGAGATCTGTCACGCCTTCGATTGAAATTCCAATAGTTTCCAAAAATAGGCCATAAGGTATCGCAAGCTCATGAAAAGTTTGTTCACCGTCAGCTCCATGATAAATAAGTGTTCTTTCTACATGAGGACGTATTACTGTCCGCTCATTGTATCTTCCCGTTCGCTTTGCAACGAAATAAGTTACTCTTGCTTGAGGATATTCTTTCGTTAAATCTGACGCAATTTTTTCAATAAGGAACGGGGGCAACCACATATAGTATACGCGGGGTTCGTGAACCAAAGGTTCAATTACATGCTCTAAACAAGATGATGGAGCACCAGTTACAGAAAGTAGAAGCCCTTCATCGGTAAGGATAGAATACAAGAGAACCCTGACCTTTTCCTCTGTCTGAGGGTCGATATATGTGGTTTCAAGCATCTTAAGCCCATCTTCCATGCTTTCTCTAATAGTAAATTCATGACTCTTAAGGAGACTGCTCAGGGACTTCCTATATGGATACTCCTCATTCCAAGTCATATAATCGGTATTCAAAACGAATAGCCGAAATCCTTTAGTAGATAATGGTTCTGTTTTTTCTACTACCTTTAAGAGCTTGTCTAATGCTTTATCTGCTGTAGCCAATACTAAAATAAGCTTACCAACAATATGCTTATAAATCCATCTCTAGCGTGTAAAGCATAACCAATATTCGAAATATCCATCATCACACCACAGAGGGCATGCGCTTTTCATATACCAGCAACGATACCCGTTTCAGGCTCCTTTAATACTTTAAACTCAATCGTATGAATACTTTCACTAGCATAGTTTCCGCCAGCTTCAGCCACAAGTATTCGGAAACCGCCTTCCGCCTTTCTCTCCTTTACCACGGCGATCTTGAACAATATACCGCCAGACAGGACGTAATCCTCAGGAATGCCCTTTGAAACTCCTTCGACTACAGACCTTACGTATTTAGACAATTCCTCAACTTCAAACTCCATGAAATAAAATTCTCTCCCTTCCAAATAAAGTTTCCGAGAGACCAGCCAGCCTGCTCTCCCATCTAGCCTTACTTTTACTTATGCTCTTCCCTGAAACTTATTTCGTCCCTTAAATCCCTTAAACGTTTTTCAAGGCTTCATGCTCCTCATCTAAGTGAAATAGGAGAGAAAATAAGCCAAGATAGCATAGGCTTTCTAGAATCGAGAGACTTGCTACATACTAATGCTTTTGGGGAAAGGTGCTAAAGGAAGAGAAAGGATAAGTAGTGGGGAAAGAGAGGGATATCATGTATGAAATCAAGATGGCCATTAATTGGGGTAAAACCGACATCCAATCCATATTTTAAGATTGAAGGGAAGGCTCATTATATGTATGTTGATATTCCCAACCAATTAATAAGCTATTTCCTAGTTAATCTCTACAGGCTTTCTGAAGAGTACAAAACTGACTTAGAAACTCTTTACAGAGAATCAAAGAAACTGGAGAATGAGTTTAATGAATTCTTTAAACGAAAATTTGGTGGTTGGCTATCGATCTTGATAAAAAGAGAGCCATTCAGCAAGAGACCATTTGGTATACAAATCAGAATAGACTGGAGTTCCTTCCAAAGTTTTCTAGAAAAATTTGCTGAAAGAGAAGATATTACTCTGGAAGAAAAGTATGAATACTTGTTTATGTGTAGATCTGAAATTGCATGGCTTCCTAGTGGACCTGAAAAGGAGTTTATGGAGAAATGCGTTAGACATTTCTCAAAAAGTCTAATTAAAGAAATAAGCTCTACACTGATATCTTTCACAAGAGAATTGCTCGAAAAGAAAAAGAAATATCGTGAAAGATTATTGTTGAAAAGAAAATTTGCTCCCTTGACTCTTGCTTATCTGTCTGAAATTATCTCAACAATCATTGTAATAAACGATTGTGTTCACAGAGGGATTGTATCTACGTGTTACAGAGAAATGAGAAAAATTCTGGAAAACATTTCATGGGTTATTATTGATGATCTCTTACTTTTAAGAGGAAGGAAGGAGGTCTTAGAAAAAATAATTCCTCCATTAAGGATTCCAAATAAAGAATGGTACGAATGGGCAAAAAATAAAAGGTTGATCATAACAGGCTTAAACGAGTTTACAAAATATTTTCAAGTAATCATAGAAAAAATAATGAAAAAATATGGTATAGGAAGAAGTGAAATAGAAAGCTCTCTGTTCAATAACATGACTTATCCGCTTTTCTTGTTTTTATCAGGATCTAGAGAAATGCCCCCTCCTAGTCTTAAAGACATTGTTTACGAAACTGAAGCAATTAAACCCTTTGTTAAAGAAAACATTAAAATGATAATAGCTAGTCTCCTCAAAAGGTCCCTCTCAAGTTCGGATGAAGAATTCATAAATGAGCTGTCAGACCTCTTAGCAGTCGGCAAACATATTTCCATACGTTATCCTTCTAACAAATTTATTATGCAGCTGGTCGAAAAAATCTCTAGCATAAAAATAGACGAGTTATACAAGAGATATAGTTACTTTGTACATTCCTATGATAAAGCTTGGCAATTTTATCCTTTTTCATCCATATTAGAGTTTAAAATATTTAAGCACGAGATGGTGCAGTTCATAAGGTTAGTCACGCAACTGTTAGACTTCTATGAAAAGGTAGTATATTCACGAAGTAAACGAAAATCTATAAGTTAATGGGCTTCGATATTGTAAAGGAAAATGGTTCTTCTGTCCGTTAACTCTCAATCAAATCAAGTAATCTCAGCTTGTCAAGCTCAGGTCTTATCATATTTCGATGCTGAGAGATATATAAACTTGGTGTACACTAGGAGAATATTTAAACTAGTGAGAAGAAAAAGGACAAAGGGTTTTAAGATAGTTCCTTTAAATTATATGAGTATGAGGAGAGGTGTTTTCGCAGTAGGGGGTCGTTCTGCTGCTGCTCGGAGGCTTCATGTACTTGGCTACTGCCCGCGAAGCGTATAAGCTCTTTGGCTATGAAGTGGCTTCAAGCGAGAAGGAAATAGTGGTGCAAATAGGTGATCAAAGCATCCCAGTTAAAAGCATAGGGGTGCTCCTCGGGATCGCGGGCCTCATCATAGCTGTTGCTGGAGTAGCGTCTTCAGGTAAAGCTCCCCAATACTATCAGTATCCGCCCCCGCCGCGCACGCGAAACCAGCTTACTATTGCCCCACATGCGGCAACCCGTTGACTTACATACCTCAATACCGGCGATGGTACTGCCACCACTGTAGAAAATATGTTTAACCCCTGGTTTAATCTTTTTTCGAGGATCCCCTTAGTCCTATTTTCTCAATTTGATTAATTGGCAATGTGCGCTCCGTGAAAGTACGAATAAAGACCACAATATTTAATTAGAACAACAATAATAAAGATTATGTCTACGATGGAGTTGCTTCCATCTGATGAAAATATTCTCCTTAAGGTATACATAGGGCAAAACGTTAGGGGAGAGCCAGCCGGAATCCTACAATCCGAGTTTAAGGAGGAAGGAGAACAAATAGTAAGGCTAATTAAGAAGGGTTTGATCGCATTAATTGGATGGTATAATCTTACTCTTTACATTACTACTATGAAGGGATCTATAATTGCTGAAGACCTTATTATAAAAAGGATTGCTGAAAACGAAAAGCAATTACAAGACATGCTTAAAGAAATTCCGGAAAGAGTCCTAGGCTTCTTTATTAGAAGATTTATTTCAAATGACTTGTCTTTTCTCTCAGAAGGACCGCCATATGTTACGCAATATGATGAAAAATGGGAGAATCAAGTTCTTGAAGACGGGCGTATTTGGGTTTTATGGAGAAAACTTTTTGATTCTTTGGTGTCAATAGGTCTTTGCGTTAAGGCTCATTCTTATGTTTCAACGAGAGGCGGTGAAATCAGAGAGGTAAGATATGCAATATCCCCTGAAGTAAAGAAATATCTAGTTTCTAAGTATTCTTCTCTAACTGATTTCACTGAAGAGGACGAGTCTCTTTTAAAAGCCTTTTCGCTTTTGGTATCAAATTGGTATTTCTTTTTGCCAGATTATGATTCAGAAAGTTCAAGAAAGAAGCTTTATGATTTACTCAAATACTACCTGCTTGATGAAAGCATCATAGCTAAAATAATAGATGATATGAGCAAGCTTAAAGTAACAAGCGTATATCATGGTCTTCTATCAGAAAGTAAGCCGTTCGAAGTTTATGATAAAGATAGGTATTTCATCTATTTGAAAGAGAACATAATAAAGCCAGCAGTAAATAAGTTGCTTGGAAAAAGCACTCAATACATTGTTAAACGAGAGCTTCCTCCTTTCTTTAAGGAAGCCGAAGATAAACTTGAATCAGCCAGAGTTCTTTTAAACTCAGAAAAATATGCCTCCTCGTTAGGAGAACTCCAGACAGCCGTAGAGCTGTTGATTAAAGGAGTTCTCAATTTCTCAGATATAGAGTTTCCCAAGGAACACGATGTCTCTGATAAATTACCTGAGGCTTATGGAAAGTTAGAAATCCGCTTCTCCGATCCTGAGAAAAGAGAGCTCAGAAAATGTTTAGCTCAGATCACAATATTGTCCCGAATTCTTAGCAGAATAAGAAATGAATTCAAATACCCCGTCCTCGACATAAGTCCTTCAGAAATATTTGACTTCCCATTAGATAGCATGGCTAGAGAGCTAATACAAGAATTCGAAACCTTGTATAGTCAAATTCAATCTATGCTCGAAAGACTATTATGATATGATGCAAGGTTCTAATAGGAACATATCATGACTACGGTAATAATCCGAAAAGATGGGAAAGATATTGATCTTAAGCTTAAATCATTCGAAAATGAGCAAGACCTTGAAAGATGGCTATTAACGAATCTCAGCAGCATAATTCCAGTAAAGGATATTAGTGAAGAAAATGTCGAAAAATTGCATGGAGGTCGGAATTTCCTTTAAATGAAAGATTCTTTAAAAATGAAGAAGAGATCGAAAAATTTCTAGATAAATTGCGAGAACTAGAGCAAAAAATGAGGCTTGGACGTGTAACGCTAATGCCTCTTCCGCCTAAGCCTATTTGGAAGCTTGCTGAAGCTTCTGGCCGTATTTCATTAGAGCCATGTCTATCTGTCTAGGCGTCTTCCCGTGTTTTCTAGCCAGTCTTCTTATTTCCTTCAAATACCAGATCCAGTTTTCAGAGTTGAAACCCTGTTTCCTTCTGCCTGTTAACGCGAACCAAGCGTTAACATCTATAACGCCATACTTCTTAGGGTTCTGCATCGCTAGGATTGCGCTCGCCCTCGGAATACCTATCCCCTTTCAGCGAAGTCAGGATTCTGATTTTATACTCCTCGTCGGGTATCTTTAACGCTAGTTTCGTGATTTCCCTAACAACTCTATCCGGGTTACTTTTAACCCTCCTCGAGGCGCGTATGGTTTTCCAGCGTGCAATCTCGTAAAGCTCCCTGCCGGTTAGAAAACCTTTTCTCAAAGCCTCATGCATTTTTTCGAAGACCTCCCTGTCCCCCTCGTCCCAGGATTACTCATACTCCTTAATGTATTCTTCAATCTTCCTTTTAGTAAGGTCGTAAGCAAGCCTCAGCTTCATTTATACCGGCTTATTCGACTAAATGCAGAGATTTAACCATTTATCCGCGGAGCCAGAAAACTCCTAAACCTGAGCTTCTCATGAACATTTCGCGCGCGATGTGACCTTCAAGCTCTCGGGAGGGAATGTGGAGATCAGCGGGCCAGAGGGCTCCATAATGCTTCAGCTAGATTATTGGCTTTCCCGTTGTTGGAAGGGAAAGCCAATACTCTTGATGGATTTCCCATTCAGCGGAAACTTTAAGCCCGCATTCGACATCTATGTAGATGATTCTGGAAACCTCGTCGCTAAGCCCACGTTAAAGTACGTACTACAGGGAGAGGTTCAGAACAGTTGGGATGTAGGTAAATGTGAATATCAAAAAACTCATCGCATTTCAGGAAGTAGTGAAGTAGTGGACGATGTCCTGGTTATCTACAGGAAGGATGGAAATCCGAAAGTAATTGGTCTCACCAAGCCTGTTCCACCGAGAGTGGATAGCGCCCACGGCGTAGCAGTGCTCCACGCAG
>JAFNIQ010000138.1:0-147 GCA_017601395.1 Candidatus Brockarchaeota archaeon
GGCGGGGAAGAGGCAGTAATATTGCCTCCTACGTCAACCGCGCCGATATTTAAGACGATGGCGTCTTCCCTACCATCATGGATGAAGATGAAGTGTAAGATCCCGTTAACTATCGGCTTGTTGATGACTTGGACTTCTTTAACTTTT
>JAFNIQ010000138.1:200-342 GCA_017601395.1 Candidatus Brockarchaeota archaeon
TGAAAAAATGAGCGCGGCTAGGACTAAGAAGATTAAGCGTTTCAAGTTTGCGCTGTCCCCCTTTCTTTGACGACTTCGCCTTTAACTTCGGTAGTCTGCTCTTCCCCCGTCATCTTTCTGAGGACGCCCTCGGGGAAGTCGT
>JAFNIQ010000138.1:448-829 GCA_017601395.1 Candidatus Brockarchaeota archaeon
CCTCTGACTGAGCCCGTCGAGGGCTTTACCTACATTGCTTTCCCTAGCCTCAGCCGTCGCATCCGTGTCATGAGGGTTTCTGAAGATGCACGCCGCCTCGATTGCGAACAGAGGCGAGACTACCGTCGGCGGGACGTGGATATCTGATTGGGTAATCGACGGGTGGAGGCTGATTTTTTCACCGAGCAGTTTAAACTTCTCAGGGATCTCTTTTGCTAAGACCTCTGGGTTTGTGCTCAATTTTCTAATCCAGTAAAGCGTAGTGAAGCGGCTCGACAGGTTTAGCGTAATGTTTATCAGGTCATCCCCCTTCGTCCCAGAGGTGGGCGCCGAGTAGTGTAGGTACAGAGTTGTCAAAAACTCGGCAACGTCGTTTGTGCA
>JAFNIQ010000138.1:862-1079 GCA_017601395.1 Candidatus Brockarchaeota archaeon
TACGAGTTTGAGCGAGTTCTTGGTAAAGAGCGGGGATTCGACGTTTTCGATGATACTCTTCTGCCATTTACGTAAATTTTCAGCCTTCTGCCTCATCTGCATTATGTCTTGCGTGCTGAATATTATGAAAGTTGTCAGTTTGCAGCCTAAGGAGCTTATGAGGTCCCCTGTGGAAGGAGAGGCTAAGACGGCTGAACCGTGGCTGCCTCCGAGGCCG
>JAFNIQ010000138.1:1191-2104 GCA_017601395.1 Candidatus Brockarchaeota archaeon
CTTCTCTCATCTGAATCCACCACTGCCTGAACATGGTTCTGAGCTTTACGGGCTCCCTGTTCAGTACGGCTAACGCAATCTTCCGATGCCTCCAGCCCGTTAAACGCCAAAGTAGTTTCGCGCTCGTCGGTATTTCCCTATGAACCCTCCTACTGAACCTATGTGGGAGGGGGGATTCCCCACCCTTGACGATGAGTAGTTCAACGTTGCCCTTCAGCTCGTTTGAGAGCCAGCTTAAGAGCTTCTTTAAAACGTACCATAAGAAAAGGTACTCCGCCACCGTTGCAAAATAGCTGAAGAGGTTTATCAGAGACGGTGGACTGAAAAACAGTTGACCTATGGATGTGTTGAACTGCATGACTGATGGCGTAAAGAAGTATAGAAGTACAGCTACAGCTGTAAGACCCATCGCCGTTAAAAGGACTCCCAACTTTCCCATCTCTTCACCTCTCTAATACCTCTCAATAGATATATGATGCGAAGTCTCAGCGGGAGAGAGATATTCTCGCGTTGTGAGAATTTGTCTCCCTCGCTGGGGAAGCCTCTCTGCTCTTAACACCTTTAAAACCATTCTTTCCTCAGCTGTGAAAGAGTTGAAAGCACCTCTTCTGTTTGATTTGTAAAGATGGAGTTGTCTTAAGAATGTGCGTAAATCCTCAAACGTGTTCCGGATTTGTCCTTGAGGTATCTTCTCACTAGTAAAGTATTCAGCCCGATACAGTAAGTCTTTAAGATCCTCTAATTTATCATCACCGCGAGCAATTCCCAACGCCACTACAACAATCGCTATTCTACGTCTGCCCCGCATCGAATAATGGGTCTGCACGGACTTGATGACCCGCTTAGCCCCCTCACGGATGTAGAGTGGGATCCGTGGAAGATTTGGGATGTCTTCGCAGATCGTGTCGATTAA
>JAFNIQ010000138.1:2138-3416 GCA_017601395.1 Candidatus Brockarchaeota archaeon
GAGTGGTGGAGATGGTTCTGTTTCAAGTCGGGAAAACCCTCTTCATGGTTAAAAATGCTTTGTTTCACTTTCATCCTCCTCTTTAAATATTGCTTCAACGGTCTTTTCCAAGCCTGATAAAACCTCCTTAACCCTCGGAGAGATGTTGGGGTAAAACCTTTGAACGTTGTCTTTACTTCCAAGTCTTATGATGAGCAAACCCCCGCCTCGAAGCTCCCGCAAGTATCTTTGAGACGTCTTATATGATATGCGAAGTCCCTTAGCTACCTCACGGATACTTGAACCCGGATGTCGATGAACGAAGGCTAGGACCATTAAGGAGCGTACATCTTTCAGTCTGAGATTTTTCATGGAGGCTTCTTCTGGCATTGTTAATCGCCCCATATCCTCTTTGGGTAACATTTCCATCTAGTCCGCATAGCCTCTTGAGATAGATGATCCACCATTAGAAGTCTGCCAAGCGCTTTGTGATCAGCTATTCTGGCTCCAGGTATCAAGTGTTTTACATGCTTAGCGCCACACTCTCTTCTATTAAAAAACGACTGACTTAGCTTTTTCAGATCATCGTCCCACTTTTCAGCCAGTTTATTGATTTCTTCTCCAATCACGTCCCCATGATTCCTCACCCTGCCATTATTCACAAGGGTCAGAAGTGCCTCTGCCCTCGACTCATCTCCTACGGCATCAAGAGCAAATATGCGTTTTACATCATTGATCGTATAAACGCACTCCTTAAACTTCTCTGCCTTCATGAGCACTTCTCTGCCCACGTTAGAGAGCGAATACTTCCCTCCTGTTAGAGAGTGGACTAGTGCTAAGTATGTGAGCGTATTTAGCCTCCAAAGCAGTTCATCGTTTTTCAGCCCCAAAACTCTTTTTAACTCATCAAGCTCCCTATCCCCTCCGCTTAAGGACTTTAAGATTTCATACGTTTGGCGATCTATTATGAAGATTTTAGAGGCCTCTGACATTACCTCAGCTGCTAGCTGTTCTCTGCTTCGAGCTATTTCCTTCTTATATGATTCAATAACTTCCCTACGTATCATTTCAGTTCTTTTGGTCAACTCTTTCTCCAGCTTCCTTCTGAGTTGACTCGATTGGAGTTTAAAGAATTCGAGGCTTTTTTCCTCCCTATATCTTCTTCCGATTAACTTACGTAACATGAATTCTAATTCTCCATAAACTTCCCCATCGGCAGGGCTGAAGCCTTCCATGAGAAGAATTCTTTTGATGGTTTGCTCGCTAGGACCTCTGAAATGGTTTAGACAATGGTGTAGC
>JAFNIQ010000126.1 GCA_017601395.1 Candidatus Brockarchaeota archaeon
GAGAGATTTTTCCGCCGACCTCTCTTTGAAATTTTCTCTCAAACCCTTCAACATTCTTCTTAAGGTATAGGTAGGCTGCCCTAGACTCGCCGGCGGGAGGCATTACGAGGGACTCCCTAAGCCAATTTAAACTGTTAAGCCTGATCGACTTGTCGTCACTAACCCTTGACTGACCGTGGTCTGAAGTCGTTACGAGAAGCGTCTCCCTGGCTGCGTCAGGCTTAACCCTGCTAAAGGCTTCTCTTAGAAGGGTGAGGGTGTTTAAGAGCTCTAGCTCAGCCTCATTGCTGAACGGCCCGTAATAGTGCGACTGGCCGTCGAAACTATCCCAGTAGGCTACTATGAACCTCGTGGTCCTATCGTTAACGAGCTTGGCGAGATTTGTAGCGAAATCCACGCTGGTTAAGGCGGGGATAATCTTAGAGCCCTTGTAGAGAAGTGTTGAAAGACCGCTGTTCCTGATGCCGTACCTGATTATGGTTTTAGCTTCAACCCCTGTTTCCGCAAGCCTCTCCGTCAAAACCTTTACGCCCAGTATCCTGTCGGCATCCATGCCCAGTTCGAAAACCCTGTTTCTCCTCTCGTCGTTAACAGGGCTCAGGGAGATCATGTTAACCATTGAGCCGAGTTCCTTCATGAAGAGCGTGTAGGCGACTACGCCGTGCTCCTGTGGGCTTAACCCAGTGTTGAGGCTCGTCAGTGCAGCTGATGTCGTCGTTGGGAAGACTGATGTTAACGCCTTGACGAGTATGCCTCTTTTAGCAAGCAGACTGTTCAGGAAACGTTTAACCCCCTCAGAAGCCTTTTCAAAGACGTTAAGACCCATAGCATCAATGATCAGGAGAACAATCTTGCACGGGTTTTTGAAGTCTGGGAGAACATCGTTCCTAAGCCTTCTCCCAGAGGGCTTGGCACCCATGAGTTTCATTAGGCTGTTTGAAAGGTTTGGGAGGGAGAAGCCGTCGTACCTTGGAATGAACAGGCCGTCGGATAATCTTCTCAGCTGAAGCTTCTCAACCTCTTCCTCCCAGACAGTTGGCATGTGGAGAATAAGAATCGCCAATATAAACGCTTATTCATCAAGCCAACCGTCAAAGCTAACAGGCTCGCCGTATAGATGTTGAAAACACTTATCTTAAACGCCGTTCTTTCTAAAAGGATATGAATGGGCCTCGCTGCGTTTATTTGAAGGGGGAGGACGTGCTACTATTGAAAAACCTTGAGCCGGGTAATGCTGAGGTGAGAATCCCGGGGAACATTTTGAAAATAGTCTTAAGTAGGACCCGGGAGGGCTTCAAGCTTTTCCTGTCAACGCTTAAAGGCGAGGCAACGGTTAAAATGCTTGTCTTGGAGAACTCTGGGCCAGGGGTTCTCAGCATAGCTGAGGGGGCTCCTTGCAGGATTGGGGGTTTCAGGCTGAGCTGGGACGGGAGGAGCCTGAAGATAATGGGGTTGAAGCTTAGCGAGAAACCTGTTGAGCTTAACCTGATACTTGTCCCGGTGGATTTAAACAGGTTCTAATCTGTCTCTTCAAACCAGGGTTGCTCAGGCCTCTCCCTTAGCCTCTTAAACTTCTCCCTCAGCCTCTTTGTCTCCCTTCTGTGTTTCAAGAGGGCGCTTATCAGAAAGGCTAGGAAGCTTATGAAGATCGCAATCATGTAGAAGAGGAAGAACATCGACAGGTCGAGTTGAGCCCTAATCATTACTTTGTTTTCCCCGCTAAGCACAGTTATATATGTTTTATGTTTACAAGGCTTAAACTTTAAAAACAATCTCCTCAAAGAGGGAGTGATGCTTAAAGCGTATCTGCTAATAGTCTGCGAAGTGGGTTTGGAGAGGAATATTGAGGAAGCCATAAAGGGCATGGCTAACGTGAAGGATGTGGATGTCGTCTATGGTGAGTATGACTTAATAGTCAAAATAGAAGTTGACGATATTAAGCAGCTCGACGGGGTGGTTTCGGAGATAAGGCGTATCAAGGGTGTTTTAAGAACCATGACGCTGCTCTGCGACTAGGTTATTAAGCCTCCTCTGCCCTTTAAATTCTTGCCGAAAAACCGGTTAAGGCTCCACCGGCAGGTCAAGAACACTCGTTTAAAGGTTATTCCTGCTTACTCTACAGTTGTAATACTTAAATCTGGCGGATCCTTTCAAAACGCGATGAAAAGGATCTGCGTAATACATTATTCTGAAATAGGTTTGAAAGGCCTTAACCGGCCTTTCTTCGAAAAGATGCTCGTTAAAAACGTTAGACGCCTGTTGAGCGGCATAGCTGACTCCAGGGTTAAGAGGCTTCAGGGCAGGCTGGTTTTCCCGTTAAACGGGGCGGATCCTAATAGGGTTGAGGAAAGCCTCATGAAAGTTTTCGGAATATCCTGGTTCGCGTTCGCAACAGTGGCTGAGCCAAACGTTGATTCAATAGGGAGAACAGTCGTAGAGGATGCTTCACGGGTTGTTAAGCCGGGTGAGCCCGTTAAGGTTGAGGTTAAGAGGGCTGACAAGAGGTTTCCAGCAACCTCGCTTGAGCTAAGCAAGACCCTTGGAAGAATGCTTGTTGAAAAACTTGGTGCAAGGGTTTCCCTTAAAAACCCTTCTAAGAAAATATACGTTGAAGTCTTAAGCAGGGAGGCTTACGTATTCACTGAAAAGAAAAAGGGCTTGGGAGGGCTGCCCGTGGGGTCTTCAGGCAGGGTTCTCTCACTCCTTTCAGGAGGAATAGATTCTCCGATCGCCTCCTACCTGATGATGAAAAGGGGCTGCGAAGTCAGCTACCTGCATTTCCATCCTTTCCACGATAATGCTGAGGCGGAGAACTCTAAGGTAATGGAGATAGTTAGGAGACTGCTGCCCTACTCCGGCGAAACCGCTGTGATCTTCGTACCCTCATATGAGTTTCAAATAGCAGCTGTCAACATCCCGGCCAAGTATGACCTCATCCTATTCAGAAGGTTCATGTTCAGGGTTGCGGAGAGGATTGCTGAGGCTGAGGGCGCTAGGGCCCTCGTGACTGGTGAAAGCCTTGCACAAGTAGCGTCTCAAACGCTTGAAAACATGGCTGCGATAAGCAGTGGCCTCAGAATACCTGTTTTCAGGCCTCTGATAGCGTTCGACAAGGAGGAGATTGTAAACATGGCTAAGAAGATAGGCACATACGAGCTTTCAATAAAGCCGTACAGAGATTGCTGCAGCATCCTTGCACGTCATCCAGAGACGAGGGCCAAGCCCGGGGTCGTTAAAGAGCTCGAGAAACAGATTGACATGGAATCCGTGGTAGACAGGAGCCTTAAACTGGCTTCGAAAGTAATCGTAAAGTAAATCCATCTTCACTACTCCGGAATATATTGAATATAAGAGACGAGATCGGCGTTCGGAGCACGCCGACGAGATCTGTTTGAAAATAGCTCCTCTAATAAGCCTCGGCTATAGTGAGAAGGAGATAACTGATGCAATAGGTAAAGCTGGCCTTCCAAGGAGCATCGAGGTCGATGGCCTTCTCATCTCGCTTGACTACGCTAACCTTCGCGTTATACGTAATCTTAAGGATGGCGAGGTTTCCGTTGAAATACCGATAATATGTAACTCCTCCCTCCCCTCCATTCGTTACGGGGTTAAGAAACACGTTAAACTTTACAACATAACTTCTATAAGGTACACAACGTTTCCGTTAGGGCCCCGGACCTTTACGAAGTGACTTACAGTGATGGCTTAGGAGGATTCCATAAAGCGATATCGGATTTGAGTGACGACCTCAAGGACAATATTATTA
>JAFNIQ010000144.1:0-567 GCA_017601395.1 Candidatus Brockarchaeota archaeon
GGTTTACCCAGCTGTCCTTATGGATATTGCTTCTGATGGAAAAGCGTTTCTTCGCAGGATTATGCACAACGGCGACTTCGAGCTCCGGATGAGTTGTGAAGAGCATTTCTCCAACCCGGGAGAAGTTTTTCGAAGAGGACTCCATGTAGCCGGCTTGCCTACCCTTCCCCGTAACAAATAATCTTATTCCTCCTAATTCCTTCTCGACCTTTTGAACTTCATTCATGCCTACTTGAGTATAGATCTGAAGCCAGTCAGGTAATCTCTCTGGAAGGCTGCTTGGTTTATGATAAGTCTTCTCCAAGTATTCTAAAACCTTGCATCCCTCGTCTACCACCTTAGAATCACTATCGCACATTATGCGAATACCCATTATGGCTACATTAAGGTTCATCTTTTCTTCATTCCTTTTCTTTCCTAAGTCGGCTGCATCTATGTAGGAAACAATATCCTTAGGAAGGACGTTATACTTCTGGTTGAATAGGAATGTCGCACTATTTCCAGCACAACCGTAGTGGTGGTCGAAATTGTTTAGATCAGGGTTATAGCCTAGCTCAGGATAATTCG
>JAFNIQ010000144.1:614-762 GCA_017601395.1 Candidatus Brockarchaeota archaeon
CTGCTTGGGGTCTTAAATTCCACAGGTATTTTTGAGCCGAATTTTTTCCTAGCGGAATACACGAATCCGATGGCATCCAGGTCGGGGTCGGGATGGGTTATTATGAGTATAACCCTGTTGATCACGTTCTTTCAACATAAGCCAGTCT
>JAFNIQ010000144.1:802-1357 GCA_017601395.1 Candidatus Brockarchaeota archaeon
AGGATTTTTCAACATTTTCGCTTCCCTATATACCCCCTTGCAGATCAGCCAGCAGCGAAGCAATGCTTATAAGGGAGCCTAAAAATAAGGAGATTGGCCTCAAAGGAGGCTAAAAGTGTCTCGGAATCTCAGTAAAGAGGATTGAAAGGTTTTCCGGAGACAGTTATCTCCCCGTTTTTAGACTCAAGAATCTCAATAAAGAGAATTAAAGCTTTTTCCTGTTTCATCTTCTTTGTGTCGAACTTTCTTCCGAATCTCAATAAAGAGAATTGAAGGGGTCTGGAAAGGAGATACCCCGTGCAACTTCCCCGTAGTATGCATTGACGAAGCTGAAGGCTTTTCGAAATGCTTCATATTTCTTGGAATTTGTCCTGCTATCCTCACGTTATTTTTCTCAGGATGCAAGAAAGGTTGGCTTATTCCTGGCGTGTGCCGCAGAGCATTAGCATTCACGTTGCCCTTAAGGTTTATTCGGAGAATGGACTCGTTTCCAATTCGGAAACATGTTTTACGTCGATGAGGGTGCGTAAATCTAATTACTAAGCTTTGTATTAC
>JAFNIQ010000144.1:1503-3238 GCA_017601395.1 Candidatus Brockarchaeota archaeon
AAGTACTTTTTATTATCGTTTCCCTGAACAAATCCGATGCTTTTTTGTTGGCCCACTGATAGGACCTCGCCCTTCATCCAATGCAAACCTTCAATACTTTCCGGAGTATTTTCGGACTCAGGTGTTCCATACAGTTTCTTACATATCTCATTCCAGACCTTTATTACTTTAGGAAGGAAGAACCTCCCACGACCTTTATAAACATTCAATAGTTCTTCTAAATCCTCCCTTTTAATCCTGAGGCTTCTGAAGATCCATGAATCTAGGGATTCCCCCTTTTCATCGCATCCAAACTCAACCTCCTTATCCTCCCAGCGTATGATTATTGAGCCGAATTGCACTGCAAGCTCGTAGATGAGTTTGCCCACGGGGACATCAACGCTCATATCACCTATCTCGCCTAAAGAAATCTTAAGCGGTTCTACCACGATCTTAGACAGTATCGTTCCCATATATTTTGTCAGGGTCGGTCGCTTGTAGTAAATCGGATGAAGCCCCTCAGCCCTGGCGAGTGATGCATTCGACTTATCCGCGGTCAGGAAGTAAGCACCTTTATGAAAGCCTATTTGACGGAGAAACTGTTTGAACTGGTCTCGTATAATCGTGTCCCCGCTCGACATTCTCGGTAAACGTAACCGATCTTCTTCCAATTCAGATCCTTTCTTGGAGGATTGGAAATCGGCTCTTAAACCCTGGAGTTCAATTCTAGTGTCCAGAATGGGATTAGCTTCTCCCGTGATAACTACACTGATTCCCTGAATATCTTTGGATGCCTCTAGGTCGAGTATTTCCTGTAGAGCCCGGTATCCGAGCCTACCACGCCTAGTCAATCTGCCTTCCTTCCTTGAATTGGCGAATGTTTCGACCTCATGCATCACGGCTGCGGGAATGACGAAAAGCAACCAATTCGGAGTATGAACATATTCTATGCGATCGGTCAGTGAGAGCGAGTTGATGAGGTGTTCAGTAACCACTGCTTCCATTAGTATATCGGTATCTAGCGCCATAATTATGTCATCATGCTCGGAAATAGCCTCCGCAATCTCCTGCCACCTACGGGAATATAATAAACCGCAGCGGTAGAGCGCGGAGATTAAATCATCGCCAAAAGATTCTAAAATGTTAGGACTCAACCCGCAACATATACTGAAATCATCCAATGATGAGATTGTTAAAAGCGGGTTCTCTTGGCCGTCCTTCTTAAGGCATATCTTAAGTTCCTTACCCTTGGAAATGAGCGAATCCAGTAAGAGGTGGTACACGGGAAATTCAATGAATCCGAATCCGTCAAAACTAATCTTATAGTCATCTTCTGTTCGGCTTTGTGGCAGCTCTAAATGGATTTCTAGACAGGATGTCTTTATATTTCTTAACTCTGCTGGTACCATTGCAATGCTAACTATCCTTATACCGAATTCTTCAGAAAGGATGTCGGCAACTTCAACAGCTCTGTTTATGTTTTCTCCAACAGCTCTAAGAGTAACCGTATTTGCTCCTCTGTTAAACTTACCTAAGCAACTAACCATATACTCAGAAATCCTCTTGCCACAAACATCAAGAATACAGTTTTTACCAAGAATATCTCCCATGAGTGGTCATTTATGATTCCAACTACTTACCTATATGTTTTCCTGACCTTAGAGCCATTGTGCACTAAGCATTTTTCGGAAATACTTGTTTTTCGCTCTAAGGACTGATAGTCCAGTTAGGTTAAAGTCGCCTCTGGATCTTTTAA